>NZ_DALZEG010000009.1:0-111240 GCF_031979465.1 Moraxella sp. CTOTU46934
GGCTTGACCGTCTTGTAGAAGGAATCCCCGAACGATAGGGAGGGGAGGAAGTCAAAGCAAAAAGCCACACATTTTTGCATGGCTTTTGTAAAAATACGGTAAGTGTTGATTGAAGTTTACTCTGCGATTTCACCATTCTCATAGCTTGAGATATCGGGGCAAGAACAGATTAAGTTTTTGTCGCCATACACATCATCGATACGGCTCACCGATGGCCAAAATTTATTGTCACGTACATAGGCAAGTGGATAGGCGGCTTCTTCACGGCTGTATGGACGATCCCAGTCACCGGTTACCACTTGCGCGGTGTGTGGTGCGTTCACCAGTGGGTTGTTATCTGCTGGCCACTCGCCGTTTTTAACTTTCATCGCCTCAGCTTTGATTTGAATTAAGGCTGAGATAAAGCGGTCTAGCTCTTCTTTGCTTTCCGACTCAGTCGGCTCAATCATCAAAGTACCTGCCACGGGGAAAGACATCGTTGGCGCATGAAACCCGTAATCCATTAAGCGTTTGGCGATATCAACTTCGGTGATGCCTGTTTCGGCTTTTAGTGGGCGGATATCAATGATACATTCATGGGCGACGCGACCATTTTCACCACTATAAAGTACAGGGTAATGGTCTTTTAATTTCATAGCCGTGTAATTGGCATTTAATAGCGCAGCTTCTGTCGCTTGCACCAAGCCATCACGACCCATCATGGTGATATACATCCATGAGATAGGCAAGATGCTGGCTGAGCCAAACGGGGCAGCCGATACCGCACTCATGCCATCTTGGGCATTGGGTACCGCAGATACGACGTGGTTGGCAATAAAAGGCGCCAAATGTGATTTCATACCGATAGGGCCCATGCCAGGACCGCCGCCGCCGTGTGGAATACAGAAAGTTTTGTGCAAATTCATGTGTAGGACGTCAGCACCGACATCCGCAGGTTGCATCATACTGACCTGCGCGTTCATGTTAGCGCCATCCATATACACTTGACCACCGTGTTGATGAATCAAGTTACAGATATCACGGATACCTTCTTCAAACACACCGTGTGTTGAAGGGTAAGTAATCATCAAGGCGCCCAAATTGTCGCTGTATTTTTCCGCTTTTTCAGTCAAGTCGGCAATATCAACGTTACCACGCTCATCGGTGGCTACCACGACGACTTCCATCCCCATCATTTGCGCCGTGGCAGGATTGGTGCCATGTGCGGAGCGCGGAATCAGACAGATATGACGATTAGGTTGACCTAAGCTTTCATGATAACGACGAATCGCCAATAGCCCCGCGTACTCGCCTGACGCGCCTGAATTTGGCTGCATAGAGATAGCATCAAACCCTGTGATGGCTTTGAGTTGCTCTTGCAAGCCTTCAATCATTTCAATATAGCCGCCCACTTGTTCACGTGGCGCAAATGGGTGCACATTGGCAAATTCATTCCAAGTAATCGGTAGCATTTCGCTAGTGGCGTTAAGTTTCATGGTACAACTACCCAGCGAAATCATACTATGATTCATCGCCAAGTCTTTGTTTTCTAGCTTTTTCAAATAACGCAGCATTTCATGTTCGGTGTGATAACGATTAAAGACAGGATGAGTTAAAATCGCATCGGTACGTAGCAATGACGCTGGCAAAGACAAGCTGATATCATCAGATAATTGAGCGGCTACGCCTGTAAATAACTGCGTGAGTATACCAAAATCCGCTGCGTCACTGGTTTCGTTAAAGGCAATGGCGATATGGTTATCGTCTACTTTGCGCAGGTTATAGCCGATATTGAGGGCATTTTGATAGATTTGCTCAGTTTGACCTTGGGTGTTCACCAACACGGTATCAAAAAACTGCTCATGCACAATCGACATACCAGCTTGTTTGATGGCTTGGGCAAAAGCGCTTGCTAACGCATGAATGCGGGTGGCGATACGTTTGACGCCTTCGGGACCATGATACACCGCATACATCCCAGCCAAATTGGCCAGTAACACTTGCGATGTACAAATATTTGAGTTGGCTTTTTCGCGGCGGATATGTTGTTCACGGGTTTGTAGTGCCATACGCAAGGCTTGTTTACCTTGGGCATCCACTGATACGCCAATGATACGACCTGGGGCAGAGCGCTTGGCACTGTCTTTAAACGCAAAATAGGCCGCGTGTGGACCACCAAAGCCCATCGGCACACCAAAACGCTGGGTGTTGCCGAGTGCCACATCCGCACCCATGCTACCCGGTGATTTGAGAAGTACTAGACTCATCACATCAGCGGCAACGATTGTTTGCGTGCCTTTGGCTTTGACTGCACTGATGATATCAGTTAAATCAACCACATCGCCTTCGCTACCCACGTACTGGAAAATTGCGCCAAAGAAATCGCCATTCTTGGCAACGTCAAAATCACCGACCACTATCTCCCAACCAAAATATTTGGCACGGGTTTTGATGACATCTAAGGTTTGAGGGTAGATACGGCTATCAACAAAAAATTGGTTAGATTTACTTTTACCCACGCGTTTTGCCATCGCCATCGCTTCAGCCGCCGCCGTCGCTTCGTCAAGCAAACTTGCGCCCGCCAATTCAAGACCTGATAAGTCAATACAAACTTGTTGGAAGTTAAGTAATGCCTCTAAGCGACCTTGGGCAATCTCCGCTTGATAAGGGGTGTAAGCCGTGTACCAGCCTGGGTTTTCAAGCACATTACGTTGAATCACCGCAGGTAAGCGAGTCGGATAATAGCCTAAGCCAATATAGCTTTTATTGACCTTGATTTTATCCGCCAACCCACGCAACTTTGCCAAGGCATCATGCTCAGTCATACTGAGGGGCAAATCTAACTCTTTGCTAAGACGTACAGAAGCTGGCACCGTCTGTTCAATAAAGCTTGCCATGCTGTCAGCGCCGACGGCTTGTAGCATTGCTTCTTTTTCATCTTGGCTAATGCCAACATGACGATGAATAAATTCTGATGATTGGAATAAATCAGCAAATGATTGAAAAGACGGTTGACTCATTCAAGTTTCCTTTAGCGTCTGATAAAACATTGAAAAAAATAGCAGGTTTTGCCATGGCTAACATGACAAACATCGGTTGAATGGATAAAAATTACACTTTAACGATATTACACCTTAACGATAAAGCGCTCACGCTCAAAACGGTATTGCTCACTATAGATACCACGCTCGTCGCGCTCACCGGCAGCAATCACCATACAAATATGCTGCTCTTCATTGAGATCAAGCAATTTTTTGAGTTGTGGCTCATCAAATCCCCCCATGGGGCAACTATCAAAGCCGTGTGCACGCAAAGCGAGCATCAAATTCTCAGCTGCCAGTGACGTGCTAATGAGCGCCCAGTTTTTGAGATCGTCAGCATCATAGATGGGGTCAACCATCGCACCTCTGACTTTGCGAGTGGCTTGCGTCAGCGCCCACTTGGCAGGGGTGAACACATTCATCACACCGCGTGTCATGGTCAGCGGAATGAGCTTGCCATAATAGTCTTGTACGGGTTTTGGTACGGGTTTGACAGGAAAATACTTGATATTGTCTTTGGCATGTTGACGCCACGTGTCAGTACGAGCGACCACGACTATCAGCTTATTGGCGGTTTTTGCTGCATTTTGGCTCATACAATAGGTCACAGTTTTTTGGCGTTTTTCTTCTGATTCAATCACAAAAAATTGCCAAGGCTGTAAATTACTTGAGCTAGGCGCTAACATCGCCATATCGAGACAGGCGTTTAGCACCTCATTACTGATGGGCGTTTTGGTAAAGCGTCGTACCGAACGGCGAGTGCTCACCACCTCATAAAAACTGGCTTGTTTTGGGTCAGCAAGCGGGGTAAGTGTTGACATAGCAGCTCTCAAATTAACAAAATAAAGGATGCATTACAGTTAATTGATAGGACAACAGACTAAGGTAATCAAGCGATTACCTTAGTGCTAGACTCTATAACGACGATTGGATAAAAGCGATGCGATAAAAACGATTAAATACTATCTTGGTACTCGTCTGCGTCCATCAAGCCTTGGTAATCATCGGCATTGTCTGGTTTGATTTTAAAGAACCAACCTTCACCATAAGGGTCTTCATTAATGGTTTCTGGGGCATCTACTAAAGCTTCATTGACCGCTAGGATTTCACCAGCGATGGGCGCGTAAACATCCGAGGCAGCTTTCACCGATTCGACCACGGCAATTTCAGCATCCACCTCAACGTGTTCACCCACTTCAGGCAATTCAACATACACGATGTCACCGAGCAAGTCTTGGGCATGGTGAGTAATACCAACGGTGATAGTGCCGTCTTCTTCTTGGCGTAACCATTCATGACTAGCCACATATTTTAAATCTGCTGGAATATTGCTCATAACTATTTTCCTCAAAGCGAAAGTAGGGGTGAAAATAAAAGGCTGTTAGCCAAGCAGTCACACTTGGCGCCTTTTTACTAAACATTTTTAAAAGCCTAGTTTTAAAAGCCTAGTATTTAAAAGCCTAGTATTTAAAAGCTTAGTAATTTAACAAACATAAGTAACAAAAATTTGGTCGATACAATGTATATCGACCAAACTTAAAATAACTTAGCGGTTTAACCCATTCAACAAGTGAATCGGATTAAATAGCATTACACACAAAGTTATAATCACGACCTTGTGAGGTCACGGTTAACGCACCTTGTGCACCTTTAACGCCCCAATCATACATGGTAGTTTTGGTCGCATTTGACAAGGTATAGCGGTTACCCGAGCCTGATACATCTTGTTTTAATACCATCGCCGCTTGGTTTAGACCGAGCATTGGCGAGGTGATTTTTAAATTAGCGACATTGCTGCCGTTTTCTTCACCATAGAATGCCACAACTTCAGTGTTGTTGTCACACTTAAAGGTTTGTGAATTTGCTTGAACTGCCAACACTTGTGACGGACTAGGCTGTGCAACTTGGGTTGAGGTACAGGCCGCCAAGCTTGCCAAAAACGGTACAACAAACAGTAATTTTTTCATGATTTTACCTTCTAAAGTATGATGAATTTATTATCGGTTTTTCAAAGTACGCTGACTAATCATTTGAATATGGTTCATTAATAAGCGCTAAATCCATCATATCATGATAAAATCTTAGTTGAATTGTTTGTTGCCATTTCTAACAAACGGTAACGAAATGATACGTACTGGCGTCGGTGTACCCCGCAAATCAACGGTGGCTGCTGTATCCGTCGTCTTTGGAATACGGGCAATCGCAATCGATTGTTTGAGGCTTGGGCTAAAGGTACCGCTGGTGATTACGCCAGTTTTGCCATTGTCTAGCTTTACCATCATGCCTTCACGCAGTACCCCACGTGACTCTAGCACTAAACCTACTTGCATGACGTCATTACCCTCAGCAATCGCTTGGTCTTGTTTGGCTTGCATAGCCTCACGACCCACAAAATCCCGATCATCTTTTACCGCTAACGTCCACGCCATACCGCATTCATACGGATTGATGGATTCATCCATCTCATGACCATACAAATTCATGCCCGCTTCAAGACGTAATGTATCACGGGCACCTAATCCTGCTGGGGCGATGCCATGGTCTTTGAGTAAGGTAAAAAATGCTGAGGCCTCGGCTTGTGGCAAAATGACTTCAACGCCGTCTTCACCCGTATAACCGGTACGCGCCACAAACCAATCTACGCCTTCAATGTCGGTCAAATCTTTGCCCACAAAGGGTTTTAAGGTAGTTAGGCTATCTGCCCAATTTGGTTTGGCTTGGCTCAGTTTCTGCAGAGCATTGGGGCCTTGTACCGCAAGCATAGCAAGTTCTGGGCGCTCGGTAATGGTGACAGCAAAGTCTTTGGCGATTTTGTCAAACTGTGCCAAATCTTTATCACGGGTGGCAGCATTTGATACAATACGATACTCGGTCTCTGCATCGTTCATCCGGTAAACGATTAAGTCATCAATCACACCGCCGTTTTCGTTTAGCATGGCAGAATAAAGCGCTTTACCGACAAATTTGAGTTTGGCGACATCATTGGCGAGCAGTTTTTGCAGCCAAGCTTTGGCGTCTTTGCCGGCGATGTCAGTCACGACCATATGTGACACGTCAAACATGCCCGCATCCGTACGCACAACGTCATGCTCTTGAATCTGTGAGCCATAATGGATAGGCAATTGCCAACCAGAGAAGTCAACGATTTTGCCGTTGCTATCGATATGGGATTGATAAAAAGGGGTGCGGTTTAAAGGCTTGTCTGTGGCTGACATGGCAAATCCTAGAGTGGATAAAAATCAAATAACGGCTTGATGGTTTATTTGATGTTTTAATAGCGTGGGATAAAACGCTAAAACCAAACATCGCACATCAATAGAGCACTAAAACTAATCCAACTTTATGTCGGTAGCTATCAGCCCTATCTGTCCTGTTACCTGAGATTTTCAATCGGCTTGTCAACTTTTTATAGTCTTATAGTATAGACAGACAAGTCAATCTTTTCCCCTTCGGTGGTATTGCCAAGCAATACACTCTCCAGATTTGTTATATTTTGATGCAGTGCTGAAAATATTGAGAAATTCGCCACTGCCAAAAATTACGATTCCAGTCCTTTTACCTGAGCGATTATAGGGTCTTTACGCCTTCGGTGATGGTTTTGGTATTTCATAATTTGATGAAAAACAAAACAACATTCTCTCCTGAAATCTTCGGCTATTATGCTGGGTTTTTAACTTTTTGACAAGCAAATTTGCACAGATTTTATGACCGCCTGATGTTTTGGCAAGACTGCATTATGAGCATTATTGTGTTATAGCAAATAAAGCCAAAAACAAGTATGATTAAAGCCACTGATTAACATGAAACTTTAAGTATTTGAATAAAGTTAAAGTGTTTAAATAAAGTGCTTAAATAATTTTTGTGGTTTTGGGTTAAATTTTTGTGTGCTGACCCCATTAAAAACACAATAATTTAGCCTTTAACATTTTGAATATCTTTGCATATTAACCCCCAATACCAAAAGTTGTTATTAAAAGTTACTATAAAGGTCAGTGCTAACAGCGCTGAGTAAAAATTGGCTGATTGAGAACTGGTAGATGAGTTGGGTTATTAGCTTATAAAGATGGCATGATAAAAGGAACAAAATAACGATGGACTTGATGAATATTTCGTTGATAGGCATTTTAACCAGTTTGGCCATGGTGGGTACGTTGCCCGATGATAGCAAAACCCAACAGCAAGTGGCGCAAGTGTCGACGCATATTTTGCCAAATATCGCAGGACAGTGGCAGCTGCGACTTGATAAAACCGACGCTGCGCAGCCAAATTGCCAAGAGCGGTATAATTTTGGGCGTGATCAGCAATTTATCGGTTCAAGCGGTCAGGAATTTACGTATGGTAAATACTTGTACGCTGACACAGGGAATGGATTACCAGTACTAGCGATTCAAACCCAATATGATAACAATGCAACAGACTGTTCTGGCAATCGCGTTGACCAGACGGGGGATATTTTGGTTGCTTACGTCAAACAGCAAGGTGAGCAAATGCAGTGGTGCAAGGATAGTAAAGGCACCCAATGTGATATGACATTGCAGCGTGTGTTGCCCTAAATTTTTTTACTTTTTCTCTGTACATCCCATAGCACTTGCAAGAGTTGCCAGTGCTATTATCCTCGTTAAAACTTGCAACTAGTGTCAAATACTTATGATTCCACCTTTTTCAAGTGCCAATTCGCAGCAACGTCTAATTAGTCCGATGGGGCGCTCAGAAGACCAGAATGACAATAATATCCGTCCAGCCTTACTCGCTGAATATATCGGTCAGCCTGTGGTCAAAGAACAAATGGGCGTGTTTATCAACGCGGCATTATCGAGAAAAGAAGCGCTCGACCATACATTGATATTTGGACCGCCTGGACTGGGTAAAACCACACTCGCCAACATTATCGCCCGTGAGATGGGCGGTAATCTGCGCTCAACGTCTGGTCCTGTGCTTGAACGCGCGGGTGATTTGGCAGCAATGCTAACCAATCTAGAGCCGGGTGATGTGCTCTTTATTGATGAGATTCACCGGTTAAGCCCAATGATTGAAGAAATTTTGTATCCTGCGATGGAAGATTTTCAGCTTGATATTATGATTGGCGAAGGACCTGCTGCACGCTCCATAAAGCTTGATTTGCCGCCTTTTACTTTGGTGGCTGCGACCACGCGAGCAGGTTTGTTGACCTCGCCACTGCGTGACCGTTTTGGTATTTTGCAGCGATTGGAGTTTTATAATGTGGAGGACTTAACGACCATTGTCACAAGATCGGCTGGATTACTTAACGTGCCTATGACCAAAGAAGGGGCAGTCGAAGTCGCTAGACGTTCGCGCGGTACACCGCGTATTGCCAATCGGTTGCTACGCCGCGTACGTGATTATGCCCAAGTTAAAGGCGATGGCACCGTCACCGCTGAAATTGCGCATAGCGCACTCGATATGCTCGCAGTTGATAAACGCGGGCTTGATAATCTTGATAGACGTTATCTTGAGATGTTAGAAGAGCGTTTTAATGGCGGACCTGCGGGGGTTGAGTCGATTGCAGCGGCTTTGGCAGAAGATAGAGGCACGCTTGAAGATGTGATTGAGCCGTATCTGATTCAGCAAGGTTATATCGTACGCACCGCACGGGGGCGGATGTTGACTTAATCTTTTGAATTTTTGTAGTGACAAACAAAAACCCCTTACATTGTGTAAGGGGTTTTTTAACGTGTTACAAAAATTATTTAACATAAATTGTTTTTGTAACTGTGTTTGCTGATGGCGCAGGAGTTACAGTTGTGATGCGTATTTCATCGCCAGCTTCACAGTCTTTATAATTTAAAGTATAGCTAACATCACTATTTGCTACTGTGCCATTAGATAAATTTACAATAGAAGGTACAGTTAAGTTTCCATTAGTAAATTCTGCGGTACAAGTTGCAGAGTTGGTGCCACTAGTATTATCTTTGGCGGTCACGCTAATCGATGTACCTGCAGGCATAGAAACTGTTTTTTCACCATTGCCATACATTCTAAAGCTATATATGCTGCTACCTGCTTGTAAGACTCTTACATCCTCTACATAAGTAGGTACATTATTTGCAAGACCTAATACAAACTGATAACGTAATACAGCTTCTAATTGGTTGTCACACTGGTGTGTGACGGTGGATAAGGGATTGACACTTAAAATTTGGGTAACTAAATTTGGTTGACCAAATGAAGAAGTGCCACAAGCTAATGGCGATCCCGTAATTGGACGAATATAAACATACTCACCTAAATCATGAGCGCCATTTTCATTGTCATCACGATAGAAACTGCCAATATTGTGACTTAATGGCTCACCAATATCGAATTTGTTATTTCCATTGCTATCAATATAAGATTTATCACCTTCGACATAAGCTACAACAGACAATCTACCATCACTACGCGGATTTTGAGTAGTAAATGTAGCAGAACAGACACCATCAACGGTTGAGCAGTTAGGTGTAATTTTACCACCTTCAGAAACAAAGCTTACCACCGTACCATCAGGTACTGCATTGCCAACTCTATCAACTAAACGTACCGTTACCTCTGTTGTGTCACCGTCCACGCCAACTGCTAAAGTATTTTTGAGTAGAGAGACACTCATGCCGTTTTGGGTAGCACGCCCTGTCGCAACTGCAACATCTTTAGAGAGTGCAGTGATGGTCGAATTGGTTGCTAAAGTGGCTTTTAACTCAACAGGTCCAGGCAACGCACCAGGATAAAGCGTTACATTAACCTTACCATTACTATCACTTTTTACTGTTTGTGCTGATTGATTGCCAAGTTTAACAAAACTGAAATCGAGTGGAGCATAGGTTTTATTAATGATGACATCTTGGTTAGCGGCAGGTTTACCATTTGAATACACAGTAAATTCGATTTGACCTGATGTTGATGAACCACTATTACTTGCGCCTAGATTCACTGCTCCTGTCGTCGTATAGGCGATAGAGTTGCCGACTATTGGAGTCAAATTAATAGAAGTATTGGCAGAAACACCGGTAGTAGTTGAGACAGTGATAATAACAGACGTGTCTGTACATAGACTACCATCAGCCTTTATAGCAGAGTAAGTAGTGGTTGCTACACCTTCACTATTGGTCATTACTGAATCTTCAGTGAATGTGCCACAATTATTGGTGAAGTTAACAGTGGTATTTGGTTGTACCACACCATTTTCATCAGTCACGATTAAAGAAACATTGGTGGAGCCACCAACTTCTAGTGTAGTATTAGTAGGCACTTCAGTTTTTAACTGTGTAATTTTTAGATTGGTTTTTTGTAATGAAAAGGCGTAAGGTTTGCTAGTTGCAGTGATGCTATTATACGTTGATGTGGCGGTCAGCGTATAAGTACCATTATCATTTATATCTATAGGTTTAACAAAAATAGAAGCGTTACCTTCAGTATCAGTTAATACTGAACTATTAGTGGTACTAAAACTCACGCCGCCACTTGCCGAAAAAGCTACAATAGCTCCAGATATACCCTTACCCGCGGCATCAGTTACTTTGACTTTAGCAGTGGCACCTGTACTAGGAATAAAGTTAGCACTATTCACACCTTCTAAGGAAATCGCACTTATATTGATAGCTGATGTGGGTGTTGAGCCTGTACTATCAGTAGTACCACCGCCGTTTACAGGCGGCGGCAATGTATCATTACCGCCACCACCGCCACAACCAGCGAGGGCAAGTGCGGTCGTCAATGCCGAGAGTTGAAAGGACTTGATTAGGTTGGTAGAGATAGCCATAAAGTTATCCTAGAGAAAGTAAGTAAGGCTGCTAAATAAATCGATAGAGATAAATAGAATCAGAAAAAATTACCAATTTTTCGATGAGCAGAAAATGTTACGTGATTGATGCTAAAATATAATTTTTGATGCTATCTACTTTACTAATTTTGCACAAAAGTTACAACAAATTCTAATCATAATTTGATGAATTTAATCGAATTGAAATTATAAATTATCAACAAGATTTCTAAATTTAACGCTATTTTTTTAGAGGGCGTATAAAGAAGTTGCCCTGCAGCTACGATATTGCTAAAAACTCACTAACCATCCCAATGCCAAAAAATGTAAATTAAGTGACGAAATATGCTGTCAAAAAATCCTTCAACGCCTTTTAATATCATTGACCATATATCGTTATATCATTTTTGGGCAAACACTCTGCCGCCATTGCTACCGATAGTTGCAGATGGGTCGCACATATCAATTTGTTATCTCAAAAAAGTGCTGCCTGAGCTGTTAAAAATCATGCTGTATCAGTTATCGGCAAAAATTCAGCAAAATCCGTCATTAATCCATCAAAATTTGGCGCAGGTAACAGATGAGTATGATTTTGTTTTAGAATTATTGGTTACTTTAGTTACAGAAAATTTCATTGAAAACAGCAGCAATTTTGTAACTCTAAAACAACTGTCTAAAAAAAGCGCATCGATTTTTGAGCAGTTGTTTGATGATGAAACCCAAAAAACCATGATTGCCGGCGTGCTACTGGAAAAAACCCATCTGCCCTCAGATAAGCTGTTAACTATTTGGCAAACCATCACTGCATTGGCGTCGATAAATTTGGCAGATATAATAAGTTCACTACAAAACACCATAGACTCAGGGCAGATTACTGAGTGGCTTGCGATGCAGCCCGTTTTTTTTATGTTGCCAGAAGATACGGGGCTGATGAATGCACTGGGTTTTAGGCGCGCTGTCAGTTTTCAAGCAATGCAGCAACAGCAATTAAAATGGTCAAAAATTCAAAATGTTGCGGACTTGCCTGTCTATCAACAGCATATTATTCAGCAAATGGCTATTTATAAAGCGGCCAATTTTTTTAACATTGCGCCAATAACCATCCCGCATGCTCACTTGAATCAACAGGTGATTTCAACCGGCAACCGCCAAATAAACAAAACCGTGACATCAAACACACAAACAGCCCTTTCGGCCAGCAATATTTTTGCCAAACCGCAAATTCGCAAACCCGCTCATTGGATAGATAAGTTACAAAAAAATTGGATTGCGACCGCCACTGTATTATCTGTCGCCGTTTTTGGCGGAATAGGCGCGTTGGTGAGCGTCAAAGATAAGCCTGCCGCCACCCAACCCTCAGCAAAAATGTCAGTGGCACACCCGGTTTATCACGATGTGGCGATAGTAAAAGTCGCCTCGACACCGAGTACAGTGACCAATGAGATGACTACAGCTGAGCATCGCAAGAAACACGATAAATCTAAGTCATTGGATGAAAAGCCTTCGGTACAATCTGAAAAAGCGCGAGCTATGAAAAAATCTGATAAACAAGAGGAAAGCAAAAAAGCGGAAAGCAAAAAAGACCGCAAAAAAAATATCGACAATGATTTCAAAGCCGATGGTAAGAATGAGGCTAAACAAGACCAAAAGAAAAAAGCTAGCTCATCTAAAGTCGACAGTGGACAATCTGAAAAAACTTCTAGTACCACCAAAAAATCTACGACTAAGGACAAAGCGGTAAAAGAAAAATCGCCAAAAGAAAAAGACAAGTCACCATCATCAAAAACCGCCCCTGACAAAAAATCGGTCAAAAAGCCCGACGATAAGGCTAATAATAAAACAGATAAAAAACCTAGCAATAAATTCAATACAAATTAAGTTGTTTAGCACAACGACATAAATTGACACATTGTTTATGAGTCTGACTAGCTCGAAAATATTTTCATGTCGTTTTTTGCCTAAAACTGCTATGATGCACAAGTTTTTCAACGCTTCAATTATCGGTTTTTGACGTTGTTTTTTTAAGGCACTCTCAAAGCTTTTCGAGGAAATCATGAGCGCAGCGACTGCATCTATCAATACTTTTACTATTACTGCACCTGATGACTGGCATATTCATTTACGGGACGGGCAGGCGCTTGCTACGACGGTGCCACATGCCGCTGCCAATTTTCGCCGCGCCATTTGTATGCCAAATTTGGTGCCACCCGTCAAAACAGCCGCTGATGCTATCGCTTATCGTGAGCGTATTTTGGCGCAAGTGCCCAACGACAGTATCTCCCAGCAATTTGAGCCATTGATGACGCTTTATTTGACCGAGTCACTGACGGCAGAAGACATCGAAGCTGCCGTTGCTTCAGGTGTAGTAAAAGCAGTCAAGTTATATCCTGCAGGTGCGACCACCAATTCTGCGGATGGGGTGAGCCATATCAATCATTGCACCGATGTATTTGCCAAGATGGAAGCGGTGGGTTTGCCGCTGCTTGTGCATGGTGAAGTGACGCACCATCATATTGATATTTTTGACCGTGAAAAACGCTTTATTGATGAAGTGATGGTCAATCTCATTGATAAATTTCCAAAACTAAAAATCGTCTTTGAACACATCACCACCAGTGATGCCGCTGACTTTGTGTTGTCACAGGGCAAAAATGTCGCAGCGACGATTACCCCGCAGCATTTACTGTTTAATCGTAATCACCTGCTGGTGGGCGGCATTAAACCGCATTTTTATTGCTTGCCGATTTTAAAACGCCAAAGTCACCAAAAAGTATTACTTGATGTGGCAACCAGTGGCAATCCCAAATTCTTTATTGGTACCGACTCTGCGCCCCACGCGACGCATACCAAAGAAAATGCTTGCGGTTGTGCAGGCTGTTACAGTGCATCGATTGCGCTGCCTTTGTATGCGCAAGCCTTTGAAAGCGTGGGCAAACTTGATAAGTTAGAAGGTTTTACCAGTATTCACGGGGCAAAATTTTATGGCTTACCTATCAATAGTGATAAAGTGACCTTGGTACGTGAGGCATGGCAAGTCCCCGAGCATTATCCTTATCTTGACGGTAAGGATTTGACCCCGCTGATGGCTGGACAAACGCTGGACTGGAAAGTGATGCCATTTAATTTAGCCGTATGATTGTTCACCCTTTATTTTTCTGTTTTTTCCGCAAGGTAACGTATGACCGCCACAACTGAATCGATGACTATTGCCAACCGTTTTCGCAATTACTTGCCCGTGGTGGTGGATGTAGAGACAGCAGGGTTCAATCCAAAAACCGATGCCTTGCTTGAGATTGCCTGTATTCCAATTTTGATGGATGATACCGGGCGTTTTTACCCAGGTGAGGCGGTCAATGCCCATATTGAGCCGTTTGAAGGGGCAAATCTTGAAGCGCGCGCCCTGCAATTCACCGGTATCAATCCCCACAGCCCGATGCGAAAAGCCATTGCCGAAGATGAAAAAACCGCCATTCGCCGTATTTTTAAATATTTAAAAACGGTGCGTCAATCGACCCAATGTACCAAATGTATTTTGGTGGGGCATAATGCGCATTTTGACCTGAGCTTTTTAAATGCTTTAATTGAGCGTACCAATAGCAAAAATCAAAGCCAATTTCACCAGTTCTCCGTGTTAGATACCGTCACCTTATCCGCGCTTGCGTTTGGGCAAACGGTACTGGCGAGAGCGTGCAAACTCGCTGGACTAGAATTTGATGGTAATGAAGCGCATTCTGCCTTATATGACACCCAAAAAACGGCTGAATTGTTTTGTTATATCTTAAACAATTATCCGCTGCTGACGCCAAACTTAGCGAGCGATGAGCCTAATGATGAGGAGCGTGATGAGCGTCAGGATAGCGATGATGAGGGTGCACTAGTGTCATCTGATGACCCAAATGATGGCTAAATTTTTTGGTAGTTATTGAGATATTTAATCTTGTTTAATCCCAAATCACGTCATTCATCCAAATCTTTAAACTTTAACTGCGACAAATATCAGTATCATTAACACAATCAGCGCCGCAGTTGCAAGCACCATTTTTTTGCCATAGCTAGTATCTTCGCGTTGGGTTTGCTTGAGTAATGACAGGGTGGCAATACCTTGCGAAATGCGAATAGCGTCAGGGTGACCATGTGCCGCAGCCAGCTCTAGCCAGTATTTGCCCATCTCGCTATCTTGCTCGACCCCATGTCCTGCATAGTAGAGTTTACTGAGTAATTTCTCTGCCCGATTGTCATGTTGTGAGGCTGCTTGTTGCAACAGTAGCAAGGCTTGTTGGGAGTTTTGAGAAATCTTGAGTAAGTGATTGCCTTCAAATAGCCACAGCGCTCGACGCAGTAATGCATCCGCAAGACCATTCTTGGCAAATTCATCAATCACTTGTACGGCTGTTGCCAAATTATCTGCTGATATAGGGTTTTCCCCTACATTTTCTGCTGGGACATTTTCTTCGAGTACATCATTTTCTAATAAATTGTTTTCTAATACGTTGCTTTCTAATAAATTGCTTTCTAATAAATTGCCACTTGATTGCGCTGTTTGAATCAGCGCAACCGCTTTTTCATACATTGCTCGGTTTTGCTCAGTCATGTCTGAATCAAGCCATTGAATGGTCTGCAAATCCTGTGTAAGCTCGCCAAAAATCGCATGTTTGTTGACCACTGCCTGTGATTCGGCAATGGATTTTCGCTGATTGAGCAGTCCTTCATGCAGTGTGGGGTTGAGTAGCGCGGCTTCAACTTCTGCCTGATAGCGCGCGATTTCATGTGCTTGGCGTTGCTGTTCTTGTTGTTGTTTTTGCTGTTCAATCTGTTTGGCTTGGGCCCTTGCTTGCGCAATGACTTGGCGATTTGAGCGTGTTTTTGGTGGGATTTTGCTGGTTAGCGATTGAGAAGCAAGGGGGTTTTTGAGCGAAGTGGGCGCCGCCGATGACGCCGTTTGTTGAGACATGTGCACAGGTTTATCAGTAGCAGGGGTGACATTCTCTGATACCGCTTCATGATAATTGCGCTTATCCATCATATTGGGTGCATCAATCACCGGGGTGATTTGCATTACTGTTTGGCTAAAATCTGGCACCTCGGCAAAGTCAAACCGATAAATTTGCGGCAATGCCACACCGTCATCGGCTGTCATCTCATTGGGATATTTACGATCAATCAGCGGATTGTCTTCATCGGTGATAAATTTGGGATGAGAGAAGCGAGATGCAATCATGGTGTTGGATAAATGTTGATAATGATGTCATTATAGAGGACAAATCACCGAAAGTAAAAAAGCCAAAACCATAAAAGACGATAATAAAGGACAGCATCACTGTCCTTTATTATTGTCTTTTTTCACTGTCCTTTTAATGGCAATTTAACGCTGACTTGTAACAGCGCTATTTTACAGTTGCTATTTTGCAGGTGTTATAGTGCAATTATTGTGCAATGGTTACGGGCGTTTTTGATTGTAATTCTTCAAACGTGACACCGTCTGCTAGCTCAACCAGTTTTAAACCGTTATCGGTCACATCCATGATGGCTAAATCAGAGATGATACGATTCACCACTTTTTTGCCTGTCAGGGGGAGCGTACATTCAGCCAATACTTTTGGCTCGCCATGTTTGTTGGTATGTTCCATCAATACAATCACGCGTTGAACGCCTGCGACCAAGTCCATCGCGCCGCCCATGCCTTTAACCATCTTGCCAGGAATCATCCAATTGGCAAGATCGCCACTGTCTGAAACTTCCATCGCCCCTAAGATGGCAAGGTTGACTTTACCGCCACGAATCATGGCAAATGATTGTGAGCTTGAAAAAAAGCTCGCACCCGTCGCTGTGGTGACGGTTTGTTTGCCCGCATTGATTAGATCTGGGTCAACTTTATCAGGTGTTGGGAATTCATCAATCCCAAGCAGCCCATTTTCTGATTGTAGCCAAACGTTGACGCCTTCTGGAATATAGTTCGCCACTAAGGTTGGCAAACCGATACCTAGATTGACATAAAAGCCGTCCTGTAGTTCTTTAGCGGCTCTTTGTGCCATTTGTTCACGAGTCCATGCCATGGTAATCTCCTTATATCCTAGTTTGTCTGTTCTTTGGTCGTCACTTTTTCGATGCGTTTTTCTGGGTTGGCATTGACCACGATGCGATGCACATAAATACCCGGCAAATGAATTTGGTCAGGGTCTAGCTCGCCAGTTTCCACCAATTGCTCAACTTCGACAATGGTGACTTTACCTGCCGTGGCGACATCTGGGTTAAAGTTTCGCGCCGTTTTGTTGAACATTAAGTTGCCCGCTTTATCCGCTTTTTGGGCTTTGACCAGTGCCACATCAGCGACTAATGAGCGCTCAAGGATATATTGACGACCGTCAAATTCACGTTCTTCTTTACCTTCAGCAATTTGGGTGCCTACGCCAGTGGCGGTAAAGAACGCAGGGATGCCCGCACCCCCTGCACGCAATTTTTCTGCCAGCGTCCCTTGTGGGGTCAATTCCACTTCCAATTCACCCGATAAAAACTGACGTTCGAATTCTTTGTTTTCACCCACATACGACGCAATCATTTTTTTGACTTGGCGAGTCTCTAGCAATAATCCTAAACCAAAACCATCGACACCAGCGTTATTGCTGATACAGGTCAAATCTTTAACGCCGCTATCTCGCAAGGCTTCAATTAAAGCTTCGGGAATACCACACAGACCAAAACCACCAACCGCAATCGTTTGTCCATCTTTGATGACGCCTTCAAGTGCCGCAGCTGCACTGTCATATACTTTGCTGGTCATACATTCACTCCTTGTCGCTAACCAATGTTGTTAATATCATTTATCAAAAATAAAAATCACGCTCAAACCTAAAAATTCCAAAACGAAACAGATTGTATCATTATAGAATTTATATAACAAATTTTGTCTTAAGTAAATCACATTGCATGAATTTTTGCAAAAAGTAAACCCAGTTTTTCGCAAAAATAGGGCATAAAAAAAGGCATACTAGGGATGCCTTAAATTTATCAATGTTTAACAGTCAATTTTTTATCCATTGTCTAGTCATCATTGGCAGAGCGGGTGATGCGTTTGGCGTTCGAGTTGACCGTTTTGGCTTGTCCGTCAATGGTCGTGCCAAATTTACCACTGTTGTTATTTTTGCCACCAAAGCCCCCAAATGGACTTTGTCCGCCCATACCGCCAAATGGATTTTGACTGCCAAACGGGTTTTGTCCACCCATACCGCCAAGACCCCCTAAGCCACCCATTTTTGAGGGATCCATACCGCCCATTTTGCTTGCCATCATTTGCATCAATTTTTCTGGGTTTTTAGTGGCATAGTCTTTGGCAAAGGCTTTAAACTTATTTTGTACCGCAGGTAATAACACCACAAGTGCCGCAATATCACTTAAAATACCGGGCAATACCAACAAGATACCTGCCACCGCAAAAGCAATCGCTTTCACCACGGAATTTTCATTGGGACGCATGGCAGGGTTAAGCATGGCGGCTTGGGCTTGTCCAGCCATCGGTTTTAAGGTGGCTATACCTTTTTTAATGAGTGCGGCACCCACAAAGCCAGCCACGACAAACCACAAAAACACCCACCAACCACTGACAAATTGTGCGATTAGATACCAAACCAGCATCTCAATAATCAACCAGACAATGGCAATCCCAACTATATTTCCCATGAAAATACGATTCCTAAATTGTGAATAAACTATAAAGAACAAACGATGAATCATTAACCAATGTAATAATGATGGGGGTAATGCATAAAACTATCAAATAGTTTTTTGAAATTCAGCAATTTTTTCGTTAAATTTTTGATAAATGCTATAATTTGACGGCATTTTTAGCTTCGACGTTTTTAGCTTCGACTGCATTTTTAGCAAAGTTGTTTTGTGGGTATTTTTTTTATGAGCATGTTTTACGAGCATCTTTTATGAGCATCTTTATTGGTATTGACCCAGGCTCACGTCTGACAGGGTATGGCATCATTCGGTTGAGTGGGGATAAACTTGAACATTTGGATGCAGGCACGATTCATGCTTACAGCCAAGGGGAAACCATGCCCGAGCGGCTCAAGCGGATATTTGATGGGATTAGCCGTATCGTTGAGCATTATCAAAAATACACCAATGAACCCATGACCGCTGCCATCGAGCAAGTATTTATGGCATCAAACCCCGATACCGCGCTCAAGCTTGGGCAGGCGCGGGGTGCAGCGATTGCCGCTATGGTTGCCAAAGATTTGCAAGTAGCTGAATATACCGCACGGCAAATCAAACAAGCGGTATGTGGCTATGGCGCGGCAGACAAAGAGCAGATTCAGCTTATGGTCATGCGTTTGTTGAGCCTTGAGATACAGCCGCAAGCGGATGCGGCAGATGGCTTGGCGTGTGCGATTTGTCATGCCTATCATAGTCAGACACTGAATAAATTGCTCGGTGGGGCAGCGGTAATTGCTGGACAAAGCGCAGGTGGACGCTCAAAGAAAAAAGGGCGCTGGCGATTGACCGAAGTTGATTTGGGTAATTTAGGTTAAAATGCAGGTTAAAAGTTAGGTTAAAAAGCAGTGGGGTTCGCCAATCTCAAGAAAATTTTTATATCCAACAAGGCTTTTGACGGGTTTAGACTTCTTTGTCAGCATAAAAATCGCTACAATGGCATCTTTTGAAAATTGAACACAAGAAGTACCTCATGAGCCAACTAGCTACTGCAACCTTATTGATCAAATGCCAAGACCGCGCAGGCATTGTGCAAGCTGTATCCGAATTTTTTTATCGTTATGGCGCCAATATTATCAGCCTTGACCAATACTCGACTGAGCCCGAAGGCGGTCAATATTTTATGCGCCTTGAAATGGCTATCAATGATTTAGACAATATCATCGATAATATGAAAGGCAGTTTTGAGCATACCGTCGCTCGCATCTATCAAATGGAATGGAAACTATTTGACAACAGTAAACGTAAAAAAGTGGCGATTTTGGTGTCCAAATATGACCATGCACTCCTTGATTTGCTATGGCGCTGGCAACAAGGGCAACTAGATTGTGAGATTACCTGTGTCGTCAGTAATCACCATGATTTGCGCCAAGCGGTAGAAAATTTTGGTGTGCCATTTCATCAAGTGACTGTGAGCAAAGACAACAAAGTACAAGCAGAAGCCGAAATTCAAGCGCTGGTAAAAGACTGTGATTTGTTGGTGCTGGCGCGCTATATGCAGATTTTATCGGCTGAATTTACCGCCGCTTGGCACATGAAAATTATCAATATTCACCACTCATTTTTGCCAGCCTTTGTCGGCGCCGATCCATACCGCCAAGCCTATGAAAAAGGCGTCAAACTGATTGGTGCCACCGCGCATTATGTCACAGCCGACCTTGACCAAGGACCAATTATTGAGCAAGACGTGCACCGTGTCAGCCATCGCCACCATGTGGCAGAATTGCGGGCGATTGGGCAAGATGTCGAGCGTAGCGTGCTGACCCGTGCCGTGCGTTGGCATCTACAAAACCGTGTGATTGTTACAGGCAATAAAACGGTGGTATTTAACTAATTTTTCATCCGTTATTTGCTATCATTGCAGTTTATCTTGTTATATGAGGGCGTAGGTTTTACGCCCTTCTCATGACTATAAAAATAATTGACTATAAAAATAATCTACCTGTGGTAGTCCTATGCCGTTATCAAAGTCGCCAGCGCCACCATCCCACACTCATTTGACTCATTATAAAACCTTAGGCTTACTGCTCACCTTATATTTGGCTCAAGGCTTGCCCGCAGGATTTATCACCCAAGCCTTGCCAGCGATTTTACGTGAATACAAAGTCTCATTAGTTGCCATTGGTTGGTCAGGGCTGATTTTGGTACCTTGGGGGCTTAAATTCCTGTGGGCTACTGTCGTGGACGGCTATTATTCACAAAAAATCGGACGCGCCAAAAGCTGGATTTTGCCGATGCAAGGGCTATCGATTGTCATACTGATTGCGGTGGCATTTTTTGAACCGCATAATTTGGCACAAACCCCTTCGGTGATGACATTGTATGGGATGTTATTTACCTTAAGCCTCATTGGGGCGACACACGATGTGGCGACCGATGGGCTAGCAACCCGTTTGCTTAAAGCGGCTATGGCGCCCAAAGAACCGCTGACCCATGATATGCCTGTGCCTAATCTTGATTCGGTGAATCAAACGACCAATCACCATCATCGCCAAAGCCAAGGCAATGCCGTACAAGTCATCGGCTATCGGCTGGGGCTGATTATCGGTGGCGGTGTTTTACTGATGCTGTTAGAACAATGGGGCTGGCGTAATAGTTTTCTTGCCATGGCGGCTTTGGTGGCAATGAATACCGTGCCCATTGTGTTTTTTAAAGAGCACGCCAACACCTCGGTTATACCTTCCAAAAAACAAGTACAGGCAGAAAAATCTGGCAGTTTGAAGGCGCTAAAAAATTACCTGAGCCACCATTATCAATATTTTTGGTCATCGCGGGAGATGCTGGCTTGGCTAGGGGTGTTATTGACCTATAAAATTGCTGATGGCATTTCAAGCGGTATGGTCAAACCGATGATGGTTGATGTTGGACTCAACTTGCAGCAAATTGGCTTTTGGGCAACTATTTTGGGCTCGGCTGCCTCAGTCGCTGGGGCAGGGGTCGCCACAATTTTGATGAAACGACTCACTCGCTTTACGTCACTGCTATATTTTAATCTTGCTCAAGCGCTGACCACAGGGTTGTATGGGTTGGTAGCTTATGGGTTTTATCATCAGTTACTGACTGATTTTTTGTGGCTCTATGTCGTCAATGCACTGGAGCATTTTTGTGCATCGTTGGCGCTGATTGCGATGCTCACAACCATTATGCATTATTCACGCCCTGCCAATGCGGGGAGTGATTTTACCGTGCAGGTTTGTCTGTTGACGGTGTTGGGCGGCTCAGCGCATTTTGCCAGCGGCTATATGGCACATTTTTTGGGCTATCAATGGCATTTTTTGGTGAGTATGCTGATTGGCTTTGTGTGCCTTGCACCAATAATTTACTGGCATAAATTACAAAATAATGAGAAATAATTTCATTTTTAATTGAATTTTAATATTTTTGACCATATTATCTATTTATATGATAAATTAGAAAATATAGATAGAGCGGAGGGGATATGGCGAAAACATTTTGGCTGAACCAAAAATATAATATCAATTTACCCATTTGGACGTTATTGTCGCCAAGTATTGCCGCTTTAGTGCTTGCGGTGCATTTGATTTGGCATCCCTCGGGTATCATCATGAATACCGTGACGGCGATTTTTTTGATGGGGTCAGTTTTTGCTGCCGTACATCACGCTGAGGTGATTGCTCACAAAGTGGGGGAGCCTTTTGGTACGTTGGTTTTGGCATTGGCGGTCACCGTGATTGAAGTGGCACTTATTTTGGCACTCATGAGTAGTAGCACACCCACCGATGCCGCGGTGCTTGCCCGTGATACGGTATTTGCAGCAGTGATGCTGATTTGTAACGGGATTATTGGTATTTGCCTGTTGATTGGTGGTATCAAAAATTACGTACAGCGTTATAGTTTGCATGGCAGTAAAGCGGCAATTAGTGTGTTATTGGCGATTGCATTAATCGTATTTATTTTACCCAATTTTACCACCTCTGCCGCAGGCGGTTTTATGATTGGCGCTCAGCTGCTGTTTGTAGCGATCTGCTGTTTGATTTTGTATGCCGCATTTATCTTTACCCAAACCATTCGTCACCGAGATTATTTTATTGCTGATGGGCAAGAAGACCTGCATCACAGTGATAATGCGCTAACCATGGCGATGAGTGTGGGATTTCTGTTTTTCAGTTTGGTGACGGTCGTAGGTCTTGCTAAAATGTTGTCGCCTGCGATGGAAGCGGCGCTGCTGGCGATGGGTATGCCAAAAATTGTGTTAGGGATTATCATTGCTGCCTTGGTACTGTTGCCTGAATCTATTGCTGCGGTAAAAGCTGCCTACAACAACCAGCTGCAAAACAGTTTAAATTTGGGGCTAGGCTCTGCTTTGGCGTCTATTTCGTTGACAATTCCTGTTATCGCGCTTTATTCAATCTTCACAGCAACGCCCGTCATGTTTGGGTTGTCTGCTAAAGAAGGGCTAATGCTAGTCATTACGCTGATGATAACCATCAATACTTTAAGTACCGGGCGCACCACTTTTTTACATGGCATCATCCATTTGGTCATGTTAGGCACTTTTGTGTTTTTCTCCATTATCCCCTAAAGGAATAAATGGCATAGAAAATTGGCGTAATAAATGACGTAGTAAATGAAAGACTACTTGCAATCAGTAACATTCCTTTACTAAATACTTATGCTCATCAATTTAAGTTTTTGCTAATCTAGAGGGCAACTAGAATAACGCCATCATTAACACGATTATCGTTGTAGTGATTTGAGGTCGTTCTAGTCATTTGAGGTGTTGAAACGATCATTTAAGAGTTTCAACGAACCATACATTAAAAATTGTGCATTAAAATATTACAATATAAGGAAAAACAAATGGGACTATTTAGTTTTGCAAAAGACATCGGTGATAAAATCTTTCATCGTAACAAAGACGCTGCGCCAGCATCGACACCTGCATCAAATGTTGCACCAACCGCAGCGCCTGCGGCTTCTACTGAGCCATCTGCACAAGAGATCGCAAACTTATTGATTCAGCGCATCCAACAAAATGCCAAAATTGACAATCTATCAGTCAACTATGACGGTAACACTGACAAAGTAACTATTAATGGTTCTGCTGCTAACCAAGCAGAGCGCGAAAAAGCCATTCTAGCGGCAGGTAATGTACAGTATGTTGCACAAGTGGAAGACAACATCACGGTTGCGACGCAAGAGCCAGAATCTCGTATGTACACAGTGAAATCAGGCGATACGCTGTCAAAAATTTCAAAAGAAGTGTATGGCGATACCAACCAATACAACAAAATCTTTGAAGCCAACAAACCATTACTCTCTGACCCAAACAAAATCTATCCAGGTCAAGTGCTTCGTATCCCAGCTTAATTTTTACCTTAAGCCTTTTAAAAAACCAGTGACTCCTGTCGCTGGTTTTTTTATAAAAAAATTTGCATATCGATAAATAAAGTTTTAAGGATAAACCATGAAAAACCAAAAACAATTAATTAAATTGGGCGAGCAACTGGAGAAAAATCCGTCAATCGCTCAATCCAATTTGGCTGTTAAACCCCGTAATTACTTGGCGTTAAATCCGCTTTTGCAAAAAGGCGGACTGCATGAAAAAGACGATGTCGAAATCGCCCGCAAAAAACAGCGGCGACAAACCAAGCAGGATTTGCGAAAACAAGTTTGGCGACAGGAAGCGTAATAACCAAACACCCCAGATTTTGGGGTGTTTAGTTGACGCCTATACAATATAAACTTATTCAAATACCACGTCTGCGCCATCGGCTATCGTGCCATACAGACTTAGCGCATCCCAATTGGTCAAACGCACACAACCGTGTGATTTTTGCGCGCTGATTAACTCAGGCTCAGGCGAGCCATGAATACCATAACTCCGTTTTGATAACCCAATCCAAGCACGCCCCACAGGGTTGTTGGGTCCTGGTGGTAGCCACTTTTCTTTGGAAGAAAAATCAGTATTATAGGTGGGGTTTAATACCCGATTTTTAACTTTTAAGGTGCCAGAGGGTGAGGGGGTGTAATTAGAGCCGACTGTTGTCGGGTAGCTTGCAACAAGCTCACCACTAGCAGCATAGGCGTACAAGATATTTTTCTTTTTATCGCTCACAACCTTAGTCACTTCCGTCATATTGGGCTGATAAGGATTGTAGACGGTGATAATATTACCTGCTTTGAGTGGCGTGGTGGGGTTTAATCGACTTACCAGCTTTTGGCTCATATGGAACTTTTCAGCTACTGCTTCACGCGCTGATTTGTATTGCATGTCTCTGGGCACTTTGGTAATCACCAAATCATCGCGCGTTAGCTGATAATTGATAAAAATCGGCTGCTTATTTAACGTCTCGTTGCTGGTTAACGCTGACCAAGTGGCTTCATTCATCGTGGTGGTTACGGGCAGATTGTGTTTTTGCTGAAAAATCTGCATCGCTTTGATGGTATTTTTATTCATTATTCCTGTCAGTGCACCCACACTATGCCCATGCCAGTTAAGCAGGGCTTGGGTCTTAAATACCAGCAGTTCATCAGGTTTAATGGACACTTGTTTTGATGGTAACGCGTCTTTGTTAGCCACGGATGACGGATTGTCATTAGCCGATTGTTTGAGCGCAGCATAGTCAATAGTTGATTGAAAACCCGTCACAGATGGGGTCGCTGAGGCAGGCGGGGTTGATGCGGCTTGTGACGCCACCACCGCAGAGGCAGGCATGGTTTTTAATTCAATAGCGCCTTTGGGTGACCAACTCACTTGGTTTACTTGCTGGGCAACCATCGGTAAATTATCAGTGGTATAGGCAATCTCTGGCAAGGCTTGTTTCAGTCGTTGCTGCACCAAGCTTGCGCCAATAAACTGTTGACTGACATTGGCTTTTAGCGTTGGGGCAGGCGAAGAGGCAGCGACACTTGCGGTTGTACTGGCTGCAGTACTAGTACTAGCTATAGTACTTGCTGTCGCAACTGTGGGTACATCCATCGCTTGATTGGGTGACTGTTGACAGGCAGATAAACTGATAGCAAGCAGTAGGCTTGTAAAGCAAGGTAAGATTTTATGATAAGAAGACATAGTCATTGAATTTTAAGAAAAATTTAGCAAGTGAGGATGGAAGGTCATCGAGGTTTTAGAGAAACGATAATGGCATACTATAATAAAACTCGGTTGAAGATAAGCAGGATTTTACAAATTTTTCAAAAAAATGTTGGCAAAAAATGCTATAAAAAAAGGCAGGTTAGACCAGCTAACACTACCTTTGATGCAGGGTAAAAATTAGGATAATCAAAGATTATAAGTTAGCGATGACCGCATCACCCATGTCTGAACAAGAAACCAGCGTGGTGCCTTGTTCAAAGATATCGCCTGTGCGTAACCCTTGCTGCAATACTTTTTGCACTGCTTGCTCAACTTGCGTGGCACGGGTTTCATCATTGAGGCTATAACGTAACAGCATCGCCAATGACAAAATGGTTGCCAACGGGTTGGCTTTATTTTGACCTGCGATATCAGGGGCAGAACCATGCGATGGTTCATATAGCCCTTTGCCTGTGTCATTTAAGCTCGCGGATGGTAGCATACCAATAGAGCCAGTCAGCATCGAGGCTTGATCTGATAAAATATCGCCAAAAATATTGCCAGTGGCAATCACATCAAACTGTTTTGGGGCTTTAACCAGCTGCATCGCTGCATTGTCGACATACATGTGAGTCAATTCAACATCTGGGTATTCGGCAGCGACTTCAGTGAAAATCTGCTTCCAAAACTCTGTGGTCTCAAGTACGTTGGCTTTATCAACTGAGCAGAGTTTTTTACCGCGTTTTTGCGCCGCTTCAAAAGCGACTTTGGCAATACGGCGAATTTCTGATTCGCTGTATTTCATGGTGTTGTAGCCTTCTTTCTCGCCGTTTTCAAGCGTGCGAATACCGCGTGGTTCACCAAAATAAATATCGCCGGTGAGCTCACGGACAATCAAAATATCTAAGCCAGATACCACCTCAGGTTTTAAAGTTGAGGCATTGGCAAGCTCTGGATAAAGAATGGCTGGGCGAAGATTGGCAAATAGATTTAAGTCTTTACGAATCGCCAGTAATCCACGCTCTGGGCGCACTGAGCGTTCAAGGTTATCATACTGTGGGCCACCGACAGCACCGAGCAATACTGCATCAGCCTTGCGGCACAGATTTTGGGTAGCTTCTGGATAGGGTGAGCCATGCGCATCATACGCTGAGCCACCTAACAGCCCATACTCATAGCGAGCGTCTAATCCTTGCTCGATTAATTTGTCCAATACTTTGACAGCTTGTCCAATGATTTCAGGACCAATACCATCACCTTGTAATACGGCAATTTGTTTTGTCATGTTACTTCCTTCACGTTAATCCACAACTTTTTGCTGACAACGCAGCTTTTAAAATTTTGTTAGTTTCTAAAAAATAATTGAATCAGGCGTTATTGAATGACGCTTTTTTGAGAGGCGCTTTTGCGTGAGGCTTTAAGGTGCATCTATAAAGCCACCTTTACAAATTCATTCGATAAAGCGCCTTGCTGATTGGGTTTTTTACACCATTGATTGGTAAGTTTGGCATTTTCATACAAATCAATACACAGTGGCGTTGGGGCAGACTGCGCTAGCAAACTATAATCGGTCTTTTGAATTTGGCGGTAGGCTTTGAGCTCATAGCGTTTACCGCTTTCAAAACGATGGATAAAACTAAAACTTTCAACTGTCGTCAAATCTTCATCCAAATAAAAACGGGTGGCAACCATGTGCTGACCACTGGGAAAACTTACTAAGTAATTTGGTATAGTAGATTTGCTCTGCGGCTTACTCATCAAAGGTGTGACGGTCACTGGGCTAGTCACTGAGCTATGGTTGCCAAGTGTTGCGCTCGGGGCGTGAGTCGATTGATTGATAATTGACAACTTGCCAATACGATTGATTTCACAGGCATAGATACCCGTACATTTTAGTGTGCTTTTGCCTGTAGCAATCGGTTGCGGCGTTGTTACCACAGAGGGTTTGGCACGTGCGCTTGGCTGCTTCGTCATTGATTGACAGCCGGATAGTGCCACTGCCGAACAAATTGCAATGGCTACAACAGGCAAACAGTCAGGGTGAAAAAAGCGCTTAGTGAACATCATGGTCGTTATTCCCTCAAATCAAAAAAAGCAATTAAAAAATTGCAGTAACAGGGTGCCTGCCATAGTTAGATGATGATAATCATGGCGGATGATGCCATGATTTAAACACAGTCATAGGCAAGCTAAAATGTGACTAACATAACCAATATCCCAACCTTTGTCAAAATGCCTTTTTTATACGCGACTTATACGCAGGTTGGGATAGATGATGAATAAACCATCAATGATAAATCATCAATCATCAATGATGAAACGCTACTGACATTGTACATTTACCTAACCAAGCAGCACCTTAAGCCGCCCCTGTGCCAAATACCCAAGGGCGTGATTGTTTGGCGTTCTCTTCATACGCTTTGATGCTATCAGCTTGCTGTAAGGTAAGACCAATATCGTCTAAACCGTTGAGCAGACAGTGCTTACGAAACTCATCGACGTCAAACGCATAGCTTTTGCCAGAGGGGGAAATCACTTGCTGTTTTTCTAAATCCACGGTTAATTGATAGCCATCTTGGGCAAAACATTCGGCAAACAATTCACTGACCGCATCTTCGCTTAAAATCACTGGCAACATGCCGTTTTTAAAGCAGTTGTTGTAGAAAATATCGGCAAAACTGGGCGCAATCACCGTTCGAAAACCGTATTCTTCGAGTGCCCAAGGCGCATGCTCACGGCTTGAACCACAACCAAAGTTTTTACGCGCAAGCAAAATGTTAGCACCTTGATAACGGGGCTGATTCAAAATAAAATCAGGGTTAATGGGGCGTTTGCTATTGTCTTGACCAGGATAGCCTTCGTCCAAATAACGCCATTCATCAAATAGATTGGCACCAAACCCTGTGCGTTTGATAGATTTCAAAAACTGTTTTGGAATGATTTGGTCAGTGTCCACGTTTGAGCGGTCTAGCGGGCAGACAATGCCTTGCTCAAGGGTATATTTTTTCATAGTTCTACCTTAATAATTTCTCACGTCAACAAAATGACCGGCTAATGCGGCAGCGGCGGCCATGGCAGGGCTGACCAAATGGGTGCGTCCGCCATTGCCCTGACGACCTTCAAAGTTACGATTCGAGGTACTGGCGCAATGTTCTTTTGGCTGCAATTTATCCGCGTTCATGGCGAGGCACATCGAGCAGCCTGGCTCCCGCCATTCAAAACCCGCTGCGGTAAAGATTTTATCCAGACCTTCGCTTTCTGCTTGTTGTTTAACCAACCCAGAACCGGCTACCACAATCGCTTCTTTGACGCTATCTGCGACTCTGCGACCTTTGATAACCGCCGCCGCCGCGCGAATATCTTCAATACGTGAGTTGGTACAAGAGCCGATAAACACCCGATCGACTTTGATGTCAGTGACCGGTTGGCCTGCGGTCAAACCCATATACTCATAAGCGCGTGTCCAAGCGTCTTTTTGGACGTCATCTTTTGCCGCATCTAGGGTAGGGACGTGCGCGCTGATATCCACCACCATCTCAGGGGATGTGCCCCAAGATACTTGGGGTGCGATGTCCGCGCCTGCCATCTCAATGACGGTATCAAACACGGCATCGGCATCTGAGTGTAGGGTTTGCCAGTAAGCCACGGCTTTATCCCACATTTCACCCGTAGGCGCGTAGGGACGACCTTTGACGTATTCAATGGTGGTGTCATCAACTGCCACCATACCAACGCGCGCACCGGCTTCAATCGCCATGTTACACACGGTCATACGTCCTTCCATGCTCATGTCACGGAACACATCGCCTGCAAATTCAATGGCGTAACCTGTGCCACCCGCGGTGCCGATTTTTGCAATAATCGCTAGTACCACGTCTTTTGGCGTGACACCTTCACCCAATTTGCCATCGACTTTGATAAGCATATTTTTCATCTTGGTTTGCACAAGACACTGTGTTGCCAATACATGCTCAACTTCACTGGTACCGATGCCGTGGGCAAGACAGCCTAACGCACCATGGGTTGCGGTATGTGAGTCGCCACATACCACGGTCATCCCAGGTAATACCAAACCTTGTTCTGGGCCTACCACATGCACAATGCCTTGGCGCACGTCATTGATGGTAAATTCAGTGATATTAAATTTGGCACAGTTTTCATCGAGTGTGGCTACTTGCAAGCGAGAGACGTCATCTTTAATACCTGCCACCCCTTCTTTACGTTCGCTTGCCACTGTTGGAACATTATGGTCAGGGGTGGCGACGTTTGCTGACAAACGCCAAGGGTCACGATTGGCTAATGACAAGCCTTCAAATGCTTGCGGGCTTGTGACTTCGTGTAATAAATGACGGTCGATATAGATAAGACTAGAACCGTCGTCTCGTTGATTGACTAAGTGGTCTTGCCAAAGTTTATCATAAAGCGTTTGTGCTGCCATGACACATATCCTATGGTTTTTTTATAAAGGGGCGTAGTAATTGGGTACACAATAACGCCATTATAACAAAGAAAAATGATAATTTTAATTGATGATTTTTATATTTTATAAAAATTTTAGGAATGTATTGGACGATTAAATAAATTGTATTTGTCCATACGTTATCTTATAATCTTATTTAATGTATTTTTTAAAGAATGAAACTTTTATTTATATCAAATGGTAGGATTTTATTGTTGGGGGAAAGATGAATACCACAAATTTAAATACTTTTTTAGCGGTTATGCAAACAGGTAGTATCTCGCAGGCGGCTGATAAATTATTTATTACACAGCCTGCAGTAAGTAAGCGTATCAAAAACTTAGAAGACGAATTTGATGTCACCCTTTTTGATACAGTGGGTCGTGGTATTATCCCAACCCAAGCGGCGCATGACTTGATACCCCATGCCAAACGCTGGCTAGATGATTACGATAATCTAAAAATTAATCTTAAAAACCGCCAGCAAACGGTATCAGGCAAACTGATTATTGGTACCAGTCATCATATTGGCTTACATCATCTGCCAGCTGTCCTCAAACAATTTATCCAAAGCTATCCTGCAGTACAGCTTGAAGTGCATTTTGTCGATTCTGAGCAAGCGCATAAAGCAGTCCTTGATGGCGACTTGTCGTTGGCTTTTTTAACCCTACCCCCTGTGTATGATAAACGTCTAAATTATCATATGCTATGGTCAGATCCGCTGCATTTTGTGACCGGCATTTTATCGCCACTGGCGCATAAAATGAACGTGACGCTTGAGCAATTGGCCAACTATCCAGCGATTTTACCCGCCGCCAATACCTTTACCAGTCAAATCACTTTAGCCGAATTTGCCAAATATAACTTAAAACCGTATGCCACCATGAGCACCAATCCGCTGGAGTCGATTCGTATGTTGGTATCGGTTGGGCTAGGCTGGTCGGTGTTACCGCAGACGTTAGTCAATCAAGATTTACAGCCGATTAATATGGATACACCTGTTGAGTTACAACGCTATTTGGGGTTGGTCACTAACCCCAATATCACGGTATCTGCAAGCATGGCAGCCTTGCTTGACATGTTAGGATTAGAGATGGATGGTAAACATCGCGATTAATGGTTCGACATAAAAAAAAGCCTATCGATGTGATAGGCTTTTTTTATGAGACTTATTTTTTCTGATAAGTTAAACGCAGCCCATAAATCCAAGCATCGTTGTTTTGGAAATCACCCACTAAGTCGCCATTGGGGATTTTTGATTTGGCATCGCCAAACATCAAATATTTCACGCCTGCTGACACGGCGACTTCGGGTGTAACATTGTACTTGGCGCCTAGACCCACATTCCAATGACCTTCGACAGGCCCTAAGGTGGTGGTGGGATCACCCGCGCCGCTATCCCAACCCACTGAGCCTGATACCGCCCATTGATTACTTAATTTTTTACCCAAGCCCACTTCTGCTGCCCAGCCATCATCTGAGTAATCAACCAAGTTTAAACCATTGGGATATAGGGGTTTAAAATCCGCGCCGGTGGCTTTTTTGGTCGTTGCATTATACAAAGGCGGTTTGATTGAAAAATCACTCCAAGGTACCCAGCGCAGTTTTGCGGTCAATAGCGTGGTTGGGTTTAGACCTGTTTGAAAGTCAACATTCACGGATTTTGGGGTAGTGATGGTCATGTCATAACTGCCTGATTCGCCAGTTGCTGGCATGTATTCATACGCTACGGTGTCATGATCAATTTCAGAGCGATAAGTCAACGCCGCTTTAAGCGCAATTTCAGGTTTGCTATAGGCCAAACCTGCCATCCAACCATAACCATTCGATTGGGCAAAGATACCATCATAACCTTGGGTCGAATTGTAGGCTGTACCGCGTAAATGCACTTCACCTTCTAATTTTTGTAATACCGGCCCGCCATATACTTGCCAGTTATTTTTTTCGCCAAATTTGACCCCCACCAAACCCGTGAAGTTTTTACTATCAACGGAGGCATTGGTACCTTCGTTGGGATGCTGAGCGATATTGCTTGCTAGATTGTAGGCTACCCCTGCTTGCTGTGCGGTTTTAACCGCGTTAGCTGCGTTATAAGCGAGTGTTTGGTTGGTTGGATCTGCTTTTGCAGCGGCGGCGGCAGTTTTTGCAGCTGTGGCGGCTGCTAGCGCCGCTTGTCCTGCAGCAGCAACCTGCTGCGCGCTGACTGTACCATTAACAAAGTTATTATTGCCTGTGAACTCAACATCCGCGCCCCACGGTTGGTCAAAAAACACACCCACACTGACTTTATCATTGATGTCTGCTTTTGCCCCATAATTGATAAAATCATAGTTTAGCGCCATGTTGTTGGTATCGCGACCTTCTTCGTACGTGGTTGGCGAAGGGGTGGTGGCCGCATTGTCTTTGCCAGTAATCGATGGGTCAATGGTGATTCGTTCGATGTAAGCAAAAGTGCCATCTTGGGTAAAACCCCAACTTAGCTGAGTTGAGCGGTCGAGCCCTGCGGCATGGGCAGCGCTAGCAAATGGAATGCTGGCAATAGCGAGTGTTAAGGATTGCAATCTTAATGACATGAAATACTCCCTTTTACATGGATATTGATATAGTGCGAATTGGAGAGCTTGCTAAAGGTTGCTAAAAGGCATGAAAAACTTAGACAGGGTAGTGAGGCCTTCCAATGGACCCACAAAGAATAGTTAAAAACTTACGCCTTGACAACTTATGGCTTACAAAAATAGCGCCAATTTCTGACCTGATAAGTCATTAATAGCGTATTTACAATAACACAGAAATAAAAAAACACCGATTAATATAATCGGTGTTTGAGTCAAAACATGACAAAGTATTAATTTACTCTAGCCAGATTCATTTCCATTTTTTTACCATCATTGTTTTGAACGACTTTAACAGGCAGATAATCAAGTTTTGGGGCTAACCAAAAACTGGTTTGACGGTCTTTGTCATCATGCACGCGATCGATACGCACCACGTCAAAAGTACCCGCTGGCACGGTAATGCGAGTCATGGCAGATTTTTTGAAGGGCACCGCTTCAACGGTATTGCGATCTGCCATGTAATAGTTACCACGGAATTTGCCTGCTTTTAAATCTTCCCGAATTTGAATTTCCAAACTTAAATCATCATACGCAGGCTGTGGCAAAGCAATGACTTTATTTTGACCTTTATAATTGGTGACCAGTTGTTTTTTTGCGTTATTAAAGTTCAAGGTGGTAGTTCGACCCGTCCCCAAAATTTTGTATTGGGTTAACGCGCTCACCGGTAAGATAGCGCCATTGGCATTGACAAAATTGGCGGTTTGCTTGGCACTGGCTAATTTACCGACACTTGCATTAACGTTATAAAAATACTGATTGCCAGTTTGGGTCAATACACGGCTTGCGGTGCCATTGTATTTGCCTTCAATATTAAAATTATAGGTTGCATTAAAAGGGGCAACTGCTGCATTCGCCATAGAGGTGATAGCCATCGCTGACACGAGTGAAGTACTTACTAGCAGTTTTTTTACTAAAGAATTTTTCATGTTTCATCCATCAGATAACGTTCATCAGATAAGGTTAAATCTATTTGCTATGCATACAGTAGTATTGACGGCAAGCAAATACAAGCCAGTTAACAAAAGATTGTGGTTGTGCAATAAACGGCAGTCTTTATGCGGTATTTGGGTGAAGGGGTTAAAAAATTGACAACAAATTGCAAAATTTCTCAAATTTATGCTTGAACAAATTGGCATACATCCCCACAGTATAGACAGTGAATTGATAACATGTGATAAGCATATGATTATTTATGCAAACAGATAGTTATCATCTTTTTGTGGTCGGCAAAATAGCGGTGGTCTTTTGAGCTAACCTCTGAGCTGATCACAGCTTTCAAAGCTAACTACGGCTTTCAAACAATAATTTAACAGTTAATTTATGGAGTAGATTATGGCAATTCGTCCTTTACATGATCGTATCGTGGTGCGTCGCAGCGAAGAAGAACAAAAAACAGCTGGCGGTTTATTACTAGCAGGCGGCGCCCAAGAAAAACCGTCTCAAGGTGAAGTGATTGCAGTAGGTAATGGTCAAATCCGTGAAAACGGTGATGTACGTGCGCTCGATGTCAAAGTCGGCGACAAAGTACTCTTTGGTCAATACGCCGGCTCAACGGTTAAAGTAGATGGTGAAGAATTATTGATTATGAAAGAAAGCGATGTATTGGGTGTGATTGAAGGTTAATCAGTCACTGTTTTAAACAATCGTTTTTTACCTAAAAGCTAATTTACTTAGTCTTAATTTACCTAGCGTTAATTTACCCAGTGTTACTCTAACTGGTTAAGTGCTTGGTAAAGTAATTGATAGCAACCGTGGTAGCAATTTGACTACCTTATAATACAAATAAAAACTTATAATTTGGAGAATTTAACATGGCTAAAGATGTAAAATTTGGTATTGATGCCCGTGCAAAAATGATTGATGGCGTCAACGTATTGGCAAATGCGGTTAAAGTGACATTAGGCCCGAAAGGTCGTAACGTGGTTATCGACAAATCTTTTGGCGCACCCACCATCACTAAAGATGGCGTATCAGTGGCTAAAGAAATCGAACTTGATGACAAATTTGAGAACATGGGTGCACAGCTGGTCCGTGAAGTTGCAAGCAAAACCAATGATGTTGCAGGTGACGGTACTACCACAGCGACTGTTTTAGCCCAAGCGATTTTGCAAGAAGGCATGAAATCAGTTGCCGCTGGCATGAACCCAATGGACTTAAAACGTGGTATCGATAAAGGTGTACGTGCTGTTGTTGAAAAAATCCACGCGTTTTCAACCCCAGCCAATGACACCAAAGCCATCGCACAAGTCGGCTCTATCTCAGCTAACTCTGACCAAACTATCGGTGACTTAATCGCTCAAGCGATGGAAAAAGTGGGTAAAGAAGGCGTGATCACGGTTGAAGAAGGTTCAGGCTTTGAAGACACCCTTGAAGTCGTTGAAGGTATGCAGTTTGACCGTGGCTACATCAGCCCATACTTTGCCAATAAAGCAGATACGTTGACCGCTGAACTAGAAAACCCATTAATCTTGTTAGTCGACAAAAAAATCAGCAACATCCGTGAATTGATTCCACTGCTTGAAAACGTGATGAAATCTGGTAAAGCGTTACTTATCATTGCTGAAGATGTTGAAAACGAAGCCTTGGCAACTTTAGTTGTAAATAACATGCGTGGCGGTTTAAAAGTTTGTGCTGTCAAAGCCCCTGGTTTTGGTGACCGTCGTAAAGCGATGCTTCAAGATATCGCTATTTTAACGGGCGGTACGGTTGTATCAGAAGAAATGGGCATGAGCTTAGAAACTGCAGACTTATCAGTATTAGGTACTGCCAAAAAAGTGACCGTTGGTAAAGAAAACACCGTGATTGTGGACGGTGCCGGTCAAAAAACTGAAATCGATGATCGTGTTGCCTCTATCCGTCGCCAAGTGGAAGAATCAACCTCTGATTACGACAAAGAAAAACTACAAGAGCGTATTGCCAAACTCGCAGGCGGTGTGGCAGTTATCAAAGTCGGTGCGGCGACTGAAACTGAAATGAAAGAGAAAAAAGACCGTGTGGATGATGCTTTGCATGCAACTCGTGCTGCTGTCGAAGAGGGTGTTGTAGCAGGTGGTGGTGTGGCATTGGTTCGTGCTATCTCTGCGCTTGATAATATCAAAGGTGACAATGACGACCAAGCCGCGGGTATCAACATTCTACGCCGTGCGATGGAAGCACCACTTCGTCAAATCGTGACCAATGCAGGTGATGAAGCATCTGTGGTGGTAAACCAAGTCAAAGGCGGTCAAGGTAACTACGGTTACAACGCAGCGACTGGTGAATACGGCGATATGCTAGAAATGGGTATCTTAGACCCAGCCAAAGTCACTCGCTCAGCGCTTGAAAACGCAGCATCTGTCGCAGGCTTGATGCTCACCACAGAAGCAATGATCACTGACTTGCCAAAAGACGACGCTGGCGCTGCTGCTGCCATGGGTGGTATGGGCGGAATGGGTGGTATGGGCGGCATGATGTAATCGAAAGATTATATCCCACTCAAGCCATCTAGCTAAAATCAAAACCCTATTAAACTTCAGTTTAATAGGGTTTTTTAATTAGGGGAATTATCACAACCATGACGATGGCACTATCGACCGCTTTACTACCACAAGGCAAAACTATCGGTGTATTCAATAAAAATGTGTTAAAAGATAGTATGAGTGGGGATTTATGGGTGGATATTTTTTGTTAAATGGCGGCGCAGTTAATCATTATCCCGTCTAAAAACATACTCAGTTGAGCTGGAAGCATTTTCAATGAACTGATAGCCTTCCAAGTTAAAGTCTTTTAACTGTTGCGCGGTTGTCAGCTGATTTTCAGCCGCAAAACGCACCATCAACCCGCGCGCCTTTTTGGCATAGAAACTTACCACTTTATATTGACCATCTTTGCCGTCTTCAAAACGGGGCGTGATAATTTCTGCGTTGATTTTTTTGGGGTTAATGACTTTAAAATATTCGTTGGAAGCGAGATTGATTAAGGTTGTTTGTTCATTGTCTGCCATGCGTTGATTGATTAAATCGGTAATCGTATCGCCCCAAAATTGATACAAATTATCGCCTCTGGGATTTTTTAGCTTTGTGCCCATTTCCAGGCGATAAGGTAGCATCAAATCAAGCGGTTTTAACAAGCCGTACAACCCAGATAAAATACCTAATCGCTCATTTAAATAATGGACTTGCTGCTTAGTCATTTGCTGCGCTGCCAAACCTGTATAGACATCGCCATCAAATAAATACAGCGCCGCTTTAGCAGGTATGTCAGCATGATTGGCACTAAATGGCTGGGTAGTATCCCATCGCCAATTTTGGTTGCGCACGGCATTTAATTGCCCAAGTTTACCTGAGATACTCATCAACGCCGACAAATCGGTTGGCGCTAATGTTTTTAATTCACCCATCAATTCGCAAGCGTGCGCCATCAGAGCAGGCTGGGTATAATGCTGACTAAAATCAAAAGGTAAATCATTTTTTTCATTCAAATTTTTGGCAGGCGAGAGCACAAAGTACATGGCTATGTTCCGTTTACTTTATCGGTTAAGAATTAGAGTAGTTAAGATAATGATAATGATAATGACAGAGCAGGGCGCAAAGATAACGCCCAGATCACATAGATTAGGCGAGTTTGATTTTATCGGTTAACAAAAATTCCATCAGCGCTTTTTGGGCATGCAGACGATTTTCGGCTTCATCCCATACCACAGCGCGCGGATCCTCTAGCAAATCATAGGAGATTTCTTCGCCGCGGTGAGCAGGCAGACAATGCATAAATAATACGTCTGGATCGGCTTTATCCAGTAATGAGCGGGTCACCATATACTGGGCAAATCGCCGCGCACGAGTATTTTGCTCGCTCTCTTGCCCCATACTTGCCCATACATCGGTGGCAACCAAATGCGAGCCTTTGACCGCTTCATTAACATCTTCGACCAGCTCAACACAGTGCGAATACTGCTTGATGAGGTCGGCATTGGGTTCAAACCCATAAGGGGCAGAAACCCGCAGTTGAAAGCCAAATTGATGCGCGGCATGGATAAAAGAAGCGCACATATTATTGCCATCCCCAATCCAAGTCACTGTTTTGCCTTCGATGCTGCCACGGTGCTCCATAAAGGTTTGGATATCGGCTAGTAGCTGACAAGGATGCTGTTCATCGGTGAGTGCATTGATAACAGGCACTTGCGAATACTGGGCAAATTTTTCAACAATACTGTGTTCAAAGGTGCGAATCATGACAATATCGACCATGCGTGAGATAACACGTGCTGAATCTTCAATCGGTTCGCCACGACCAAGCTGGGTATCGCGAGGTGATAAAAATATGGCATGACCGCCAAATTGTCCCATCCCTGTTTCAAACGAAATACGGGTACGGGTACTCGATTTTTCAAAAATCATACCCAAGGTACGACCGACAAAAGGCTGATAAATAACCCCTGCATGCTGCATCAAACGCAGTTCGCTACCGCGTTTAATCACTTGCATTAATTCTTCTTTGCTAAAATCCAATAACGTCAAAAAATGGCGGGTACTCATTGCCTGTCCTACATCCCAATTTTGTCAATAAACATTACAGTAAACTATCAGTATAGCGGATTTATCCAAACTGTCTAGCAAATTGACGCATTTGTGTCACTTTAACATCCGTCACATAGTTAACAGTTACGACTGATAAATCCACGTTGGACGTCGGGTGACCACGCTTAACAGCTCATAGCTAATGGTATCATTCCAGCTACCCACCTCATCAATGCTCGGTGCGTTACCCCAAAGCTGGACAGGGCAGTCAAGGTTTACCTCAGTAGTATGGGTTAAATCAACCATCAACATATCCATCGCCACGCGACCGATGATAGGCGCCTGTTGACCTGCGACGACGACATACGCATCATCGCTAATCACCCTTGGATAACCATCAGCATAACCCACACTGACAATGCCGATGCGCGCTTGGGCTTGGGCAGTCCAGCGACTACCATAACCCACGCTATCGCCCGCTTTTAGCGTATGAATTGCCATGATACTGGCATTAAAATGCATGACAGGTTGCAGGTTTAGCTGTTTGGCAGTGGCATGATTTACAGGTGTTGCGCCATACAAGATAATGCCTGGGCGCACCCAATCGTAATGGCGGTCTGACCAGTTCACAATCCCAGCTGAATTACACAATGAGCCTTTAATTGCTGGGTTGACTTGCTCACGTAGCATTTGTAGGGTTGAATCAAATAATTCAAATTGTTGTTGGTTATTGGGATGATCGATGACATCAGCGTTGGCAAAATGGGTGGTCAAAACAATCTCGTAGCCTGCCTCAGTTAATTGCTGGGCGATTTTCTTGATGTCACCCGATGTAAAGCCAAGGCGGTTCATGCCAGTGTTTAGTTTTAGCCAGACGGTTGCGCCCGTTTTAGCAGGCTGCTGCAACGCCCAGTCTAATTGGCGTTGGTGGTGCACCACGCATTCGATTTGATGCGTTATACAATATTGCCATTCTGCTAATGAAAACGCGCCTTCAATCACTACCATTAATTTTTGCCAGCCAGCCTGTTGTAGTTCTATCGCTTCTTGCAAACAAGCGACACCTAAGGCATCGGCTTGTGCGACGGCGGGTAAACAGTTGACGGCGCCATGCCCGTAGGCATTGGCTTTGACCATGGCTAATACCTTGGCGGTCGGGGCATAATCTTTGACGCGTTGTAGGTTATGGCTAAGCGCTGCTAAATCGATGGTGATGCTGGTTTGACGCACAATCTTGACCTTGTTGCAGTAAAATTTTTATTCATCAGGTTCGCTAAAGGAAGCGGTTTGGTAAAATTCAGGGGTTAAGTTACCAAAACGGGTAAATTGCCCTTCAAAGGATAGGCGCACTGTCCCAATAGGTCCATTACGCTGTTTACCGATAATGATTTCAGCTGTGCCTTTAGCATCGCTGTTTTCATTATAAACCTCATCCCGATAAATGAACATAATCAAATCGGCATCCTGCTCAATGGCACCCGACTCCCGTAAGTCCGACATAATCGGGCGTTTGTTGGGTCGATTTTCTAAACTTCGATTCAGCTGTGATAACGCAACCACAGGGCAATTCATCTCACGCGCAAGTGCTTTTAAGCTTCGTGAAATCTCCGAAATCTCACCCACACGGTTGTCGCCTAAGCCTGGGACTTTCATCAATTGTAGATAGTCAACCATTACCATCCCAAGTTTGCCATCATTGTCTTTGGCAATACGGCGACAACGCGAACGAACCTCAGATGGGGGTAGCGCGGTACTGTCATCGATATACAGTTTTTTAGCATGCAGATGGGCGATGGCATTGGAGAGTTTACCCCATTCATCTTCGTTCATTTGACCTGAGCGCAAATGCGTTTGGTTGATAGCCCCCCAAGAGGACAATAGACGCATCACAATTGACTCGGCAGGCATTTCCATTGAAAACACCACCACAGGTAAATCGGTATGAAATAAAATACTCTCTGCCAAATTCATCGCAAATGTGGTTTTACCCATCGAAGGACGCGCTGCCACGATAATGAGATCGCCCGCTTGTAGCCCTTGGGTTTTGTTATTGAGTTCTTCAAACGGGGTCTTAAGCCCAATCATACCTTCAGGATGGTCTTTAAGTTCTCGGATATTATTGACGACATTGGTGATAACATCGCTTAGTTGGGTAGGACCCTTGTGTTTTGACTGGCGGCTATGGGTTTCATTGATGGCAAAAATTTCGCTTTCAACGGTGTCTAAAATATCACTGACACTTTGATTTTTTGGGTCAAAGGCAAGCTCTAGCATATGACTGCCGGCTTTGATGATTTGGCGTAAAGTCGAAAATTCCCTGACCCGCTGCGCATAAGCAGTCAAGTTAAACAGCGTCGCTGGGCTTTGTGATAGGATATCGCCTAGATAATCGCTACCCCCCGCAGGCTCAAGCAGTTTTTGCATGTCGAGCCAGTCCATCACCATGGTGGCATCATACGGCTCATTGGCATTGGCAAGATGAGAGATGGCATCAAAAATATATTGATGGCGCTGTGCATAAAAATCATATTTGGTAATAATATCTGAGATGCGATCAAACGACTCTTCAAGGCTCATCAGTGACGCCAGGACGGACTTTTCTAAATCCATACTGTGCGGTTGGTGCTGCGTCAGCGAAGTATTCTTAAGATCGTTCTCTTTGGTTTTATCGTCTGCCATGATGACCTGTGATAAAGTTATTTTAAATAGTTTGAAAGGGCAAAATTTTGCTAAAAGTTATCGGTTGCAAATTGTGAGTCTAACACACGCATCAAAATAGAACAGTCAATATACCGAAAAAACCATCCAAATTCTAATGAGAAAAATATAAAAAAACGGCAATTTTTTTGAATGAAATCAGCTTGAATTTTAGGCTTTTTTGTTAATTTTTTAAGCCGCAAACAATAAAAAAAGAGACAGCAAAGCCATCTCTTTTTGATAAGTCAACAATCAATTAAACAGCTGAATCTTCTGCCAAGATAGTGACTTGGATGTTGGTCATTACATCGTGATGTAATTGGATATCAACATTATATTCGCCAATTTGACGTAATGCACCTTCAGGCAATTTAACTTCTGAACGGTCAACAGGTAAACCAGATTTGGTTAAGGCATCGGCGATATCGCGAGTACCGATAGAACCAAATAGTTTGCCTTCATCACCTGATTTTGCACGGATGATAACATTGACGTCTTGTAGCGCTTCAGCACGGGCATTAGCAGCCGCTAATTCATCCGCTTCTACTTTTTCAAGTTCTGCACGGCGTGCTTCAAATTTTTCGATGTTAAAAGCAGTGGCTGGTAATGCTTTACCTTGTGGTACAAGGAAGTTACGACCGTAACCTGCTTTTACATTAACAGTATCGCCTAGTTTACCTAGGTTAGCGATACGTTGTAATAAAATAACTTGCATATATCACTCCTCGGTTTATTTTTGGCTGTCAGTGTAAGGAACCAACGCAAGATAACGTGCTTGTTTGATTGCTACAGCCAATTGGCGTTGATATTTATTTGAAGTACCAGTGATGCGGCTTGGTACGATTTTGCCACTTTCAGTGACATACTGTTTTAGGATTTCGATATCTTTATAATCGATATGGGTAATGCCTTCAGCAGTAAAACGGCAAAATTTACGGCGGCGATAAAAACGTGCCATGATTAGTCTCCTTAATTATTCGTCGTTGTTGTCTTCAGCATCAACTTCTGACTCATCATCATTTGATTGATAGTCATCTTGAGCTGTATCGTTACGGCGTGAAGCTTTACGAGCACGTTTTTCTTCAGCACTTTTTGCTAATGGTGATTCTTCAGTAATCGCTTCGTCACGACGGATAACTAAGCTACGGATGATAGCATCGTTATAACGGAATAATTCTTCAAGCTCATCAAGCGTTTGTTGACCCGCTTCAATGTTTAATAGCACATAGTGCGCTTTGTGAACTTTGTTGATTGGGTAAGCTAATTGACGACGACCCCAATCTTCTAGGCGATGGATAGCACCACCTTGTTCTTTTACTAAGTTGATATAGCGCTCAACCATGCCAACCACTTGGTCGCTTTGGTCTGGGTGAACCAATAATACCAGTTCATAATGTCTCATAAAGACTCCTCACGGATTAAACAGCCGTTGACCCCGTGTCAACAGCAAGGAGATTGAATGCACCTAAGTTAGAATCATCTAACTATATTGGTATAAACAAGGTGCGCTATTATATAGTAGCGCACACTCAGTAGCAAGTTAATATTTACTTAACAAATTCGCCCACGCATTGCTGTAAGGTATTCGATACCGCACGCGCCACAATGACATTGCGCGCGGTCGGGTCAACCGCTGCGGTGGTCAAATCGACAATGGTGACGGACTGCGGGGCTTTTTCGCTGACGCAGCCACAGACATTGCTCGCTACCTCTGCTTGCTTGTCGGAAGTCATCAATACGCTGCCCAAGCGCCAGTATTGGTTATTTTGTAATTGAGTTTGGCATTGTTGATTCACCGCGGCTTTAAATATCGCCATGCCGACATTGTTGGCAGCGCCGATGGTGCTATTAGCATCCATCACGCCGTTACCTGTGGTAGAGGCGCAACCGCCCAAGGCTAGGGCTGAGCCAATTACTGCAGCGGCACTTCCTATGCGTTTAGTAGCTTGGCGTTTAATAGCTAGGCGTTTAGTAGATAGCTTAATAGCGGCAAAAAAAGAAAATTGTTGGTGCATGCTAAATACTCCTGTCCTTTATTGTGTTAAACAATTGATAAACACCGCTAACATAGCAGATTATAGAAAATTTTTTTACCCAAATTTTTTAACCAAGCCCTGTTATTGGGTCATGGTTACTAAAAAATGTGCCATTAAACTTAAAAAACTGCGTGGGATTTTTTTTCATCAATGTTTATAAAGCCAATTAAATTCCTCGATATCGATGATATTAATCGGAAAAAAACGCGAGTTTTTTAGATTTCTCAATAAATTTGATTCAAATTAAACCTTACTAAAAATGTGGAATTGATAACCAATTGTTTTAGGTTGTGCATTTGTTTAATCTTTTTTTTCCTTGTTTTGAGTGTGGAATTGGACTATAACTATACCTAACAAATACATCTATTTACGCAATGATAAGGAGTTGTTATGAACTGGCAATTATTTAGCGCAATTTTTACAATCGCTTCTGGTGTGACTATCGGTGTTCTAATGACAATTGCGTTGGTAACTGGTTTTGACCAAATTCCACACATTATAGCCACAGCGATTGTTGGCTTAATCCTATCTATCCCAATTGCATGGATTGTCGCCAAAAAAATGCAAACACTGAATATTGCCAAAACCCCAGTAACCCCAGTTGCGCGATAATAAAGTACGCTAGATAAATAACTAAAATCACTAAAACCGCTTAACTAATAATAGCTAAGCGGTTTTTTTATGGCTAATAAAGTTAAAAGTGTAGCACTCACGCTAGACTACGGTGCTAAACGCTGTAGCTCAACAGCTACTGTAAATCTACCTTGGTACCTGTATCAACATTGGCATACACTTCAAGCACATCCCAGTTGGTTAAGCGAACACAGCCGTGCGAGGCTTGACGGCTAATGCCTTCAGGAACGGGCGAGCCATGAATGCCGTATGAGGGTTTACTCAGTCCCATCCATACCACACCGACTGGACTGTTGGGTCCTGGCGGCAACATAAACACTTTTTTATCTTTGCCTTCACCGCTAGTGGCGCGGTACCAAGGGTTTTTAACACGATTGACAATACTAAAGGTACCCGTAGGAGACGGTGTATCACTACTACCGACCGTGGTAGGATAAGTGGCAATTAATCTATCGCCATTATAAGCGTACAAGATATTGTCGGCTTTTTTGGCAACCAAACGGGTGATTTTCTCATTGAGCGGCGCGCCTGGGTTAAAGACGGTGATGGTTTCACCCACGGTGAATTTTTTATCGCTATTAAGCTTTTTAAGATAGCGAATATCCATGTGGAAACGTTCAGCCAACATTTCTTGGACGTCTTGATAGTATAGACCTTTCATTTTAGATTTGGCTTCACTACCACTCGGTGTTGGCTGATACGGACCTTTAATATCTTCTTGCGTCAAGGTATAACCGACCAACACAGGCTGATTGGCAGGAATTTTTTCATTTAACAGTTTCCAAACTTCCGCGCTCATACGACCATCTTGGGGTAGTCCATGCATGGCTTGGAAATTTTTGAGCGCTTTTTTGGCATTCATACCCCAGCCGCCATCAATCGGACCCGGTGAAGCATGATTCCAATCTAACAAGGCTTGAAGTTTTAAGGTCGTTGCTGAGTTAACATTTTGACCAGGTTTCCAGTCGGCACTATTGACTAGCTGTGCGTAGTCAGACAAATTTAGGGTAGAAAAACTGGCAGGTGTTGTTGCTGTTTTATTGTTACCCACTGTTGTCGGGTCAAAATTTGGCGCAGCCGTTGTGGTATTGTTGACTTCTTCAGAGCTCGCGCCTGCGACACCTGCACCCGAAGTATAGTCACTATCGATACCTGTTTGGGTGGCATCTTCTTTAATGCCTAATGCCGTGGTGGTGGCTGGGATTGCGGTCAAAGGGATATCGGTTGCTGCTGGCGTTGGTTTTGCCGCCGTCACCGCAGTAGCCGAGGCGAGTTTCGGCGTGGTGGTAGATTGTGTGACGCTAGCTGCGGACTTGGCTGGTTGCGATTTTTTAGCAGTAGCAGTCGCGGTTTTGGGTTGCGGATTTTTAGCCGTTTTACTATCGGTAGTAGTTTCTTTAGCAGTCGCAGCTGCGGTAGAGGCGCTGGCCGCTTTAGTTGTGGCAGTTTTAGTTGTGGCAGTTTTAGTCGTTGTCGTTGTTTTGGTAACAGCTTTGGTGGCGGGTGCCGTTTTGGCGGTAGTGGTGTCTGAGACCGTGTTGGTGGCTGCAAATGCTTGATTGGCAATCAGACAAGCTAGGGTAGATAATACAAATTTTTTCATAGATTGACTCAATAATCGGCAATAACAAATAAAAATAAGGGACAATATAAATAACGTACAATAAAAGCATAAATTGGCAGTAATTATACTATAAAAACCAACTTTTCAGGCAATGGCTCATTTGTTGGCAGCACGACAATCTAAGTAGCGTTTGCCAAGGCGTTTAACAACCTTGCGCTCTGAAACCTCGCTACACACTTAATTTTTACGCCGTTAAATTGTTGTATAGATAAATTGTCCCAGAGGCGAATTTACATGCTTTAAGTCTAACATTAACAAATCGCATCATAGACAATGGTAAAATTTTTTAACCAAGCGGTATTTTTATAGCAAGGTTAAGGCAAAAAAGGGTTTAAAATGTTTTGCACTGTTTGCAATAGGCATGCTTGCAATGTTTATTGGATAACTCAATGATTAAACATTCAACGGTGCAAATCTGTGACCCTTTAGCTTGTTAAATAACTTTAGCTCGTTAAATAATTTGTAAAAAAATCAAAGTATATTATAATTTTAATTCAAAATTTTTTAGGTTAACCACTATGTCATCATCGCCATTTGCATCAGCCAATGTTTCTCACACGCCATCTTTTGACCAACGTCAAGATTCACAAAATTTTGATGACTTGCAAATCGATTTGCAAGCACTTGATATGGATAAAGAAACTGAGTCAGATGACATCTTTGACACTATGCAGCAAGAGTTTGCTGAAGCCCACCAAACCCTAAAAACGATTCGCGATTTTATCCGTTTTGGAGTCAGTAAATTACGCGAGCATGATGTGGTAGTCGCGCAAGGTACCACAGATGAGTTTGCTGAAGCTTCTGCCATTGTGCTACAAACCTTGTCGCTTGATTGGTCTGCCGATGAGCAAATTTTAGATTGTCGCCTGACCAATAGCGAAAAATCAGAAGTATTGACATTGTTGCAGCGCCGTATCGTTGAACGTAAACCTTTGAGTTATTTAATTAATTTGTCTTATTTTTGCGATTTGCCATTTTATGTGGATGAGCGGGTATTGATTCCACGCTCGCCCATTGCTGAGCTGATTCGCCAGCAGTTTTATCCCTATTTTGAGCCGAATGATTTGGTTGAAAAAATCAGTGGCCCTACTAATGACAAAAAATTTCATGACCACGGATTGTATGATAAACAATTAGCACAACCAGAGCGTATGCTTGATTTGTGTACAGGGTCAGGCTGTATTGCCATTGCCTTGGCAAGCCGTTTCCCTGATGCAATGGTCGATGCCAGTGATATCGACAAGAACGCGCTAGAAGTGGCAGCGGTCAATGTGGAACATCACCACATGAACCATCAGGTCAATTTGATTGAGTCAAACTTATTTGAAAAAGTGCCTGCAGAAAATCAATATGATTTGATTGTGACCAACCCGCCGTATGTCGATGCGGCAACGATGGCAGATTTACCACCCGAGTTCTTGCATGAGCCAGACCATGCGTTGGCAGCGGGACAAGATGGCTTGGATTTGGTGCATCATATTTTATACAACGCCCCAGATTATCTGACTCGTGACGGCTTGCTGGTGTGCGAGGTGGGGGATAGTGAATGGGCACTACGCCAAGCCTATCCTGAAATTCAGTTTGATTGGTTAACCTTTGCGCATGGCGGACATGGGATTTTTGCCATGGATTATGATGAATTGATGGAAAATCGGGCATATTTTGAGCAGTATGTGAGTGTTTCTTAGTAAGCGGTTGTTTAGGGTTGCTATCTTTAACTTGTTGATTTAATGAGTTAGATATTGGCTAAAAAAACAATATATGAACAGGGTGCAACAAATCTATTATTTTATTTGCAAGCATTCATGAAATAGTAAGCGGAGCGTAAATGGCAGGCAATACCATCGGGCAAGTTTTTACCGTCACCACCTGTGGCGAATCACATGGTGCAGGACTCATGGCAATCGTTGACGGTGTGCCACCAGGGTTGCCTTTAACCGAAGCAGATCTGCAAATTGACTTGGATCGTCGTAAGCCCGGTACTTCAAAATTTGCGACCCAGCGCCGTGAAGACGATGCAGTTGAAATTATCTCTGGCGTGTTTGAGGGTAAAACGACAGGCACTTCTATCGGGCTGTTGATTCGCAATACCAACCAAAAATCCAAAGATTATAGCGATATTAAAGACACCTTTCGTCCCAATCATGCCGATTATACTTATAGCATGAAATATGGGTTTCGCGATTATCGTGGCGGTGGTCGCTCATCAGCGCGTGAAACGGCAATGCGAGTGGCAGCGGGCGCGATTGCCAAGAAATATTTGAAACAACGGCTAGGGGTAGAAGTTCGCGGTTATGTGACCCAGATTGGTAATGTGGTTGCCAAACAGATACCTGAAAATACGATTGATTGGGAATTTGTCAACAGCAACCCATTTTTTTGTGCGGATATAGACGCCTTACCAAAGTTTGAGCAGCTGATTACCCAATGCCGTGAGCAAGGAACAAGCTGTGGCGCAAAGCTTACCATATTGGCATCGGGTGTACCGGTGGGATTGGGTGAGCCTGTGTTTGACAGGCTTGATGCGGATATTGCCCATGCGATGATGAGCATCAATGCAGTCAAAGGCGTTGAAATTGGCGATGGCATGGCAGTGGCGGGACAGTTTGGGCATGAATCTCGCGACGAGTTAACCTTGGACGGCTTTAATGCCAACCATGCCGGGGGAATTTTAGGGGGGATTTCATCGGGTCAGACGATTGTAGTAAGTATTGCGCTAAAACCTACTGCCAGTATCACCACCCCGGGTCAAAGTATTGATATTCACGGCAATGCAGTAGAGATGCTAACCAAAGGGCGGCATGACCCTTGTGTCGGTGTGCGTGCTACGCCGATAGCAGAAGCCATGCTTGCCATTGTGCTGTTAGACCATTATCTGCGTCATCGTGGGCAAAATGCAGATGTCACTGTGCCGCTCACCCCGATTGTATAATTTTTTAATAGGGGTATTTGGTTGCCATAAGGTTGCTATAATCCGTTGCCCCATTCAACTTGAGTTAACATTGGTATGACTGTATCTGACCTTACCCTTGATGAGCAGCAGTACGATGCCTGGCAAAGCGAAATACTGGCGCAGATGGGTGTTACGCGTTGGGTGCGCCAAGATTGCCCTGTCAAAACGTTTGATAATCTAGAAGATTTTGAGGTTGTTTCTTCCTATCAAGCGGTTGAGACCCTTGCTGCCATGCCACAGCAGTTACAACCATCTCAAACTGGGTCAACTAGCGAACTTGCGCCCATTGAAAAAACCCCAGACATCAATCATCCTGTTATTGCGGATGATGCCATTGAGAGCGCAGTAAAATTACCGCCAGCGAGTCTGGCAGATTTTCACCCGCATGATGTACCTTTACCCAACGATTCATCTTTACCCCATTATTCACCTTTAAAAAGCGACCTTGCGCCAAATAATGATAGGTACAGTAATCCCGGGCAGAGTGATGAGCTATTCAATAATGAACAGATCAATGATGAATTGCTCACTGCCAGTTTTGATGTGCAGGCGATAGTGGGGGGTGAGTGGACACTGGTGGTTGACAGTCATTTTTTGCAGACGGACAGCCGCCAACAGCAGTTATGGCAACAAATCATCAGTGGGTTAAAAGCATCAGTGCATTTTTTTAACTTTCCCTTGCTTACCGATAGCCAGAATTTACCCAAAGCCACGGTGCAATTAATGAGCAGCTACCCGATGGCAGTCGCAGGGTTTTCAGGATTTTTATATCGTATTAATCAAGGCAATCCCAAGGTGGGGGCATTGACGCCATTGCCTGACTGTCTAGATGAACAACCGATACAGCGTCTGCCGTATCTAGTAGATATGCTCGATGATTATCGCCTAAAACGCCAACTTTGGCAGTTGCTAGCCCGTTAAACCCAATGAGCTGCCGATTGATGACTTATCTTTATGATTCATCGACTAGCCATATTGTGGTAAAGTATTTTTTTATTTCATTTCACACGATAACATTTCACACGATAAAAAGGAACGTGCTATGAGTGTCAGCTTTGATCAACGTGTTGCTAACTTTTGTGCAGGCCCAGCATCTATGCCGACTGCAGTGCTGCAAAAAGCGCAAGCCGAATTGTTAAATTGGCAGGGCTCAGGCATGTCGGTGATGGAGATGAGCCACCGTAGCAGTGAATTTGTGGGCATTGCCTCAAAAGCCGAGCAGGATTTGCGCAAGCTGATGAACATTCCTGACAATTATAAAGTGCTATTTTTGCAAGGTGGCGCAAGCTTGCAGTTTTCAGCCATTCCATTGAATTTACTCAAAGGGGAGGCTGATTATTTAGACACCGGCATTTGGTCTAAAAAAGCCATCAGCGAAGCCAAACGCTATGAGCAAGCGGGGCTAGGCAAAATCAATGTCGTCGCTTCTGCCAAAGACAGCAACTATACTATTGTCCCTCCACGTGATAGCTGGCAACTTAATGACAACGCCGATTATTTCCATTATTGCCCCAATGAGACCATTAATGGCTTGGCGATGTTTGATGTGCCAGCGGTCAATGTACCCATCGTGGCGGATATGTCATCTTGCATCCTATCTAGCCCAATAGATGTATCAAAATTTGGACTGATTTATGCAGGTGCACAAAAAAATATCGGTCCTGCGGGTTTGACGCTTGTGATTGTCCGTGATGATTTGATCGGTCATGCCAACTTAGTTTGCCCAAGTATCTTGGACTATAAAAACCAAGCCGATAATGATTCGATGGTCAATACCCCAGCAACTTTTTCTTGGTATTTGGCAGGTTTGGTGTTTGAGTGGTTACTTGAGCAAGGGGGTGTCGAGGCAATCTATCAACAAAATTTGTTAAAAGCGCAAAAGCTGTATGAATTTATCGACCAAAGCGATTTTTACCAAAACCCTGTCAACAAAGACAACCGCTCAATCATGAATGTACCCTTCACCTTGGCAGATAGTCAACTTGATAAAACCTTCTTAGCTAAAGCCGACGAAGCCGGATTGTTGAATCTTAAAGGGCACCGTACAGTGGGCGGCATGCGCGCCAGTATTTATAACGCGATTGATTTGGCGACCATTGAAAAGTTAATCAAATTTATGCAGCAGTTTGAACAAACTAGCGTATAAAAAGATTTAATAATCGTGCTACATTAAGACTTAACATAAAATGCTTGTTAAGTCTTTTTTATAGTTAGCGGGTGTGGGGCATATGAGAGATAACAGCTAGCAATACCAAGGGTTTTTGAAAAATAGTTGAAGGGGTCAGGGGGATGCAAGTGAAAAAAGACAGGGCGATAAAACCAGCCCACTGGATGAGGGCAATCACTCGCCAGACATTTGGCAAAAAATGCTGGGTGCTGGGCTTATTAGTGGTAGCCTCTGCTGCCAATACTGCTATCATCACTGGCACATCTATCGCTCACAACAGCACCGCACAATTTGCCCATGTCTCTCATTTACCCTATGCCAATCCCAACGCCCCCAAAGGCGGTGTGTTGAGCCTATCTGCCATCGGCACCTTTGACAGCATTAATAAATGGATTGATGTCGGTACCCCTGTGACCGGCACCGATTATTTGTTTGAAAGTTTGATGACAGGCTCGCTCTCTGAAGCGTTTGTGCAGTACCCACTACTGGCGGATAAAGTCACTTATGACCCAGATGACCCAAGCTGGGTTATCTATCACATCAACCCTAAAGCCTATTTTTGGGATGGCACGCCTGTGACTGCGCAAGATGTCAAAGCCAGTATGGATGCACTGCTCACAAAAGGCGTGATGAGTATGCGTAGCTATCTATCCGATGTCAAAGAGACCCAAGTGATAGATCGACAAACCGTCAAATTTATTTTTAAATCTAAAGACAACCAAGAAATCAAACTGACCGTGGCGCAAATGCCGATTTGGTCAAAAAAATCGATTGATGGCTATTTTGATAAAGTCGGACTGACGCCACTGATGGGCAGTGGCGCGTATAAAGTCGGCACAATCGATGCAGGACGCGCCATTACCTATGTGCGCGACCCCAATTATTGGGGCGCCAAACCTGACGCAGGCGTGGTGGTGAATGTCGGTCGTTATAATTTTGACCAAATTAAGTATGTGTATTATCAAAACCCCGAAGTGGCATTTGAAGGCTTTAAATCCGGCGAATATTTTTTCCGTGCCGAAAACAAAGCGCGGACATGGGCAACGGGTTATAACTTTCCTGCCGTCAAAGCAGGCATGATTACCAAAGCGCAAATCGCCAATAACAACCCCGTACCGATGCAAGCGATTGTGATGAATTTGCGCCGACCGATTTTTCAAGACATTCGGGTGCGCCAAGCGATGACACTGGCGTATGATTTTGAATGGCTCAATAAAACCATGTTTTATGGGCAGTATGAACGCTTGCAAAGCTTTTTTCATGGGTCAGCGCTTGCCGCCACCGGCACGCCAACGCCCCAAGAGCTGGCGGTTATCAATCCGCTATTATCTGACCTTGAGCCTATTCAAAGACAGGCTGTTTTAAGCGATTGGCAAGCCCCCAAATCAACTGGCGATGGCTTTAATCGAGAAAATTTATTAAAAGCGCGTGAATTGCTGCTGCAAGCAGGTTTTAAATACCAAAATATGAAACTGTATCAGCCCAATGGTCAGCCCGCCAAACTGGAATTTTTATCCGCCGATGACAAGAATGCGCGCATTGTGCTACCTTTTTTACGTAACCTGCAGCGGCTCGGGTTTGAAACAAGCTTTCGCCAAGCCGATGTGCCCCAGTACCTAGAGCGCACTCGCAGATACGACTACGACATGATTATCGATATGTTTGCCCAAAGTTTGTCACCTGGCGCCGAGCAAACCTATATGTGGGGCTCACAAGCCGCAGACGAAAAAGGCAACCAAAACTCGGCGGGTATCAAAAACAAAGCCATTGATGCGGTGATTGCCAAACTCATAGTGTCAAAGAATCGTGACGATATTGTGCTATACAGCAAAGTATTAGACCGTCTGCTACGGGCGGGCTATTATGTCGTGCCAACTTATGGCAAGCATACTGACAATGTGGCGTATTGGAAATTTTATGAGCATGCGCCGCTGCCAAGCAATGCCATCGGCATCGATTATTGGTGGGCGAACAAAGACAAACAAGCACAAGTCATGCAGTATTTAGGAAAATAATAAGGAATAAAACCATGCTAAAAATCCACCCAATCCCAGCTTTCACGGACAACTACATTTGGGCGATTATCAATGATGAAACACAAGAAGTGATTATTGTTGATGCTGGCGATGACAAGCCTGTTTTAGAGTTTGTAAACCGTGAAAATCTAACCATCACCCAAATATGGGTAACCCATCATCACAGCGACCACATCGGCGGCGTCACAGCATTGGCAAATGCGTTTCCAAATGCCCAAGTTTTTGCCCATGCCAATATTCACCCGCTAATCAATGCCACGCATTTAATCCCTGTCGCTGAAGGGCTCGAATTAACCGCTTGGGGCAGTCCTGTGCAGGTGTGGCAGGTGGCAGGGCATACCGAAAATCATTTAGCGTACTTAGTGACGCTTGATAACCGTCTGCATATTTTTTGTGGAGATACACTATTTCGGGCAGGGTGTGGCCGTGTTTTCACAGGCACGATTGAGACGTTGTTTGAAAGCTTTGACCGTTTTGCACAGTTACATGACGATGAAACGCTATTTTATCCTGCCCATGAGTATACCTTATCAAATCTTAACTTTGCTCAGTTTATCGAGCCCAATAACCCAGCCATTGCACAGGCAATAGCGCATGACAGTGAGTTACGCGAGCAAAATACGCCAACCTTGCCAACCTCGTTAGCCGATGAAAAAGCCATCAATCCATTTATGCGTGCGGTGATTGCACCCAGTGATGAAATGATAAAAACCGTACAAACGCAGACAGGAATTGAGGATGACAGCCCGTTTGAGATATTTAAAGCCTTACGTCAAATAAAGAATAACTTTTAAGGCTAACAATTGAGGCTAATAATGAGGGATAACCATGGGCAAATATATTCTTAAACGGCTGTTGTTAATCATCCCCACCTTGTTTTTGATTCTGCTCACCAATTTTGCCATTGTCCAATCTGCCCCTGGCGGTCCTGTCGAGCAAAAAATATCCCAAATTGAAGCAGAACAAAAACAGGGCGCCACCCAAACCCAACTGTCAACGACCACTTATCAAGGCAGTCGCGGTTTATCGCCCGACATGGTCGAGGCTATCAAAAAACAATACGGCTTTGATAAATCCGCGCTCGAGCGGTTTTGGCTCATGCTGACAAGCTATGCCAAGGGCGATTTTGGTACCTCATTTTTTAAAGGCAAACCGGTGGGCGAGCTGATTTTGGATAAAATGCCCGTGTCGATTTCGCTAGGGCTTTGGAGTACGCTACTGATTTATCTAATCGCTGTGCCGCTTGGGATTGCCAAAGCCAGACGCCATAATTCACTGATGGATAAAACCACCGCGTTGCTGCTTGCGGTGAGTTATGCCGTGCCTGTGTTTGTGCTTGCGGTGGTGTTACTGGTGATGTTGGCAGGGGGAAGTTATTGGCAGATTTTTCCGCTACAAGGCTTGGTGAGTGAGAATTTTGATAAGCTGTCCACGTTTGGCAAAATCAAAGATTATTTTTGGCATTTGGCATTGCCCATCACGGCAAGCACGATAGGCGGGTTTGCGGGACTGGCGTATTTGACCAAGTTTAGTTTTATGGAAGAATTGAACAAACAATACGTGTTGACTGCTCGCAGTAAAGGGTTAAGCGAAAAAAAAGTGCTATACGGTCATGTATTTCGCAATGCGATGATGATTATTATTGCAGGCTTGCCGTCGGCGATTGTAGGAATATTTTTTACCGGCAATTTTTTGATTGAAGTAATTTTTAATTTGGATGGTTTGGGACGACTGGGGTTTGAAGCGATTGGGCAACGCGATTATCCGGTGATTTTTGGCACGTTGTTTATTTTTACCTTGATGGGGCTGATTTTGCAGTTGATAAGTGATGTGACTTATCATCTCATTGATCCCCGTATTGATTTTGAGGGTCGCTAATGCTGATAAAACATCCTGTTTGGCAAGCACGCATTCACCGCTTTCGGCGTAATCGGTTGGGATTTTTTTCGCTCATCATGTTTAGCCTGATTTTCCTTGCCTGCATGGGGGCAAACCTTATCGCCAATGACAAGCCGATACTGGTTAATTATCAAAATCAGTGGTATTTTCCCATCGTCAAGTCTTACCCCGAAACCACCTTTGGCGGTGTGTTCGAAACCGAAACCAACTACCAAGACCCTGTAGTCAAAGACCTAATCAACCAACATGGCTATATGATTGAGCCTATGATACCGTTTGCCGACCAAACGCCAAGTGTCATGCGCTCGGTGCCTTTTCCTGCGCTGCCCAATGCCCAAAACTGGTTCGGTACCGATGACCAAGGTCGAGATGTGCTGGCAAGGGTATTGTATGGTTTGCGTGTATCGCTATTATTTGGGTTGGCGTTGACGGTGGCAGGGTCAATTATTGGCATTGCGGTGGGGGCGGTGCAAGGGTATTTTGGCGGCTGGACAGATTTGGTGGGTCAGCGGTTGATGGAAGTGTGGGGCGGTTTACCACAGCTGTTTATGATTATTATTTTGGTCAGTCTGTTTAGCCCAAGCGTGTTTGTGTTGTTTGGCTTAATGCTGCTCTTTGGCTGGATGGGGCTCGTTGGTCTGGTGCGTGCTGAGTTTTTGCGAGCGAGAAATTTTGATTATGTGCGGTCGGCAAAAGCGATGGGGGTTTCAGATGCCAAAATTATGTTTCGCCATATTTTGCCCAATGCAATGTCGTCAAGCCTGTCGCAGCTGCCGTTTATTTTGACGGCAAATATCACGGCACTCACCACGCTCGATTATTTGGGCTATGGCTTGCCTGCAGGGTCGCCGTCTTTGGGGGAGCTAATCTCACAGGGAAAAGATAATTTGGATTCACCGTGGCTCGCTTTGGCAGGGTTTTTTAGTTTAACGATTGTGTTGTCGCTGCTGATTTTTATTGGGGAAGCGCTGCGAGATGCGTTTGACCCACGGCAGTCTTGAATTAACTAAAATTCAATGCAGCAATCAACCCAAAATGCTGAGTAAACGGAATAAAATCCCTATCGCAAAATAACAGGGGTAATTGATGTTCAACGCAAAAACTAGCAATCATCACATCATTGGCTTTACGAATGGTAATGCCTTGCTTGCGTAATTGGCGGTAATAATCAGCGTATTTAATCGCATTTTGTTGGTTTAAAATATCGTAACATAATAAACTATCAAGGGCATTTTTGGCTTGATTGTAGTCTGTATCAAGGCGAAAACCTTGCAAAATTTCCATCAAAATCACGTCAAAAATCGCCACATTACTTGCCTCAAGCTGCGTGTCCAAAAAATCGGTGTGAGGTGTTGAATGACCGTTAAAATAGTCTATCCAAACGCTAGTATCAGCGATGATAGGCAAGTTCACGCTTCGACACCTGTTTTACGTATTTCGGATAAGTCGCCTTCCCAATGCAGTTTGCCCCGTAAGTCACGGATTTTTTGTTGTTGGCTTTTTTGCAAGAGTAGCTTTAGCCCTTGTTCGACGGCTTCTTTTTTAGTTTTAATGCCTGTGGCTTGTAGGGTCTGTTGCATTAGATTGTCATCTATTATGATGTTAGTTCGCATATCATTTCGCCTTTGTGTATGATTCTTTGATATTATACACATTTTAATAAATAGTTAAAAGGATAAAAATATGAGTTCAGGTTTTGTGGCGGGGACGCTCGTGCATACGGATAAAAGTTTAACCATTCAAGGAAATGATAAATGAACGAGTTACTCAAAGTCAAAAATCTAACCATTAAATCCGCCACCCAAACGCTGGTCGATAACCTATCCTACACCCTGCACACAGGCGAAACCCTCGCCATTGTTGGCGAATCAGGCTCGGGCAAATCCCTCTCAAGCCTTGCCTTACTCGGACTTTTACCAAATAGCCTCAGTATCACAGGACAAGCCATTTTATTTGACCAAAAAAAAGAACAAGAAGTCATTTTACCGATTGAAAAAAATAGCCTAAGCAATAAAAATGAGACCAAACAAAACGAAAATATCTTTCGCCAAATCCGTGGCAAACGCATCGGCATGATTTTTCAAGAGCCCATGACCGCCTTAAACCCCTTGCACACGGTGGGCAAACAAATCGCCGAATCGTTAAGTCTAGCTGGCGTGGCAAAAAAACACTGGCGACAGCATACCCTAGAGCTGCTTTCCCAAGTCAACATTGCCAACCCTGAAAGCAAACTTGCCCGCTATCCGCACGAGCTCTCGGGTGGACAACGACAGCGTATCATGATAGCGATGGCACTGGCGCAAGACCCTGACATTATTATCGCAGACGAGCCAACCACCGCCCTAGATGTGACTTTACGCCATGAGATTTTGGGTTTACTGCATCGGCTAAAACACGAGCGCGGCATGGCGATGATTTTGATTAGCCATGATTTAAACCTTGTCAAACGCTACAGCGACAACCTCATCGTCATGCAACAAGGCAAGGTGATGGAACAAGGGCAAACCCAAGCGATTTTTGACCAGCCGCAACATGACTATACGAAATCTTTGATTTATCAAGATTTTGGACAAAGCTTGCCAATCGTTGCCAATTCACCCAGTGTTTTGGAAGTTAAAGCGTTAACCATTGCTTTTCCCCAAAAAAACAACATATTGGGTCAAACCACCCAATGGTTTGAGGCGGTTAAAGGGTTAAATTTGACCCTTACGCAAGGTCAATCCTTGGGTATAGTGGGCGAGTCTGGTTCTGGCAAAACCACCACGGCTTTGGCACTCATCAAATTATTGGCGAATGCTGCCAAGGTGCAAGGTCAGATTTTGCTGTCAGCCAATGCTCACATGACGGACGTTTTAGCGTTGTCGAATAAAGCCTTTTTGCCGTATCGCTCAGATATTCAAATGGTATTTCAAGACCCGTATGCCAGTATCAATCCACGATTTAGTGTGTTTGAGATAATTGAAGAAGGGCTAACCATTCAAGGTATGGCAAAAACGGAGCGTGAACAAGCCGTGTTAGCAGCCTTAGACACGGTGCGGTTGCCACGAGATTTTATCAGTCGTTATCCGCATGAGCTTTCAGGCGGTCAGCGTCAGCGGGTGGCACTCGCGCGGGCATTGGTGATGAAGCCCAAAATTTTGTTACTCGATGAGCCCACATCGGCGCTTGATAGCAGCACCCAAGTCGCAATGGTCAAGTTATTACGAGATATTCAAGCAAAATTTGGCTTAAGCTATATTTTTATCAGCCATGATTTGCAGGTGGTTAAGGCATTGTGCCAAACGATACTGGTATTGAAAAATGGCGAAACACAAGCGTATGATACGACAGACAATATCTTCAGCCAACCACAGAATTACTATGTAACTGCTCTAATTGCGCACAGCGGTAAAAACTAGCGGGTTTGCTGTCAAAACATTAGAAAGTTAACAATTATCGTGAACCACGTTGTTATATAAGTTTGCTTGGTTATAGCCAATTTACCCTACTCATTTAACCCTAGTGATTTTATTACAAGCACTTATACAGCGACTTGATTACATGCACTTCACTACAGCCCTTTAGCAATTGTTAAAAGTTAACCATGCCAAATTCCATCATTACCGAAGACAAAAAGCCACAGCATGACGTATTTGCTATAGCTGCCTTGACCCCCGCGCAAACCAAATATTTGCCAATCGTGGTGGCAATCGCCTTGTTTATGCAAATTTTAGACTCAACGGTGCTCAATACCGCTTTGCCTGCGATGGCGCATGATTTGAGTCAGCCTGCGTTATCAATGCAGTGGACGGTGATTAGCTATGCGCTCACTTTGGCAATTTTTACCCCGATTAGTGGTTTTATTGCTGATAAATATGGCACTAAGACCACCTTTATGGTGGCAATTGGCGTGTTTACCGCAGGCTCGATGATGTGTGCGGTGTCACCAACGCTCAATAGCCTAATTTTTTCTCGCGTGGTGCAAGGATTGGGCGGTGCGATGCTCATGCCTGTGGGCAAGTTAACGCTGATCAAAAGCTATCCGCGAGAGCGTATGCTGTCGGTGATGAATTATGCGGTGATGCCTGCGATGATTGCGCCAGTGATTGGACCTTTGGTCGGGGGGTATTTGGTGGAGCTTGCAAGCTGGCATTGGATTTTTTTGATTAATATTCCCATGGGGGCATTGGGGATGTGGGCAGGGTGGAAACTGATGCCCAACTATCTACAGCGCAATCCCAGCATGGATTTGCTTGGGTTCTTGCTGTTTGGTGGCGCGATGGCAAGCTTTACTTTTGCGCTCGAGTTTGCCAATAACATTCATGCCGATAGTCTGGCTTCAGCGGTTTTTCCCGTGATGGTTGCTTTATTGGCGTTTATGCTGCTTATTGGCTATTATTATCACGCCAAATACTCAGAATCGCGTAATGGACAACAACCGCTATTTGGCTTGGATTTGTTTCAAGTGCGTACCTTTCGCGTGGGCATCGTTGGCAATTTGCTGACCCGTTTGGGGATGAGTGCGATTCCTTTTCTACTGCCGCTACTGCTGCAAGTGGTGCAGGGTTATTCGCCGTCACAAGCGGGTTGGATGTTGGCACCGATTGCGGTGGGCGCGCTGTTGACCAAGCCGCTAGTCACGCGTATTGTGAAGCGATTTGGCTATCGTAAAACATTGGTGGGCAATACCTTGTTGATTGGCGTCAATATCATGTTGCTATCACAACTTAATCAAACCACGCCGATTTGGTTAAGTGTGCCATTTTTGACTTTTATGGGAGCGTGTAATTCGCTACAATTTAGCACGATGAACACCATCAGTATTGCACGGCTTCGCCCAAGTCAAACCAGCAGTGGCAATAGTTTATTGTCGGTCAACCAACAGTTGGCGATTAGTTTTGGGATTGGCTTTGGGGCGATGCTGCTACATTTACTGACGCCCGCTCGCGCCTCGCTGGCACAGACGCAAACCGCATTTTCATACAGTTTTATCATTTTGGGTATCATGACGATTTTATCTGGGCTGTATTTTTTGCGGTTGCACCGATTTGATGGCAAAGGACTATACCAGTAGTCGCCCTTGTACTCTTGCCCATATTGTCGATACCATGTTGTCGATATAGGTTGCCAAGCCATACCGATAGATAGCGTGGTGATTTATTTCACTTATTTTTATGATAATTTTAATCCTTTAACCCGATTGTCCCTAATTGCTATTCTATTGGCGCAATCGTTTTGGAAAACCTATGCTCTCCAATGCTTTTTCAATGATAATTGATACCCGTTGGTGTCTTGATGAACTGCTAAAAGATGACATCATTGACCAACGTGATTATAATTTGGTGATGACCCATAACCGCAAAACCTTGCATCCCCTGCAAGTGATTGCAGGCTTTCATCTGGTCGATAAAACCACGCACATGGCGCTCAGTCTTGACCAGCTCAATCGCTGGTTGGCACAAAAAGCAGGCGTTGATTATGTACGTATTGACCCGCTGAAAACCGATGTGCCCTCAGTGACATCGATTATGTCATTTGAATATGCGCGCTCGCAGCACATTTTGCCAGTCGCCGTCACCCAAGATACGGTGGAAATCGGCACTGACCAGCCATTTTATCAAGATTGGCAGCTCAATATTGCGCATATCGTGTCGCCCAAAAAAATCAAAACCGTATTAATCAGTCCCGAGCAAATCAACCGCTATCGCCAAGAATTTTATCAAGTCACCAAAGCCATTGCGGGGGCAAACCATCAGCAAAAACGCGCGGATGCCGATATCACCAATGTCGAAGCGTTATTACAACTGGGCAATGCCGCCAATATTGAAAACCCCGATGCCAATGACCAACACATCGTCAAAATTGTCGATTGGTTATTACAGTACGCCTTCGACCAACGTGCCAGTGACATTCACTTAGAGCCGCGCCGAGATAAAAGCAACGTGCGATTTCGTATCGATGGTATTTTGCATACCGTTTATCAAATGCCGACTGGGATTATGACCGCGGTAGTGGCTCGGATAAAAATTTTAGCAAGACTCAATGTCGCTGAAAAACGTAAACCGCAAGACGGACGGCTCAAAACCCGTACCCCTAAAGGTCAAGAAACCGAGCTACGGTTATCGACGCTCCCCACTGCGTTTGGCGAAAAATTGGTGATGCGGGTATTTGACCCAGAAGTACTGGTGCGCTCTTTTGAACAGTTGGGGCTGACAGGGCGAGATTTGCAAAAATGGGATGACATGACCCGTAAAGCTAATGGCATTATTTTGGTCACAGGTCCGACAGGCTCGGGTAAAACCACGACGCTGTACAGTACCCTCAAAAAACTGGCGACAGAAGAAGTCAATGTCTGTACCATCGAAGACCCCATTGAGATGGTGGAGCCGTCGTTTAACCAAATGCAAATTCAAAACAATATTGATTTGACCTTTGCTGACGGTATTCGCTCGTTGATGCGTCAAGACCCCGATATCATCATGATTGGCGAGATTCGCGATACCGAAACCGCAGAAATGGCGGTACAAGCCTCGCTGACTGGGCACTTGGTGTTATCGACTTTACATACCAATGATGCACCCAGTTCGTTAACAAGGCTGCATGATTTGGGCGTGGCGCCGTTTTTAACCTCAGCGACCATCTTGGGCATCATGGCACAGCGTTTGGTGCGTACCCTTTGCCCGCATTGTAAATCCAATAAACCCATGAATGACATTGAGCAGCAGACTTGGCAGGCGTTAGTCAGTCCTTGGAAAGCCGCAGCCCCAGATAGCATCAATCATGCCGTTGGCTGTGAACATTGCCGTAATACCGGGTATCTTGGGCGAGTGGGACTGTATGAAATCATGGTGCTCAGTAATACGCTTAAAAAATTGATTGGCGAAGGCGCTGACTTGTCGCAAATCGCGCAAAAAGCCTACCAAGATGGGTTGCAGCCGTTAAGACTGGCAGGCGCGAAAAAGATTGCCGAAGGTATTACCACGTTTGAAGAAGTGATGAGAGTGGTGCCGTTAACTTAGGCGGCTACCCATTATTTGAAAGACAATAAGTAAAATTTGAAAAGCAACAGGTAAAATTCAAAAATAACCGGCAACAAAAAAGCCTAAACGTAAAAGTTTAGGCTTAATCAATGGTGCCCGGGGCCGGACTTGAACCGGCACGCTCGTAAGAGCGAGGGATTTTAAATCCCTTGTGTCTACCAATTTCACCACCCGGGCAGGGTAGTCACAGCACTGACGCTTGGCGTCGTGTGGTGTCTGTGTCAGAAGTGGGTGCTATTATAATCAGTTTTGTTAACTTTGCAAGCAATTTTTTACGATATTTTTTCGCGTTTATTGCTGACTCGTAATAACAAAACACCCATAATAAAAAAATAATAGTACCGCAAAATGAAAATGGAGGCTGAGGCCGGAATCGAACCGGCGTCCGCGGATTTGCAATCCGATGCATGGCCACTGTGCTACCCAGCCATTTCATTTAGGTTTGCTATGATAGCAAAAATTTTTAAAAGTGCAAGGACTTTTTTAGCCATTTGAGCAATGTAATGAAGGATGGTGAAGGGCATTCGAGCGCTAATTTAGCGGTTAAACATTTTCAATGGATGTTATCACACCGCAAAATCGGTTAAAATAACGCAAATTTTTTGCTAACCGACTTTTTGTTGACCGATTCGTTATTGATTGAGGAACCACCATGACTGCGACAGTTTTAGATGGCAAAGCGTATGCCAAACAAATGGAAGCTGAACTTGCTGAGCGGGTTGCCAAGTTAAAACAAGACTCTGGACGCACGCCGATTTTGGCAACGATTTTGGTGGGTGATGATCCTGCCTCTGCAACTTATGTCAAAATGAAAGGCAATGCCTGTCAACGTGTGGGTATGGATTCCTTAAAAGTTGCCATGCCACAAGCCACCACCACCGAGCAACTATTGGCAAAAATTGCCGAGCTTAACAACAATCCAGACGTGCATGGGATTTTGCTACAACACCCTGTGCCCAGCCAAATCGATGAGCGTGCCTGTTTTGATGCCATTGCACTGGCAAAAGATGTGGATGGCGTGACTTGTTTAGGCTTTGGCAATATGGCGATGGGCGAGCCTGCGTATGGTTCTTGCACCCCGCAAGGCATTATGTATTTATTAGAAAAAAACGGCGTTGAGCTTGCTGGTAAGCATGCGGTGGTCGTGGGTCGTAGCGCGATTTTGGGTAAACCGATGGCGATGATGCTATTAAATGCCAACTGTACTGTGACCATTTGCCACTCACGTACCCAAAACTTGGCAGAATTGGTCAAACAAGCGGATATCGTGGTGGGTGCTGTCGGCAAACCAGAACTTATCAAAAAAGATTGGATTAAATCGGGCGCCGTGGTGGTCGATGCAGGGTTTCATCCGCGCACCCATGCGGATGGCACGAGCGGTGGCGTGGGTGATATTGAGCTGACAGGTATCGAAGCTATTGCCTCAAGTTATACCCCAGTGCCAGGTGGCGTAGGTCCAATGACCATCAATACACTCATCCGTCAAACGGTAGAAGCGGCAGAAAAAGCAGCAGCAAAATAATGGATTTGAATTAAAAAAGGAAGTGTTTGAAGCTTCCTTTTTTTGTACATTTTTTTTGTATTCATTTTTTTACCATGACTTATGACTGGAAATCTTTACGTGACTGTTGTTAAAACTTCCGCTTATAAAAATTCGCCCTATAAAACTTCAATGCCATCAAATACTTCTGACCCATCAACCGTTTTTCACCAACTGATTACCGCATTGCAGCAAGTGTTGCCTAGCGCTAATCTTGCCAAGACATACGTGCCATTATTATCTAAGCCGAATCAACCTTTTTATTTATGGCTTATTGATCCAGATTTTTGTCATGAAGATTTGACGCCAGCGGTGATAGAAAATCTGTGGAATAATTGTCCATATTGGGTGTTTGCATGGGCGTCCGGGCAAGTATTGGCGCAGTATATTTTGCAGCAGCCACAGATGGTGCGCAATAAAGTGGTGATGGATTTTGGCGCAGGGTCGGGGATTGTCGGTATTGCCGCAAAAATGGCCGGTGCCAAACGAGTCATTTGCTGTGATATTGATAGCGTGAGCCTAACTAGCTGCCAAGCCAATGCGCAATTAAATGGGGTAACGGCTGAACTGCTAGATAATTTATTTGAGTTAAAACAGCAATTGGGCATGGATAAAGTCGATGTGCTGTTGGTCGCGGATGTGCTGTATGACAAAGCCAACTTGCCGTTATTAGATGTGTTCTTACAATACGCGCATGATGTTTGGGTGGCTGATAGCCGCGTCAAAAACTTTGCTCACCCGCGCTACCACAAGGTAACGACGTTGGATAACACAACCACCTTGCCCGATATGGATGAAGCCAAGCAGTTTAACCAAGTAGTGCTTTATCGCAGTACGGATTAACTCAGAAATAGCAGGGAACAGCAGTATAGGTAGTGTATGCTCACAAAAAACCCTCGACTTTGCTTTCTATATTTTTAAGGCTATGAAATAATTTGTAACATAGTTATCGCATTATCGCTATTTTCAAGGCATAATAAGCCACACCCCTATTTTTAATCATCTGTTTGTTCAATACCATTCCCGATGTCATGCATCGCGGCATCATTATTGATGACGACAGCTAGATGATTACCTTCCCGTTTTACGTTTAGAAAAGGAATCCTAATATGAGTATTTGTATCACTGCCACAGGATTATATACCCCGCCTTATAGCATCAGTAACGAAGAGTTGGTCGCTACTTTTAACCAATATGTTGATAACTATAATGCCAAAAATGCCGATGCCATCGCCCGTGGTGAGAAGACGGCACTTGTGCACTCGACGGCTGAATTTATCGAAAAAGCCTCAGGTATCAAATCCCGCTATGTGATGGAAAAAGACGGCATTTTGAACCCCGATATCATGGCGCCTGTGATTCCTTATCGCAAGCTTGGTGAAGAGATGTCCATCATGGCAGAAATGGGTCTAGATGCACTCAAACAAGCACTGGACAATGCAGGTTTACAAGGTAAAGACTTAGACGGTATTATTGTTGCTTGTTCAAATTTCCAGCGCGTGTATCCTGCCATCGCCATCGAAATCCAACAATACATTGGTATGCAAGGCGGTTTTGGCTTTGATATGAACGTCGCCTGTAGTGCAGCAACCTTTGGTATCGCCCAAGCGGTCGGTCTGATCAAATCTGGCACTGCCAAACGTGTCGCCATGGTCAATATCGAAATTACCTCAGCGCACCTCAACTGGCGCAACCGTGACAGCCACTTTATCTTTGGGGATGTGGCAACGGCGACGATTATCGAAGAGATTGACGAAAAAACAGCCACACCCAAAGGCTATGAAATTTTAGATAGTCATCTGTTTACCCAGTTTTCAACCAATATTAAAAATGAATACGGCTTTTTGGATCGCAGTGAATTCTTAGCCGCTGGCACGCCGATGTATCCTGATATCGACGCGCCTGTGACCGACAAATTGTTCTTGCAAGAAGGTCGCAAAGTATTTCGTGAAGTGTGTCCTGCCGTGTCCAATTTAATCCTTGAACTGCTCCATAAAAACCACGTTGAGCCACAACAGCTCAAAAAAATGTGGCTACACCAAGCCAATGCCAACATGATTGATTTGATTTTACGCACCGTGTTGGGCAAAGAAGCGGATAAGTCGATTGCGCCTATGGTATTAGCAGAATATGCCAATACTAGCTCAGCCAGTCCCATGATTGTGTTTCACAAGCACCAAGAAAATATGCAATCGGGTGATTTGGGGGTGATTTGCTCGTTTGGCGCAGGTTACTCAATTGGGGGGGTGTTGGTCAAAAAAGTCTAAGCTTTTTATTGCCTCTCACGAAACCCATGCAAATCCCCCCAAAATGTGGCAAAATATCCGATTATTTTGCCATTTTCTATTTTTAAGCCCTAAATTAAGTAAATTAAGCCAAAACTTTTAAGCCATTATTTTTAAGCCATCATTATGAAAGAATCTTTACGTTTTCGCCTTGACCAAATGTCTGACCGTTTCGAAGAAGTCACCGCCATGCTGTCTGAGCCAGAAACCATGAATGACAACAAAAAATTCCGTGAATTATCGGTTGAGCACAGTGATTTATCCGCATTGGTCGATGTCTGGGGCAAATACCGCCAAGCGGAAGAAGATTTGGCAACCGCTGAAGAAATGCTGTCAGATTCAACGGGCGATGGCGACATGAAAGAAATGGCGCAAGAAGAAATCCAAGCCGCCAAAGACACCATCAACGCGCTTGAAGACGTGCTCAATGTGATGATGCTGCCTAAAGACCCGAATGATAAAGTGCCTGCCTTCTTAGAGATTCGAGCGGGGACGGGCGGCGATGAGGCGGCGATTTTTAGCGGTGATTTGTTCCGTATGTATGAGCGTTATGCGGCAACCCAAGGTTGGACAGTGGAAGTATTGTCCGAGAACGAAGGTGAGCATGGCGGCTACAAAGAAATCATCAGCCGCGTATCAGGCACGGGCGTATATGGCCGCTTGAAATTTGAATCGGGTGCACACCGGGTGCAGCGGGTGCCAGAGACTGAAAGCCAAGGACGGGTACATACTTCGGCTTGCACGGTTGCGGTGATGCCAGAGGTTGAGATTGATGATACCGTAGACATCAACCCTGCTGACTTGCGTATCGATACTTATCGTGCCAGTGGGGCAGGTGGTCAGCATATCAATAAAACCGACTCTGCGGTGCGTATCACCCATATTCCAACAGGCACAGTGGTTGAATGTCAGCAAGAGCGTAGCCAACACGCCAACCGCGATAAAGCCATGAAAATGCTGGTATCCAAAATTCAGCAAGAAAAAGTACAAAAACAAATCGATGCGTCAAGCGATATGCGTCGCAATTTGGTCGGTAGTGGTGATCGCTCGGAGCGCATTCGCACTTATAATTTTCCCCAAGGGCGTATGACCGACCACCGTATTAATTTAACCTTGTACAAACTCGATGCCATTATGCAGGGTGACTTAGATGAGTTACTTGATAGCCTACTGCGTGAGCACCAAGCTGACTTGATGGCATCGGTGAGTGGGGAAGAATAAGATGGCAAAGTTTTTAAATACCAGTGGTACTACTTACCATTTGGAAGAACTCATCAAAAAGTCATCTGACCGTTTAATTTTAATTAGCCCTTATCTAAAGCTCAATGAAAGAGTTAAAGAATTACTCGAAGACAAAAATCGCCTAAAAATTGATATTCGCATTGTATATGGTAAAAGTGATTTACAGCCCGAAGAGATTAATTGGCTAAAAGGCTTGGATTTCGTGCGTACCAGTTTTTGCAAAAATTTGCATGCCAAATGCTACATGAACGAGAATGAATGCATTATCACAAGTTTAAATTTATATGAATTTAGCCAAATCAATAACAATGAAATGGGCATTTTAATCGCTCGTGATGCAGATAATCAGCTATATAGCGATGCATATGAAGAAGCACAGCGTATTATTCGTATTAGTGAAGAAGTGAGAATGTCAGTTGACAAGGTAAATGAAATGTCAACGACATCAGAAAATAAAGAGTATGGCAAAATAACGATTGCTAAATTAGCCAGTCAGTTGGGTATGAAAACCCCAGAACTCTCTGCCAAAATGATTGAAAATGGTTATTTACAAGAAATTGCAGGCGAATTGCGTTTGACTCAACTTGGTAGTGAAAAGGGTGGTGAAGAAAAACGCGGCAAGTTCGGTATTTTTACCATTTGGCATAAAAATTTTAACTTTTGATAGCGTAACTAAAATTGTGGGAAAACATCATGTCACAGCAAAACCAAACTGAAAATGCAGCAACCGAAGCGCATGTGGAAGACATCCAAGACGTCAACGAACTCATCAAACAACGTCATAGCAAATTAGATTTAATCAAACAAGCAGGCAAAAACCCTTACCCAAACCAATTCAAACGCAAAGAATACGCCCAAGACTTGCAGCAGCAATTTGCCGATAAAGACAAAGAAACATTGGCAAACAGCGATAAAGTCATGGTAACTGTCGCCGGTCGTATCATGCTCAAACGGGTGATGGGTAAAGCCAGCTTTGTGACCATTGCCGACATGACAGGTCGTATCCAAGCCTATGTCAGCAAAAACGACTTGGGCGAAGAGATTTATAATGACTTTAAAACATGGGATATCGGTGACATTATTGGTGTGACAGGTTATGTATTTCGTACCAACACGGGTGAATTATCTGTGCATGCCACTGAAGTACAGTTATTGACCAAATCACTACGCCCACTACCAGACAAATTTCATGGGTTAAGCGATACGGAGGCTCGCTATCGTAGCCGTCACCTTGACCTGATGACCAATGAAGACAGCCGTAACGCCTTTATTATCCGTAGTAAAGTCATTGCTGGTATTCGTGAGTATATGCTTAACGAGCGTTACATGGAAGTCGAAACCCCGATGATGCACGTCATTCCAGGCGGTGCGGTGGCTCGTCCATTTGTCACGCATCATAATGCGCTTGATATGCCGCTTTTTTTACGCATTGCGCCAGAGTTGTACTTAAAACGTCTAGTCGTGGGTGGTTTTGAGCGTGTGTTTGAGATTAACCGTAATTTTCGTAACGAAGGGGTATCGGCGCGTCACAACCCAGAATTTACCATGATTGAGTTTTATCAAGCCTATGCCGATTATGAAGATTTGATGAAATTGACTGAAAATATGTTTGAAAAACTGGCAAACGATATTTTAGGTACCACCGAGATTGATTATCAAGGTGAAGCAATTAGTTTTAAAGCGCCTTTTGAACGCTTGCCAATGACCAAAGCGATTGAAAAATACGCGGATAATTTTGACATGAGCAAAATTGCAGACCGTGATTATCTAGCGGATTATGCCAAAAACGTACTCAAACAAGACGTTAAAGACATCTTTGGGATTGGTAAACTGCAAACCATCATATTTGAAGAAACTGCAGAAACTAAACTGCGTCAACCAACCTTCATCACAGAATATCCTGCCGAAACCTCACCGCTAGCACGCCGTAACGATGACAATAGCGAGATTACTGACCGTTTCGAACTATTTATCGGCGGGCGTGAAATTGCCAACGGCTTTAGCGAGCTCAATGACCCAATCGACCAAGCCGAGCGGTTTAAACAACAAGTGGCTGAGAAAGACGCAGGCGATGATGAAGCGATGCATTATGATGCAGAGTTTATCGAAGCATTGTCCTATGGCTTGCCACCGACTGCAGGCGAGGGCATCGGTATTGACCGTTTAGTGATGTTATTTACCAATGCACCAAGTATTCGTGATGTGATTTTGTTTCCGCATATGCGTCGTAAAGACGTCTGAAAAATTCCAATACAGCGTTAATATAGCGATAGCTTTCAAAACCGCAGTCACAGTAATGACTGCGGTTTTTTTATGATAATCCAGTCCTCAACAAAGCCAACCCTTACCCTTATTGAAGCCAGTAATATCAAAGATATCTTTTGAAACAAAACTAATAAAAAATCGGCTCAACTCACCAAATAATCAGTGTTAGACTAAACCGTATTTTTCGCTCAAACCCGTCTATTTTCTGACCTATCGTTGAGAAACGTTGACTATGACAGACCCCCGTTCAGACAAGCCTTTGGAAACCCCACCTGTTTTGCCGCCTACTTATCGTAAACCTAACAAATTTACTCTAATACTACCCTGGATTTTGTTACTGCTAGTGCTGTTGGCGGGTTTGTGGATGATGACCAAGCCACAGCTGCCTTGGCAAAAAAATCAAGCAGTGGTAGCCAGTCAGCCCGGTTGGCAGCCGCCGAAATCTGAGCCTGTCGATACCAAAAAACTCGGTGAAAATCCAAATGCTGCGGTGGCATCTTATCACAATGCTGTCGCTGTCGCTGCCCAGTCAGTCGTCAATATCTATACCACGCAAAAAATCGAGGAGCATCCCTATATGAATGACCCGATGATGCGCCGCTATTTTGAATATCACGGTATCCCCAATGGTGAAAGCGATAATACCAATTTAGGCTCGGGTGTCATTATTTCGCAAGATGGCTATATCGTCACCAACTCGCATGTGATTTCTAAAGCCGATAACATTATCGTGATGCTCAATGATGGTCGCAAGGCAACGGCAAAAGTCATCGGCAACGATGTAGAAAGTGATTTGGCGGTGATTAAGGTTGATTTGACAGGGCTGAAACCCTTAGGATTTCGTGAACAGTCGACCCAAGTGGGCGATGTGGTATTGGCAATTGGCAACCCGTTTGGGGTCGGTCAAACCGTCACCCAAGGTATTATCTCGGCAACAGGTCGCACGGGACTCGGTATCAACACGGTGGAAGATTTTATCCAAACCGATGCCGCTATCAATCCCGGTAACTCAGGGGGTGCGCTGGTCGATGCTTATGGTCAGCTGGTTGGTATCAATACCGCGATTTTTTCACGCTCAGGTGGCTCGATGGGTATTGGATTTGCCATTCCTACCGAGATTGTTAAGCTTGTGATGAATGGCATTATTAAAGATGGTAAAGTGCACCGCGGCTGGCTTGGGATCGAATTACAAAGTTCGATGAAAGACCCAACCAAGCTGAGTGATGACACCCAGGGCGTTGAAGTGATGAACGTGATGCGCGATGGTCCTGCCGCCAAAGCGGGCTTGCAAAAAGGGGATATCATCACCGCAATGGATAATAAACCTGTAGATGATGCCAACACGCTGATTCAAATGGTCGCACGTAAAGCACCCAACAGTGTGGTCAATCTACAAGTGATGCGTAATAAAGCACAAAGTAGCGTCAATGTGACCCTAGGCGAAAGACAACCCCAAGAGACTTTGACCGAGCTACCCACGTCACAAAACTTTGACCAAAACAATGATAGTGCTAATCAAAATGGCGCCAGCAATGAGGATGACATTCCAGCCGAGTTAATGGAATTACTGAAAAAACATCATTAAACGTTATTCAAAACTTCAAAAGTTTGCTGCGTTGCGGTTAGTCAGGTACTTTACCTGCTCTGGCTGCCTGCTGTTATTACCTGTTTTCATTACCTGCTAAGGTCAAACCACGCCCGCCATCCACTGCAATAATCTGCCCTGTGATATACGGGGCAGCTGCCAAAAATACCGCCACTTGCGCGATATCTTGCGGTGTGCCAATTCTTTTTAACGGTACGGCATGGCAGATTTTTTCAATCGTTTCAGCGGTGAGCGCTTGCTCAGTGCCTTCCATGGGTAGAATGTTAATACCCGGTGCAATGCCATTGACGCGGATAGCGGGCGCTAGTTCGATTGCTAGCGACTGCACCATCATTTGGTGCGCGGCTTTTGCCATGTTATAGACTGTATAACCCCCAAATGGCTTGCCATTGGCGTGAATGTCCAAAATGCTGATAATGCAGCCTTGCGATTTTTTTAGATAAGGGTATAAATATTGGCTGATAAATAACGGGGTTTGCGCATTGGTCAAAAATAAATTTTGCCAGTCTTGCTGAGAGATTTGACCAAAGGGCGTCGGGTAAAACCGTGAGGCATTATGAACCAAACAATCCAATCGACCAAAACTGTTGATTATTTGCCAAGTCAATTGTGGCAGCGTTTCAAAATCCTCTAAATCCCCTTGCACGCTTTTTGCTGACTGTGGGCGAATGGCATTACAGTAATCAACAAGTTCCATGGCTTCTGATTCACTGGTGTGGTAATGGATGATGATATTATAATTGGCTTGGTGCAGTGCCAGCACAAGCGCCCGACCAATTCGTTTGGCGCCACCTGTGACACACGCCACGCGGCACGGATTGGATACTTCGCTCATCGCTGCTTGATTCAACATCATTTGCTACCTATGGCTATTTGATTAATCGGTTTGTCGTTTTAATCATTCATGCTTTAATCCATATGAGCCCAATTGGTTGGGATTGGAAAACCCCATGATTATTACACACCTTGAACGAGCGACACAACTTTATCAAGCGCTGCAGGATTATCAGCAAAGCACCCATGCCTTTAGCCAAAGCATCACCAAATGGCGCACCAGGTCCTAACGATTTACCTTAAATCTACATAAAAAAAGAGCAGGGCTTATCCTGCTCTTAATTTTTGACACTTAAAAATTAGTTAGCTTTAAAATAGTTAACTTTAAAAAAAATTAGTTACCTTGCTCAAGCGTTTGTTGATAGGCTTGGTCAAAATTGACAGGCGCAAGTAACAATTGTGGGAAGCTACCACGGGTCACAATGTCACTGACCACTTCACGGGCATAAGGGAACAATACGTTTGGACAATACGCACCTAAAATTGCGCCCAATTGTTCTTCAGAGATATTTTGCAACATAAAGATGCCTGCTTGGTGTACTTCTGCGATAAACGCGGTTTCACCACCATTATTGGCAGTTACATTAACGGTTAATACCACTTGGTAGTGGTCGTCATCCAATTTTTCAGCGGCACTTGATAGGTTGATATCAAGCTCTGGTTGCCATTCACGGGTGAATACATCTGCACCCGGTACTTCTAATGACATATCTTTAACATAGATACGTTCTAGCGCCAGTTGTGGTAAGTTTTGTTCGTCTGCCATGGTAGTGTCCTCAATTAACTGTTTTTACGTGGATTATAACAATATGACAGCTTTAACTTTCTCTAAAAACTATCAACTGTATTTATAAAGGGTGTATTTTATTGAGTAAAGTTTTAATAAGTTAACGGGTTAATCCGCTAATAGACCATCAAGTTTGCCTTGACGCTCAAGACTGGCAAGTTGGTCATAACCACCAATAAAATTATCGCCAATAAAAATTTGCGGTACTGTGCGGTAATTATTGGTTTTTTGCGCCAATGCCTGACGTTCCTCTGTGGTCACATCATACATGTTAACTTCTTCAAACGCTTGCCCTTTATTTTTTAATAACATTTTAGCTTGCATACAGTAGGGGCAAGTCGGTGTGGTATAAATTTTCACCATAGCCATAACAATCTCCTTATTTCTGGATTTTTTAAAATGGGTTAAAAGCTTATTATCAGATACCGATGACATAATAAAGCGTTATTGATGGTTATGGGGCTTGGCGATTTAAATTTCAAATTGTGAACAGCCAAGCAGTCTTATTTGGTTTTGCCGGGCACGGTTTTTTCTACCACTAAAGGTAAACCTGCGGCTTGCCAATTGGTAATACCACCATCAAGACGATAAACGTTGTCTTTACCAATCATTGCCACTGCGGTACCCGCGGTCATACCCATTTGACAAACGATGATAATAGGATGGTCAGCACTGCGAAGTGTTTCAACGTGGTTTTTAAGCTCAGTAAACGGGATATTGCGGCTGCCTTTGATATAGCCTTTTTCAAAATCTTTTCGTGGGCGGATGTCAATCAGCTGAGCATTTTGGTTGTTAACCATCAAACCCACTGCATTTGGATTGATTTTTTTGCCGCCGCGTTTGTTCTCAAGCATAAAAAATAGCACAATTAGCACAAACATGGTGCCAAATAAAAATGGGTGATGACCCATAAACTCAAACCAACGTTCCAAGATATCCTCCACAGGGGCATGTCGTCAAAATTATTGTTTGATTGCCCATAAAAAATTGACTGTATTATAACGGTAGTTGTCAATTTTAAGAAACTTTTATTTAGTCTAATATTTAGTCTACTATTTGGTCTAAAACCGCAAGCTTAAAAATCCTGCGAAGCCGCTTCTTGTTGCAGAAGCACCAAATTATCCACCCGCCTTGCTAGCACTTGCCCTTCTGTCACCGCCTGCCACATCGCACAATTGGGCGTGGACTCGGTGTGTTTGCAATCGCGAAAACGGCAGTAGGGTGCAAGCGGCGCAAGCTCGATAAAGCCTTGCAAAATATCATCAGGGGTCAAATGCCAAAGCCCATATTCGCGAATACCGGGTGTATCAATAATGGCGCCTTTGCTGAGCGCCATTGGGTCAAACGCTAAAAATCGGCTGGTGGTGGTGGTATGTTGACCCAACTGTGAAATGGTTGAAATTTCATTGACTGATTGTCCCGCAGCAGGCAATAACTGGTTGACCAAGCTGCTTTTACCAACCCCTGATTGACCAGCAAAAATCACATTCTTGCCGGCAACGGTGTTTTTTAGGTGGGTTAAGTCACCACTCGATTGGGTCACCAAGGTGGCATAGCCAAGCTGTTGATAGGCTGACAGTAGCTCTGTCACCTCGCTATGACTACCATCCGCCAACAAATCGGCTTTATTTAAAATCAGCAATGGCGTGATGTCTGAGTGATGACAAGCCACCAAATACCGATCAATCAGCTGGGCAGACGGTAGCGGCAGTGGGGCAAATACGACTGCTAAAATATCAACATTGGCGGCGATGGGTTTGAGCTTGTGGTAACGGTCGGGGCGGTTGATGATGCTTTGTCTATCATAAATCGCTTCAATGCGTCCAAGTCCTGTATTTGGGTCAGCGACAAAGCGGACTTTATCCCCAGTGGCAATCAGTGGCAAGTTAGTACGGGTGTGACAACGCCAAACACTGTGCAGGGTGATGGGTTGCCAAAACGGCTCTGGCTCGTCAGCGGCGACAATCGGTTTTTCAGGCAGGGTTTGCGGTAGGCTAGTGGCTTGGACTTCAAGCTGCTTGCCAAAGTTTGCGACAACAATGCCATCCATCAGCTGGGCATCGTCCAGCACTTGCTGGGATTTTTGCTGTTTTTGGATGCGGCGGGTTTGCTGGTCAGTGAGTTTACGTTTACGGATTAACGCCATACGCTATCTACTACCTCAGCCACTAGGGGATTTTTTACCATACTAACACCTTATAAAATTTTACAATACTTTTGGACTCGCTACATGAGCACGCATGGCTACATGGGCAGGCATGAGCAATCGCCAACAAAACCGATATTTTACCTGTAAAATCTGCTAAGATGGCGGATTATTTGTTAAAGCGTATGAAAAGGCAGCAGTATGGCGGTTGATAAAAAACATCTGATTTGGATTGACCTTGAGATGACAGGTCTAGATACCCTCAACGATACCATCATCGAGATAGCGACGATAGTGACTGACAGTGAACTCAATATCCTAGCCGAAGGTCCTGTGTTTGCTATTCATACGCCTGACATTGTGCTCAACAGCATGGATGATTGGAACACGCGCCAACATGGGCAATCAGGACTGATTGACCGTATTCGCCGTAGTAACGTGACCATGGCGCAAGCAGAAACCGAAACCATTGCATTTTTGAGTAAATATGTCGAATCAGGACGCTCACCCATGTGTGGCAATTCGATTTGCCAAGACAGACGGTTTTTGGCACGTCAAATGCCAACGCTTGAGCGGTTTTTTCATTACCGCAATTTAGATGTGTCAACGGTCAAAGAGCTGGCTTATCGCTGGCGCCCCGATATTTTGTCAAGCTTTGAGAAAAAAGGAAATCATTTGGCACTTGACGATATCCGTGATTCGATTCGTGAACTGCGCCACTATAAAGCGCATTTTTTTAAATTTATTGGTTAACAGTAAATTTTTTAAAACGATACAATTCATATCATAATACTTGAAATTGTCCAAAAGTTTAGGCATCATAAGCTGACAAAAGGAATTTGTTAGCTTGACTTGAGACAAGTAAATCGAGATACAAATAAATCAGCGTGAGTGTAAATCGGCAATAGTTGTGAGCCCATCGTAAAAAAACTGGTTGTATCAACTCAAATTTATTCCAAGCCAGATTTATTTCAAGTCAGCGTTATTTTAAGCTAGTGGGTGACCGTTGACACTGGCACTTATTCCTATCTCATGGACGACATTAGGAGCCTGTCATGGACAATCTTGACACCCAAACCCCGCAATCTGTTTATTTCTTTGGGGGTGAAAAAAGGCGATCGGGTATCAACCATGCTGCCCCGTACACCGACAGCCATAACCGTGAAAAATTTAATCACATAAACCCACTGCTTTTAACACCAACAAAAATAACAGGTTAACGGAAAAACAATGCAAGTACAAAATAATACATTTTTGGTCACAGGCGGCGCGTCAGGTCTAGGTGAGGCGACAACCCGTTATTTGGTGGCGCATGGCGCAAATGTTATCATCGCCGATCTGAACCAAGAAGCCGGTGAGAAATTAGTGGCGAAATTGGGCGACAACGTGATTTTTGCAAAATGTGACATCACCAGCGAAGCGGATGTCAAAAATGCGATTGAGGCGGGTGTGAACAAATTTGGTAAATTATCAGGGTCAATCAACTGTGCCGGTATCGTGGTGGTGCAAAAATTACTGGACAAGGAAGGCAACCCAGCCGATTTAACCACCTTTACCCGTGGTATCCAGATTAACCTCATCGGCACTTTCAATGTGGTGCGACTGGCAGCGGCGGCGATGGCAAAAAATACTGCAGACAGTAATGAAGATAAAGGGGTGATTATCAACACCGCTTCAATTGCCGCATTCGATGGTCAGGTGGGGCAAGGCAGTTACTCGTCATCTAAAGCAGGTGTGGTGGGCTTAACTTTACCACTCGCGCGTGAGCTGCAGCGCCATCAAATACGTATTATGACCATCGCACCAGGGGTGTTCGGCACACCGATGATGGCAAGCCTGCCAGAAGCTGCCCGTACCAGTCTTGAGCAAGCCGTGCCTTTTCCCAAACGTTTGGGCAATCCAGAAGAATTTGCTAAATTGGTGGTACACATCATTGAAAATAGCTATCTTAATGGCGACGTCATTCGTTTGGACGGGGCTATTCGCATGGGTTAATTTAGGTGATTGTTGCCAGTAACTGCGCACAGTGACTGGCAACAGAGCCTATCAATTTAGCCATTTAAAAAAGCCACTCTGAAGAAGATTGGCTTTTTTTATTAACAATTTCACCGGGACTATTTGGTAAGTCACTATTTGGTGAGTATTAGGCGGTTATTACGGGTCAATCGAAGACGGTATTCTTCGCCGTCATGCTGAATGCGAATCTCTTTGGTCAGCGCAAATAAATGATTGGAATATAGCGTAGGCAAGGAACTTTGTTGGATGAGATTGGCACGATTTAATAAGTGTAGCATGGGATACTCCTTTTCTCTGTAAGATGGGCGAATAGTGTTTTTAATTGATAATGATTATCATTTATATTTAATGGGTCGTCAAGTGACTTTTTTCACTTTTTCATCAAATTTAATGCTTTATAATGGGTAATAATCAACAGTTTGAGAAAAATATGTCAAAAGTCGTTAATGTGGCAGTCGCGGTGATACATTTTAACAATCAATATCTACTGGGATTTCGCCATGTCAGTCAACACCAAGGCAATCGCTATGAATTTGTTGGGGGGAAAATTGAGCCAAATGAAACCCCAATACAAGGGTTAATCCGTGAAGTCCATGAAGAGATTGGCTTGGATATCGCGCAAGATACCGCAGTCAAAATGGGGGTGATACGCCATGATTATGCTGATAAAATCGTGGTATTGCACGTTTTTAAAATTCAAGTGAGCCAAGCCCAGTTTGATGGTTTACAAGAAGGTAAAGGCAAGGAAGGTCAAGCTGTCACATGGGTGCGCCAGTCAGACTTAGTTGCCAATCAGTACCCGCTGCCCGATGCCAATGCCCGAATTTTAGATTGGTTAAAATTGCCCAATGCGATTTATATCACGCAGCCCTTAGATAGCTTCGTTGGTGTGGATAAGTGGGTTGATTTTTATAGCCAAAAACTGCCCGACGATGCCCATTGTTATCTTCGCCCGCAAACCAGCGATGAAAATGCCACCGCTATGATTGATGGCTTACTAAGGATAAGGGCGGATATCACCCCGATTATTCAATATGCAACACTAGCGTGCTTATTTAAGTGCTTACCTGAGCGTTTAGATGCGTGGTTAAAAAACGGCATGGTACATTTAAATCACCAACAACTCATGACGCTGGATTTCTCAAGTTTATCAAAAAATTATCGCTATTTTGCCAGTTGTCATGACCAACATAGCCTAAGCAGATTAAATACCTTGGCAACATCGCATACTGTGATGGGCTGCTTTTTATCCCCGGTGAAAGCCACACCGACACACCCAGAAACCTTTCAAAGTGGGGGCATGGGCTGGCAAACCTTGAGTGAATTGGCAAAAATCTGTGATGTACCGGTATTTGCGCTGGGCGGGTTGGAGCAGGCAGATTTAGCCACCGCCTATGAGCATGGGGCGATGGGAATCGCGGGTATTCGGTTATTGGTCGACAAGGTATAAAAACTAGCCAACAGGTTGATTTTTTTGTTACAATTTTGTTACATATTTTGTGGGCGGTAGAACGATTTGCTTTTTTAACTTAGTCGGTTTGTTGTTTACACTGTGTACAATCTTTAACCTAATAAAAAACGCCCATAACCGTTTGGGCGTTGCTATTTGACAATAGCGCATTTATTGTAACAACTGGCTGACAAAAAAGGCCCCAATAATCACCGTTTGAGCGTTTATTTTGGGCTAAAATGAGTACTTTAATGCGCAGTAAGACTGAGCAAAATAAGGGGATATAGACAATGAAAATAATGAGTAAAAAAACGCTAGCAGTGGCAGGTATTGCAGGTACATTGCTTGCGATGAGTGCTTGCTCCACCACCCCCACCAAAACTACCGCAACCAAAACCACTGCCAAGCCCATAGGCGTTGGTAAAGCTCAGGCGGTGCAAAGCGTCGATTTAAACCGTTATGCGGGCAAATGGTACGAAATCGCCCGTTTACCGATGTTTTTTCAGCGTAACTGTGCCAGTGGATTTTGTCACGCACGCCCACGATGGATGAAGACACTTATCAAACAATGGTTGCTACCGCAAAATCTCAAGGCTATGATGTTAGTAAATTGCAAAAAACCGTACAAAACAGCCGATAAGCTAGGTAGTTGAAACACCCTGCTTTAAAATTGCTAAAACGCCTAAATTCCGTTACAATTTAGGCGTTTATTTTTGCTGCATTTTCCACAGATTTTATTTTTCCTTCACAAAAAAAGGTCATACTATGTCTGCCAATCTTTACCAAGACCACCTCGCTAATCGCAAAAATCAAGAAGCCCAAGCGGTTCAGTTGTTAGTTGAGCTAAATACCCTAGCCAATAAAGGCGTCGATGTGCTGTTTTTTGGCAACCGCATTGCGCTAAACCTTGTTGATATCATTGCCCATCATGACAAAAACGCCCTTAACATCGCTGATACACTCGCCTTTGCCACCGCGTTAAACGACCAAAATCTAAGCCATACCTCGGTGGACTTGGGTCAAGCGCTCAAATCAGGTAAACAAGCCGATAGCTTTACCAGCGGTGACGAAGTGCCTGCGACAGATGTCGTGTTGTACGGTTTTGGTCGTATCGGTCGTATTTTGGCTCGGTTGCTGATGAGCCGTCCTGCCTCAGACAAAGGCTTACAATTAAAAGCCATCGTCGTCCGTCCAGCCGGTGAAGCAGACGCTTTATTAAAAGACTTGGAAAAACGTGCAAGCTTGCTTGAGCGTGACTCGGTACATGGCTGGTTTGATGGCTCAGTGGTGGTGGATAAAGCAAACAGTGGTATCATCGCTAACGGTCGTTTTATCAAAGTCATTTATGCTGCTGACCCAAGCGAAATCGACTACACGTCTTATGGTATTGACAATGCCTTAATCATCGACAACACCGGTAAATGGAAAGATGAAGCAGGTCTTGGCAAGCATTTACAGTCAAAAGGTGCCAAAAAAGTGCTATTGACTGCCCCAGCGTCAGGCGATATCAAAAACATCGTCTATAATGTCAATGACGACACCATCGGCAGTGATACCATCGTGTCAGCGGCAAGCTGTACCACCAATGCGATTACCCCTACGCTCAAACTCTTAAACGATAAATACGGCATTGAAAACGGTCACATGGAAACCATCCATGCGTTCACCAATGACCAAAACTTGGTTGATAACCACCATAAAGCCGAGCGTCGTGGGCGTGCTGCAACCTTAAATATGGTAATGACAAGCACAGGCGCTGCCAAAGCGGTCAGTAAAGCGATTCCAGAACTAAAAGGCAAATTGTCAGGCAGCTCAGTACGTGTACCAACGCCAAACGTGAGCCTTGCGATTTTGAATTTGAATTTCAAAAACCCGGTCAATTCAAGCGATGAACTCAATGCCTTTATCAAAGAAGCCAGTCAGAGCGAACAATGGCAAGCGCAAATTGCTTATTCAGATTCGGATGAAGCGGTTTCTACCGACTTTGTGGGCTGTGAAAAAGTGGCGATTTGGGACGCCAAATCTACGCTTGCTCAAGAGAACCGTGCGGTGATGTACCTATGGTATGACAACGAAATGGGCTATAGCACCCAAGTATTGCGTGTCGCTGAAACCATGGCAAAAAACGCCTAAGTGTTCCTTAGCGTTAAGGACGATTACAAGACCGCTCAAGTTTGGGCGGTTTTTTATTGGATAAAATTTCAAACATCGATTGAGTTCAAATTTTTCTTGTTAAAATTCATGCTATAATACTTGGTTATTCAAGAATTTAAGGAAAGTCTTCAATGCGTTTTATCGATGAAGCAATCGTAACAGTCAAAGCAGGCGACGGCGGCAATGGTATCGTCAGTTTTCGCCGAGAAAAATACGTCCCCAAAGGCGGTCCTGATGGCGGTGATGGCGGCAAAGGTGGGGATGTGTACGTGGTGTGTGACGACAACACCAACACCCTCGTCGATTACCGGTTTACACGTCGCTATGATGCCAAACGCGGCGAAAATGGCGGCGCCAAAAACTGTTCAGGTCGTGGTGCGGATGATATCTATCTGTCTGTGCCCATCGGCACCACCGTGGTTGATACTGAAACAGGTGAGGTTTTAGCGGACTTGACCAAAAAAGGGCAAACGGCGAGGATTGCCAAAGGCGGTGACGGCGGGCAAGGCAATACCCATTTTAAAACCTCCACCAATCAAGCACCACGACGTGCCACCCCAGGTTTTCCAGGTGAATTAAAAGTCTTGAAGTTTGAGCTAAAAGTGGTGGCTGACGTTGGTCTTATTGGTCTGCCAAACGCGGGTAAATCCACCTTTATTCGTCAAGTCTCTGCTGCCAAACCCAAAGTGGCCAATTATCCGTTTACCACTTTGGTACCGAATCTAGGTGTCGTGGATGTGGGTAAACACCGCTCATTTGTCATGGCAGATATCCCAGGGCTCATTGAAGGCGCCTCTGAAGGGGCTGGACTGGGTATTCGCTTTTTAAAACACGTCGCTCGTACCCGTCGATTATTGCATCTTGTCGATGTACAGCCCATTGATGGTAGCGACCCTGTGGCAAACGCCCAAGTGATTTTTAATGAGTTAGAAAAATTCTCGCCAGAGCTATCAAAACTGCCACAGATTTTGATTTTAAATAAAATCGACCAAGTGCCCGCAGAAGAATTAAACCAACTTTGCACTCATATCGTGGCAGAGCTTGGTTGGACAGGGATGGTTTTTCGTACCTCCACGCTCACAGGCGAAGGGGTTGATGCCGTGGTTTGGCATTTGATGAACGAAATCGAGCAAGAGCGCGAGATGGAAGAAACCGATCCTGACTTTGCCGAAAGTCAGCGTTTGCGTTTTGAACGACTGGAAGCGGAAGTGCGCGCCAATACGGAAGAGCAAAAAGAAGCGTATCGTGCCAAACGTAAAGCTGAGCGTGAAGGTCGCGTATTGGATGAAGATGATTTTGATGACGACGACTACGATGACGATGATGGCGTGGAAGTGGTCTACGCACCTTAGCAGTAATTGAAATAGCTTTAAAAAGGTTAGCGCGGGCTAACCTTTTTTATTAGCTGAATGTAGATAAGAATAGGTCATTTTTTTAATGCTTTGACAATGTGGGGTAATTCACCATAAAACACCCCAATGCCTGTTCCCATCAAGCCATGATTGGCAAGTGAAATAGTCGACACGCGAATGACAGGTAAATCATCCCAACCAAAATGGGTCGCCAATAAATATTTAAGATACTCGGTGCTTTCATGATGCCCCGTATCTGTCAAATAGATAAACGCGGGTTGATTTGCGGCAAGTTTTTCGACGGTTTTTCCCATGGTAGTCAGGGTTTTTTCAAGCTTGCGCACTTTTTCCACCGCGACAATCTCACCAATTTGATTAATTTGCATAATCGGTTTGATATCAAATAAGTTGGCGACAAATACGGCAGGGGCGGACAATTTTTTGTTGCGAATAATATAGTCTAAGTCACTGAGGGTAAATAAAAATTCACTGCGACGTCGCAAATCGTCAAGCTTTTTTGCCACGTTTTCAAACGACTCACCTTGCTCAATCAACACTTTTGCCTCGTACGCCAGCGCCCCTTCAGCAATATTGAGTGTTTTGGTGTCATACACAAAGATGTGCAGACGATTGGCATAATGTACTTTGAGTTCTTCTAGCATGGGTAAGGTTTGGCTAAATTTGGACGAGATACCGCAAACAAATACCTCAGTGACCCCGCGAGCAATCAAATCATTAAACAACAGATGCATCTCATGGATGGATGGCGGAAATGTCCTTGCTACCGATTTGAGGTTGGTTTTCATGATGGTTGCCAGACGCTCACTGGTGATATTTTTACCATCGATAAAATCAACGTTATTGATGTTTACGTGTAAGCGCAGAATGTCCATGCCTTGCGACAATCCGAGGGCTTCAAGACAAGATGAGGAAGTGGTGACAACAGCTCTTTTCATAAATTTGATAAACCCAGTAGCCCATGAAGATGAGCAAATTTATATAAAAGCAAAGTTGATAGCAAGTTATCCTCATCTAAATTGAGAAAACCTCAAGTCGATATTTTTTAGTTGACAATGTCAATTTGTTTTTCCAATGGTTGCTACTTAATTGGGATAAAAATGCGTATGGCAAAAACGTGTGATATTTAACGGCTACCGGCATCGATTAGCATTTATAAAGCCAGTAAAAATTGTTACAATGCTCAGCCAAGCCATTATGGCATTTAATTTGATTAAAAAATTGCACTTGACTGATTATGACTGCCAACTTATGACTGCCACCGCCTCACCTAGCTCAACTAAAAAAGCCCTTAAGTCCAACACCATTGTGGTAAAAATTGGTTCATCGCTACTGACCAATAATGGTAAAGGCTTGGATCGCACCGCAATTTATGAATGGGCGAAGCAAATTGCCAAGCTGCATAATGAAGGCTACCAAGTATTGCTAGTGTCCTCAGGAGCAGTGGCAGAAGGGGTGGTGCGAATGAATTTGGAAGAACGCCCCAAAAAATTGCAAGCCTTGCAAGCCTGCGCCGCCATTGGGCAGATGGGCTTGATTGAAACTTGGTGGTCGGCGTTGATTCAGTATGGTGTACAAAGTGCGCAGTTGCTACTGACACATGACGATCTTGCCAATCGAAATCGTTATCTCAATACCGCTAGTACGTTAAATCAGCTACTTGAATGGCGCGTGCTACCGGTCATTAATGAAAATGACACCGTCAGTGTCGATGAAATCAAATTTGGTGATAATGACAGTCTAGGTGCGATGGTGGCAGCCATGGTCAAAGCTGATTTATACATTATATTGACCGACCAGCAAGGCGTATTCACCGATAATCCTCGCACCAACCCGGATGCAAAGCTGATTAAGACTGAGCGGGCAATGGCAGATTATTTGTTTGACGTGGCGGGAGATGGCGGCAAATTGGGTCGTGGCGGGATGATTACCAAAATTCGTGCGGCAAGGCTTGCGGCAATGGGTGGTTGTCCCACCGTGATTGTCAGCGGCAGCATCGATAACGTGATTAATCGCGTGGTCAAAGGGGAATCCTTAGGTACGATGCTCACCACCAATGACGATGATAAACGCATTGCCAAAAAACAATGGTTAGCCGCGCATCTGCGTATGGCAGGTCGCTTGGTGATTGACGATGGCGCAGTGGATGCCATCATTAAAAATAACAAAAGCTTATTGCCTGTCGGCGTGATTGAAGTGCAAGGTGATTTTGATGAGGGCGATGTAGTGGAGTGCGTTGATAAAACAGGAGTGCGTATCGCGGTAGGTCAGGTGGATTTCTCATCAAGTGAAGCTAAGCGCATCGCTCGCAAACGCAATAGCGACATCGAAGCGATTTTGGGTAAAAATGAGGAACGCCACGTGATGGTACATCGTGATAATATGGCGATTATCGTATAATTTTCGACAATTTTTGATTGAAATTTAACTAATTTTAGACTGATTCAATAGTATTTTTACCCAATAGTATTTTTACCCAATAGTATGTTTACCCAATAGTATTTTTAGCCAAGATTATTTTTACCCAAGATTATTTTTAAAGGCAACGACATGACCCATAATTTTCCGATGTTAAAAAATGACCGTATTTTAAGAGCCATGCGTTTTGAGTCAGTGGATGTGACCCCAGTGTGGATGATGCGACAAGCCGGTCGATATTTGCCTGAGTATAAAAAAACCCGTGCCCAAGCCGGTGATTTTCTATCCCTATGCAAAAATACCGATCTGGCGACGGAAGTCACCATTCAGCCATTTCGCCGTTTTGAGTTGGATGCGGCGATTTTGTTTAGTGATATTTTAACCATTCCTGATGCGCTCGGTTTGGGTCTATATTTTGAGGCAGGGGAAGGTCCAAAATTTCACAAAACTGTCAGAAGCATGGCAGAGGTTGAAGCTTTGCCAACCGTCGCGATGGCAGATGCACTCGACTATGTGATGAAAGCGGTGACCAGTATTCGTCATGCGCTGGCAGGTCGTGCGCCATTATTTGGCTTCTCGGGTAGTCCGTGGACGTTGGCGACCTATATGATTGAAGGCGGTAGTTCTAAAGAGTACCGCTATGCCAAAGCCATGTTGTATGGCGAGCCTGACACCTTGCATGCGCTGCTCGCTAAAATCACCGATGCCGTGATTGATTATTTGCTAGCGCAGATAGCAGCGGGGGCGCAGTTAGTACAAATTTTTGATAGTTGGGGCGGAGCATTGGCGCATCGCCAGTTTGTTGAATTCTCGCACCATTACAACACTAAAATTGTCGCGGCGATCAAAGCAACATACCCAGAGGTACCTGTGGTATTATTTACCAAAGGTGGCGGCTTGTGGTTAGATACCCAATGCCACAGTGGCGCGGATGCGCTAGGACTTGATTGGACGATGCCACTAGATAGAGCGCGCAGCATCGTCTTTGAACAGCAAAAAGCATTGACCAAATTGCGCAACAAGCAGCATACAGGCATCGCGCTGCAAGGTAATCTTGACCCAGCGACATTATTTGCATCGCCTGAGCATATTCGCCAGCAGACGCATTTGATGTTACAAGACGCCTACAGCCTCGGTGACAGAACAGGCTATATAGCAAACCTAGGTCATGGGATTAACCAATGGGTTAATCCTGACCATGCCAAAGCTTTTATTGATGCGGTGCATGAATACAAACTTTAATAACAATATTAGGAGACGACCATGATCAAAGTAGGTATTGTCGGTGGCACAGGCTACACTGGCGTAGAGCTAATTCGACTATTGAGTCGTCATCCACAGGCACAAGTGACGATGCTGACATCGCGCTCAGAAGCGGGCAGACGCGTCGATGATATGTTTCCAAGTTTGCGGGGCGTGACCGATTTAACGTTTTCGGATTTGGATGAAAAAAAATTAGCCGCATGTGATGTGGTATTCTTTGCTACTCCCCATGGCGTCGCCATGAAGCATGCCAGATTTTTAACCGAAAATGGCACTAAAGTCATTGATTTGGCGGCAGATTTTCGTTTGCAGTCGCTACAAGATTTTGAAGCTTGGTATAAACTTGAACATACTTGCCCCGATATTTTAAAAGACGCTGTGTATGGGTTACCCGAAGTCAATCGTGATGCCATTGCCAAAGCCAAGGTCATTGGCAACCCAGGTTGTTACCCCACCACGGCGATTTTGGGATTAAAACCGCTAATCGATGCCCAAAACAGCAAGCAGCAGGCATTGATTGAGCCTTGGATTATTATTGATGCCAAATCAGGGGTCTCAGGTGCGGGTCGCCAAGCCAAAATGAATTTATTGTTTAGCGAGACCTCGGATAGTTTTAGTGCCTATGGCGTGGCAGGTCATCGTCACGCTCCAGAGATTACCCAAGGGATTGACCAAATATTGGGTCAAAGCAAACGCTTTCAGCCGCATGATATCCGCTTTGTACCCCATTTAGTACCCATGATTCGCGGTATGTTTACCACGATTCATGTTCGCTTGACGGCGGCGGGTCAAGCGTTAGATTTACAATCTTTGTATGAAACCAGCTATCAAAATGAATATTTTGTAGACGTCATGCCAAAAGGGATGTACCCAGATACCCGTAGTGTACGCGGTAGCAATTATTTAAGAATTGCGGTGCAAACACTAGAAAATAGCCTGATGGCGACGATTTTGGTGGTACAAGATAATTTGGTCAAAGGTGCGGCAGGACAAGCCGTGCAAAATATGAACGTGATGTTTGGGCTTGCAGAGCAAACAGGGTTGGAATTGGTCGCCGTAGTGCCTTAAGGTATTTCTTTAATAAGGGGTTTTCTTAAGCTATTTATGGTCAGCCTGTTTAGAAATTTTAATGCCATAACAAGCATTGCTTTATTTTTTTTAGCCAAAAAAATATGACGCTATGATGAAATGGGCTAACTTTATTATTTTTTCAGTCGATAAATTTAGCTGAATTCATCATAATTTTTGTTTATAATGGGATTCGCTTTAATGGATGTCATATTCATCAACCCTTTTTGAGCTATCATCAGTACTGTGATTATCCATGTTTTGATCGTTTTTCAATTTGAGTATCTCTATGGATTTGCCCGAAGATAATAACTCTTCTCAATCTTTGCCAGAAGCACAACGTAATTATATTACCCAACCCAACAAGGTGTCTGGGTGGTTGATTGCGTTTGGGGTTAGCTTGTTGTTAGTCGCCATCATTGCACTGGTGTTAGGTCAACGCATTGGTTATCATCGCGGCTTAAGCTTTGCGGCTGAAGAAGCGAAAAAAACCGCCGCAGGTCTTGAAATCTCAGCAGAAAACATCAAATCATTAAAGCTAAAATCTGATACGTTGCAAAGCCAATTAACCACCGCGCAGCAAGAGCGTGATATCAGCTTGGCGAACCTATCAGCACTGCGTACCGATATTCAAGATCTAAAAGTGACCAACTTACAGCTTGAACAAGGTCAGCAATTCTTAACCACGTCGCTTGCCAAAAAAGGCGGTATGAGTTTACAAGTCATCGGGGCAAAAATCGCACCGTTGCCAGAAAACGCCTATGAATATCGCTTTGATGTCGGTATGGTCGATCCGTCAAATCAGCCAAAAAATCTGATACCAAAATTGACCTTGCTTGATGAAGTTAATATGGTCGAAGTCCCATTGCAACCCAATAGTTACTCGATTCATGGGATTGCAAGAATTCGCGGGCGTTTTTTGATGCCTAAAAACTTTGTACCCAAACAAGTAAAACTTGAATTAACCGTCGGCAACCAAAAAACTGAGCAAGTGTATGATTGGCAACTCGGGCAACCGATTGATAACATGCCATATACGCTTGAAGAAACGCCTGAAGCGGATAAACGGCCTGTGAGTTCAACCGATAGCACGCCAGTGGCAAGCACAGCCAATACGCAAAAATCTGCGCCAGCGACTGCTGCAAAGTAGTATAATCAATGTTTCGTCTAATCTTAGGTAAATGTTCAATTAATGATGCTTCAAACGCTTAATTTTTCTCGTCAATCAGTCGTGTCACAGTCAACCACCACTAATATGGATTGGCATCTACCGACATGGTTGCCAACACAGTCCCCTAAACAGCCACCTAGCCAATCACCAAATTCATTGCCAGCCCGTTTGACTGATATAGATGGCGAGCCAAATACCGACCCCGTCGAAGATGTGCTATTGGCTGACCCTGAACTGAAAAAACCACAGATGTATGCGGTGGTCATGTATAACGATGACTATACGCCGATGGAATTTGTGGTGGATGTTTTACAAAATCATTTTAAACATACGCTAGATTCCGCTATCAGTATTATGCTTGCCATTCATCACCAAGGCAAAGGCATTGCCGGTATATACCCTAAAGACATCGCAGAAACCAAAGCCCAAGCCGTCAACCGTGAAGCGCGTCAGGCAGGCTATCCGTTATTGAGTCAAATTGAGCCGCAAGGTTAGTGGCATTTTGCTATTTAACCCCGTTTTATTTTGGGTAGCACCTTCTTTCTATTTTTTTATTCATCATTGAAATTTTTGCCATTTTAAAACCCGCCATTAACTACGTTTTATCACTTGAATTTATTAGCAATGTCATTATATTAAACCTAATGATTTTGATTTTTCCCATTTTGTCATCTTTCATTTTTACTTCCTTTTAACCGAACTGAGCATGATTAGCCAGATATCCATAAGATATTTGGTGCTGAGGTGACGGCAAATGAAACTTGAGAAAACATCAACGCAAATAACCATCAACACCTATAACGACGTCAAACCAATTAAAGCGCATGATTTTTCAAGTAGGGCAAAATCAAAAACCGTCGGTGACAAGTATTAAGGACATCTTATGTTAAGTTTAGAATTACAAAGCACGTTGCGGTTGGTAGTGACACTCGCAAAACAACGTGCGCATGAATATTTAACGGTCGAGCATTTGCTATTGGCACTGCTAGAGAATGAAAATGCGGTAGAAGCCTTGGTGGCTTGTGCAGTCAATGTGGATCAGCTTGGCAAAGATTTGACCCAGTATATTGATGAACACACCCCAACGGTCGATATCAACGAAGATTACTCGCCACAACCGACGCGCAGTTTTGACCGTATCTTGCAGCGGGCGATTTTTCATGTGCAATCGATTGCCAGCAGCCGTTTGGTAGAAGGTTCAGATTTGCTAGTGTCGATGTTCTCAGAGCATGACACCTACGCGGTATACTTGCTTAAAAAACAAGGGGTTACGCGGCTTGAGTTAACCCAGTACCTATCGCATGGCCAAGACAAAAAAGTACGCGACAAATTAACTAGTGTTGAAACTGAAGAAACGGGTGAAAAAGCTAATAAAGACCCATTGACTGAATTTACCATTAATCTCAATCAAAAAGCCTCTACGGGCGGCACCGATCCGTTAATTGGTCGCCAAGCAGAAATCGAGCGTACCGCGCAGATTTTATGCCGTCGCCGCAAAAATAATCCCCTACTGGTGGGTGACCCAGGGGTGGGTAAAACGTCGATTGCTGAAGGATTGGCATGGCTAATTGTCAATGACAAAGCACCCAAACCATTATCAGGTTGTGTGGTTTATAGTTTAGATATTGGTGCGCTGATTGCCGGTACAAAATACCGCGGTGATTTTGAAAAACGGATGAAAGCGCTATTAGATGCCTTAAAAGCCAAGCCCAATGCGATTTTATTTATTGATGAAATCCATATGATTATTGGCGCAGGCTCATCAATGAGCAGCAATATGGATGTGTCAAATTTAATCAAACCTGCTTTGGCATCCGGTGAGCTGCGTTGTATCGGCTCAACCACCTTTACCGAATACCGCCAAGTGTTTGAAAAAGACCATGCCTTAAGTCGTCGTTTCCAAAAAGTTGATGTTAACGAGCCATCGATTGATGAAACGATTGATATTCTACGCGGTCTGAAAAAACAATATGAGAAATTCCATAACGTAAGTTATACCGATCAGGCGCTACAAAGTGCTGTGCATTTGGCGGTAAAACACATTCACGAACGCTTTTTGCCTGACAAAGCCATTGATGTGATTGATGAAGCGGGTGCATTTGTTCGCCTGCAAAAACAAGCTGAAAATCAGGTTGAATCTAGTGTGGACAGCAATCAATCCGTTGATGCCGTCGCAAATGACAAGCTATCAAATCAGCCTGTGGTGGATGAAGACGCACTTGTCGATGATTTGGATGCTAGCCATGCAGCAGATGGTGTTGTCGAACCTGAAGCTATGTTAAGCGAAGCCGATAATAAAGTAATTGATGCGGCACAACAAGATGGCGAAGTGGTGATTGATGTCCCGCAAATTGAATACATTATTTCAAAAATTGCGCGCATCCCACCAAAATCAGTCTCAACGGATGACAAATCGGTGCTGCAAAATCTTGAAAGCAACCTAAAACATTTGGTGTTTGGTCAAGATGAAGCCATCAAAAACTTGGCAGATGCCATCAAGTTGTCACGTGCAGGATTAAAACCCGATGATAAACCGATTGGTTCGTTCATGTTTGCCGGTCCTACGGGTGTCGGTAAAACTGAAGTCAGTCGTCAGTTAGCGAATTTATTAGGCATTGAGCTGGTTCGTTTTGATATGTCTGAGTATATGGAAGCACATACGGCGTCACGCTTGATTGGGGCACCGCCAGGCTATGTGGGCTTTGATCAGGGTGGTTTATTGACCGAAAAAATCAATCAATTCCCCCATTGTGTACTATTGCTAGATGAGATTGAAAAAGCCCATCCTGATGTATTTAACTTGCTGCTCCAAGTGATGGATCATGGCTCGCTCACTGACAATAACGGCCGTACATCAAGCTTTAAACAAGTGATACTGATTATGACCACCAACGTCGGCGCTGATAGCATCAGTCGCAACAGCATGGGCTTTACCAAACAAGACCATAGCCGCGACAATAGTGAAGCGATGAAACGGATGTTTACCCCAGAGTTTCGCAATCGTTTAGATGCCATCATTCAATTTAACCCATTGGATCAAAATGTCATTGTATCTGTGGTTGATAAGTTCTTGGTTGAGCTGCAAGCCCAGCTCGATGACAAAAAAGTGGTGCTTGAAATTGATGATGAGGTCAGAAATTATCTGGCAGAAAAAGGTTACGATCGTCTCATGGGTGCACGCCCAATGAACCGCTTGATTCAAGATGAAATCAAAAAACCATTGGCAGAGCAAATATTATTTGGTGATCTGGTCAATGGCGGTACGGTGTCGATTCGTATGAATGCCGATAAAACAGCGATTGAGCTTGTGCCCATTGATGAAAAGCAAATCGATAATGTCTAGGTCTAGGTTTAGTAATATCTAGTATAAAAAAAGGAGCCACTGAGCTCCTTTTTTTATGCCTGCTGATGATACTTAACGACTATACTTAATAAATGCGCTTAATAATTACACAAAACCAAATTTGGGTTTTTCTGCTTGTTTCTCTCGATAGGACAGATGATCCATGTTGGTTAGCTCTGCCAATGAGTGCGGTTTATTGACGGTGATAGCTTTATCAATCGATGCCAAAAACGCGTTGGATTTTTCAACGGACAATTCTTTGAATTTATACTCAGCTATCAATCGACCTTTACGCAGCAGCGCGGGGTCAATTTTCGAGATATCGGAGTTAAAGGTACAAATAAACTGACACTCCAACACATCTGACAGCATACCATCAGCAATGTTCAAAATCGCCGATACCACATCGGTATTGGCGTTATCAATGCTACGCTCGGCAATGTAGTTTTCACAGTCTTCAAGCACTAATACCGAGTTTTTGTTATCCACCAATAGTGACATAAATTCAGGATTGGTCAAATACCCAATCATGGTAGTGGGTACAAAGATGAATTTTTTATTAGGCACTTGGCTGGTTAGCCATTTGATATAGTTAGTTTTTCCTGAACCCGCCACGCCATGCAACAGTACCACGCCTTTACCATCGTGATTGAGCGATTCTTTGATATGCTGATGCACGGGCAGAAAATCCTCGTGATACATGGTATCTAAATTGATGGGAAATGGCTTGATACGATGGGTTTTAAACACAAAACCATGGACTTCTTTAAGTAAAATCGATACTTTAGCCTCTTGCGAGACATACTTTTGCAAGTATTCATCAAACACGTTTTTGACACTTGCCGCCGAATGCGGATTGGTCGAAATATAGTAAATACTGACGACTTTTAACAAGCCTGACTCAAAGATGTATTCGTCATAGTCATTTGACAAATCTTCATTGGTGAGCATGAACACTTCATATTTGGGATGAAAATAACAAGCTTCACGCTCATACAATGTATTATTTTTATGCGAATAGGCGACGGTAGTAAAATCGGTGCAACGCTCAAAATCTTTAAGCTGCTCTTTACGAATCACCATATCATGGTTGCCAACATGTACCCCAGGGAAAATATCATCGAGTAGCGACTCAAAAGGGTTATATTTGCTAGCGTATTGGATGTTGTCTTCAATAAGTTGAACAGTATAGGGCGGCTCAGACGAGGCGCTGAGCAGCTTTCGCGATTGATAATAGGGCGATTGTAAAATTTTCATAGGAATATAGGCTTATAAAAGGCAGTAGAAAAATTAACATAGTTAGCAGTAAACAAGCTAACTATAGAGATGGGGCAGTTAATACTAGATGCAAGCTAAAAAGTAGCTAGTTAGAAATCAGTTAAAAAATTTTTAGCAACACAGTGAGCAACATACTGGCTAACAGTAAGGCAGTAAGTAAGCAATGGTGAGATAAGATAGACAGGAATTTTGGGCATAAAAAAACCTGCGAGAGGCAGGTTAATTTAACTAATACCGATTTGAGTGGTGGGGCTGAAGAGACTCGAACTCTTACACCTCGCGGCGCTGGAACCTAAATCCAGTGCGTCTACCAATTTCGCCACAGCCCCATGAGTTGCCTCAAAGTGTTGACTCAATATTTGTATCAGTGTCTTTGTGGTTGGCTATTATATAGAAAATTTTCGCTTTGGCAAGAGGTTTTTTAAAAAAATTGCATTTTTTTATTGGTTAAGTAAAATTTTTAGCGCATTGATAATATTTGCCAAGTCATTAATACGGTTTTCCACGCGTTTTGCCAGCAGCTTGTCGATAAAAGGCTGGCAAGCTTGGCAAGCAAATTCTGATAGCTGATGATTTGGGCATAAAAAAGGCACGGGCTGTTGGCAATGCGAAATTGCCCAACCAGGATAATCATTTGCCATAAAAGGCAGACATCCCATCAATAATTCGTACCATACCACCCCCAAACTATAGTAGTCGCTAAACTTGTCAACAGTCTGTCCTGTGAATTGCTCAGGACTCATATAGGCGGGTGTACCAGCGGTGTAAGTTTTGCAGTTCAGTGAGGCATTTTTTGCCATAGCATCGCTAAGACCAATATTACTGAAACCAATATCACTAAAACTAAAATCACTCAGACCAAAGTCAATTAACACCACCTCAAGATTGGGTTTTACAATAAAGTTGGCGGGTTTGAGATCCAAATGCATCAGCCCAAATTGATGTAAACGGTTGACCACTTGGCAACTATGTAAAAAAATGGTCATTTTTTGCGGAAGACTGAGTAGTGGCAATTTAGCATGCGCATACATCAAGGATTTTAACGTCTCGCCTGAATGATAGGACATGACCAGACAGGGACCAACAGATTGCTGCGGCTGCTGTTGGTCAAAGATGAGGGTATCAGGTAGAAGGTTTGAAGCATACAGCGTAGGAATACCGCTTGTTGCATGGGTGCTGTCAATCGCTAGACTTTGGCAATGATGAAGAGCGTTAATTTCTTGCTCAAAATGGGCGAGATTGGTTGCGCTAAAGTGAGGTAGTAATTGTTTAACCACAACGGCTGTAGGCGGGGAGTGAGTTGAATGCCATACCCCATACCAAAGCTTGGTATGGTTGAGTGGATTTGAAGCTGATAGTAGCTGTAGGTCAGTAACGACCGACTGACAGCCATTTTTTATGATAACCAGTGCTGGGTGAGTTGACCTTGTCTCAATCATGATGGCTTAACGGGTCTGCCTTCAATCAACTGCTGGTATTTTCGGGTCACGGTATTGCGTCCCCAACCGAGTAGGTCAGCCGCTTGTCCTTTATGCTGAGCAGTATGGGCGAGTGCCACTTCGAGCAAACATTTCTCAAACATCGGATAAGCGGTTTGCAATATGTCATACTGTCCTTCAGCCAGTGCTTGTTGTGCCCAAACTTGCAGCGGGGTGATCCAATCTGCGGTTGCGACAGTTTGTGGTGCGTGCAAGGTCGGTACGACCGTTGTAGCGGGCAAAGGCGTTGGCAGCTCACTCGAATGGGCACTCAGATTAGAACAAGCACTGGGGCTATCACTGGGAGCTGGCAAAGATGACGGATGTTCGCTAGCAGGTGCCTCAAACTGAGTGTCGGGCTGATAGTTATGTGTCTTATGTGTCTTATGTATTTTGGGCTCACGTGTAGTTACAGGCGTGCTATCTTGCGATTCAAACGCTTGTAAAATCTCGGGTGGCAAATCACTGGGCTGAATGGTTTGCCCTGTTGTCATCACACTGAGCCAGCGGCAGGTATTTTCAAGTTGACGCACGTTGCCTTGCCAAGGATAGCTTTGCAAAATATGCATGGCAGAGGGGGTGATGGTTTTGGTCGAGGTATGCATGCTTTTGGCGATATTTTGCATAAAAAAATCGATTAACAGCGGAATGTCTTCGCGGCGCTCACGTAGGGAAGGTAGCGCCAGTCGAATGACATTGAGCCGATAAAACAAATCTTCACGAAACTTGCCTTGCTGCACAAGGGTTTCTAAGTTTTGATGGGTCGCTGCGATGATACGTACATCGACTTTAATGGGTTTGAGACCACCGACACGGTAAAACTCACCATTTGCTAAGACGCGCAGCAAACGTGTTTGGGTAGGTAAAGGCATGTCGCCGATTTCATCCAAAAACAAAGTGCCACCATGCGCCTGCTCAAAACGCCCTTGGCGCGTGGTAGTCGCACCTGTAAACGCGCCTTTTTCATGACCAAATAGTTCAGCTTCAATCAAATCATGCGGAATCGCCGCCATATTGAGGGCGATAAATGGTTTGGATTTGCGTGGCGAATGTTCGTGTAAGGCACTGGCAATCAGCTCTTTACCCGTCCCTGATTCGCCGGTGATGAGTACTGTCATCGGCATATGCGACAAGCGACCAATCGCACGAAATACTTTTTGCATGGCAATGGATTGCCCGATGATGCCCGATGGGTTGGTGGGGGCTTTTTCTAGCGCGACTGCTACTTTTTGCGCTGGCGGCTGCTGTGCATCACGAATCAGAGAGTCGTTGTAGTTCTCAGACTTACTGCGCTTTTGTGTTTGGTTTGACTGGCTTTGCAGGCAAGCTTTTTTCACCATGGCAATGGCATCATCCAACTCAAACGGCTTGGGTAAGTAATCAAATGCGCCTGACTGATAGCTATCCACCGCAGACTGCACATCAGCATGCGCGGTCATGATGATGACAGGAATTTGTGCAAAGGCTTGTTTGATTTTACTGCTAAAGTCCAAGCCGTTCATCATCGGCATTCGAATATCGGTGACGATAACACTTGGTAAGGAGGCACTATTGCCACTCTTCGCTTGGCTGTCTTGCCCACTATCTTGTAGTAGCCGCCACGCCGATTGCGCATTGCCAAAGGTTTGCACTTGAAACCCACTATCTGTCAGCGTATCTTCCAAAATCATACGTAACGCTTGGTCGTCATCGATGACCCAAACAATAGGTTCGGTGGTTGGCGTTTTATTATTGGTATAAGTCATATAAAAACCCTATATGGGAAACTGTAGTATTTAAAAATTCATAGCCGATCAGTCATGATGCTGTGGTGTATCACGCTTAAACTATCATTTGGTTATTTGCCGAATTTGCCAAGGTAAAAAAATCGTAAATAGGGTTTCACCTGGCTGAGAGGTCACACTGATTTGTCCTTGATGGCGCTGAATAATGTCATGAGCAAGTGCCAGTCCCAACCCCGTACCATTGGCGCGTCCTGTGACCAAAGGATAAAAAATTTGCGGTAACAACTCACTATCAATGCCCAAGCCATTATCAATAAAATCAACCCGCAATACGCTTTTATGTCGTATATCGGCAATGGTTTGTTGGTGCTGAATACGGGTCTTTACCGTGATGCTAGGCGACACAATGTCGTTTTCATTGAGCGCTTGTATCGCATTATTGACGATATTCATAAATACTTGTACAAGCTGGTCTTTATCAGCGGTGATTTCTGGCAACGATAAATCAAAGTCTCTGACTAGACTAATATTGGGGTTTTGTATTTCTGCCAATGTTAGTACATGCTGCAGGGGCTCATGTACGTTGATTACTTGCCAGTTGGGCAAATTTGGCGCACCCAGCAATTGGGTCACCAAGTTATTGAGTCGTCTGGTCTCATCCATGATGATACTGAGATAATTGGCGACCTTTTGCGCCTTGGTGTCGTTAATATAGCGGACAATCCCATCAGATTTCATGATTTGATTAAAATTCTTCTCAAGCAGTTGGCTTGCCCCAAGGATGCCGGCTAAAGGGTTTTTGACCTCATGTGCCATACTGCGAATCATTTGACGGGTTATCAAATGTTGGTGATTTTGATATTGTTCTTGTTGAATACGACTTTCGCGATCTTTTGCCCAAATTTCAATCAAATAGAAAAAACCCGCCTCGGTTTCTAATGGGGAAACCCCATAATCGACCAATAATGGTGCACCAATACCTTGGGTACTTAGCCCCAAAATGGTGCAATCATGATGGATAAAGGCTTGGTACATTTTTTTGGTATGTTCAAATTGGTTTTGCAGCGCCAATTTGACCTGTGCTTTGGTTTTTTTATGGGTTATCGGGTCATCATCCGTATGCGATTGCTCTGATGCTTGCGTTAGTAATTTTTCATAGTTTGCGGGGGTTAAAATATCGATAACATTTTTATGAAGTAAATGCTGCTGACTAACTGACAGAATCTGCTCAGCCGTCGCGTTGATATAGACGCACTCGTAGTTGATGTCAGCGACAATCAGCCCCGATAATAGGTTATTGAACATATCATCAAACAGGGTTTGGTTGGATTCAAGACTATGTAAAAAAGTAGGATGGGTCATTGGATAACTACCACAAATTTGAGCAATGGTTAAAGTGCAATTTAAATGCCAACAACTTATTGGAAAATATTTGGATCATTGTCACAACAGATAAATAATAGAATGATGGGCAGCAAATCAGTCATTGAATATAAAAAAATCACTCATTTATAGCAACGTGCTAATCGTAGTATGATATATTTTGAACCAAAATAGTGCAAAAGTTAAAACGTAATTGCTAAAAAAAGACATATAAAAAAAGGGCATAAAATCTATGCCCTTTGATGTACTGTAGCTATAAAAATTAAAACCATTGGTAGGTTAGTGAGACGAATGAATTGATGCCTTTTTGTCGATAGCCATAAACTGTCTCATAATCTTTATCTGTGAGATTGTTAAGTCGGCTGCTAATGGTTAGGTTGGGACTGACATAATAATTCCCAGTCAGGTTCAACAAGGTGTAGCTGTCTAGAGTTTGTGAATTGTTGGCATCACGATAACGCTCTCCGACGTGTTGTAGCTCTGTTCGAATGTCATATTTTGGCTGTTGATAGCCTAGGTAAACAATACCTTTGTTTTTGGGTTGATAAATTAATTCTTTGCCCGTTTTTTTATCTTCAGTATCTAGATAATCATAACCTAGACCAAATAAAGTATTATTTAACTGCCAGTCACTGGTTAACGAAATACCGTTAATATCCGCTTTATCTATATTTTGCATTTGACCTGCATAAGTAAGTGGGTCGGTGGTTACCCAAGCTAATTTATCGGTAAATTTAGATTGGTAGGCTGTTACGCGTGTGTGTTGATGATGATTGCTGTTTTCAATAAAGATTTCTGCATTTTTGCTGGTTTCAGGTTTTAAGTTGGGATTTTCTGAGCCTGGCCAATACAAATCGTTGAATGTGGGGGCACGAAAATTGGTTGCGTATGATGCACCAATGCGAGTGCTGGGGCTAAGACGATACGCACCGCCCACATTGTAGGTGGTTTTGCTATCAAATTGTGAGTTATCATCGTGACGCACATTTAATTGCACATCATATTTATCTTGAGCGAGCTGATAACCCAAAAACTCACTGTTGATAGTGCGGTGAGTCACGTCATAGTCATTAGAGCTATCAACTTCTTGTTTTAAATTCTCATAACCACCGATAAGCTTACCGAGTGGCAACTGATAGCCAAGCTGTATGGTTACTTGTTTCTGAGTCGTATTGATTACATCGTCTAGGCGACCTGTTTGCCAATCTGCACCATCATACGTGGTAGATTTATCATAACTTTGACCATATTTAATATTGGCAGACAGTTTATCTTGTTGATAATCGGCAAAAGCTGAGACAGCCGCGTTTTTTTGGTCAGCATACGCGTTTGGCACTTCTGAACCATTATCAATATCTGTAGTGGATTTTGCAAATAATCCTGTTGCTCCAATCTCAACATTGTCATTGACTTTATGCTTGGCGACCAAACTTGCGTTTTTGGACTCAAAACCGTCTTTGTCAGCATGATGTATGCCGAACTGAGCGTAAGGTTTCGTCGCGTCAATGCCATTGGTCTTTTCATAACCCGTAGAAAGGCTTAAAGTCGTTGCAGAATTAACCAGTTGTCCTGTAATTTGCCCTTTATAGCTGTCCTCTGAACCTGCACCCAAGGTCAAGGCTATATTTGATTGTTGAGCATTTTGACCTTTAGTAAAGACTTGAATCACGCCGCCCATCGCATCTGAGCCATAAAGACTTGAGCCAGAAGCACCATAAACTATTTCTATTCTATCGATTTGGTCGACTGGTAATAGCGATAATGCTGCTCCACCTGCGGTTGCAGAGCTGTAACGAATCCCATCGATTAATACTAAGACTTGACTATTGGAGTAACCACGCAATCTGACACCACTGCTCGCACCATCCCCACCATTTTGAGTAACATATATGCCACCTTGTCCACGAAGTACATCTATCACGCTTTGACCGCGATAACGTTGTAATTGTTCTTCATCAATCACAGTGGTTTGGGCGATGGTATTCTTGACAAGCGTCGGCGTTTTGGTTGCTGTAGTAGTAAAGGTAAGGCTCGGCAACGTCGTTTCAGCTTCGCTAGTAGCAGCGTCGCTAGTCGCCGCATGAGCGCTAACACCAGTCATGGACATGCCAATAATCACCAAAACGCTTTGCGTCATTGGATGCATATTAAAAAATGGCTTTTTGATAAAACGTGGTGATGTCTGACAGGTATAACGCATAACTTGACCCAAAAAAATAGTTTAAAGACACATTGTAGAAAAATATCGTTACATAAGCTATTACTTTTGCTTGGTCATTGCTCATCAAAGCTTGAGAATTTTTCAATAAAAAACCCCTCTAGTACCTAAAGGGGTTTTGATACAAGCCTTCGTATCAACAGTTAGCTTGCTTGCTGCTGTAATTTTTTAGCTTTTTGGTAGCATTCATTAATGTGATTTTCAGCAATTTTTTTAAACATCAAATAACCGATGGTACCTGCTACTAATTGACCGCCAAATGGTACAAATTTGGTGACTTGCTTGGCGATAATACGGCTACCAAAACCTTGGAAAGTTTTTTTGGCGATACTGCGCGTCACCACTAGCCCTGCAAAATCCACCGCTTTATCTTTTAGTTGGTTGATTTGCGCGCCGTTGTTCAAATCTACGGCTGCTTGGGCTGATTCAATTAAACCAAATTTAGCGGAGATTTCAGGTAGCAATTTTGATAACAGACCTGCGTCAACCGCAACGTCTAGTAGCGGCACAGGGACAACCGCGGCTGCTGCCGATATTTTGGCTTTACTTTTAATCATCGCCTCGCATTCGCGTTTGATTTTTTCTAAGTCAAGTTTTGGGTCGATGGTTTTGGTCGAATTTTCTGCTGACATAATTTTTCCTTCTAAAAAATTTCAATTATCAATAGTAAAGGTAGTATTGCAAACGTTTGTAACAAGAGACTTGCAACAAGAGATAAGTATTCATTAATGGTCATTGATGCTGTTTCATTAATGGTAAGTGATGACTCTTTGGTTTGATTATAACTGAGTGTAAAGGTATCAATAAGCATCTTTTTGCAAAAAAATGCTAATGGTTTGTAGTGGCATTATTACGATATGCAAAATTCACAAATATCTATGAAAGCTGATGGGATGTTTTTCACCGTTTCGCTGTTGTAATTTTGCCTATTCACTCTCATTATGCTAGTTTGTTCTCTCTATTTTATTTGGCAACCCTGATAAATTTATGTTGACTGTGACTCCCCGTTTTAGTGCCACCAAGATTGACGATATTCCCCGTGATTTACAGCCGTTGGCGCAGACATCGATGACATTAGCACGCATTTTGGCTGGGCGGGGTGTGCGAGATGCGGCAAATTTAGACACTTCCTTTAATAAGATGTTACCTGCAAATTCGCTTACAGGCATTACCAAGGCAGTGGCGCTGCTTGACAAGGCGATTGATACGCAGCAAAAAATACTGATTGTGGGTGATTTTGATTGCGATGGCGCGACCAGCACGGCACTGATGGTAAGGGTGCTCCGTGAAATGGGCGCACAGGTTGAGTTTTTGGTGCCCGATCGTTTTAAGTACGGTTATGGACTGACGCCAGAAATTGTTGCGCTAGGTATTGAAGCCTATTATCCTGATGTGATTGTCACGGTTGATAATGGTATCTCCAGCCATGCGGGGGTCGAGCTTGCCAAAGCCAAAGGGCTAACGGTGATTATTACCGACCATCACCTGACGACGCAGGCGACACCAAACGCCGATGCCGTGGTCAATCCCAATCAGCTGGGCTGTGATTTTGCTAGTAAATCATTGGTAGGGGTTGGGGTGGCATTTTATGTGCTAGGCAATCTTGCCAAAGTCAGACGCCAAGCCAATAAATCCACCACCCAAGTGAGTCGCTATATTGATTTGGTGGCACTTGGCACGGTGGCGGATGTGGGCGTATTAGACCAAAATAATCGTATTTTGGTGCACCAAGGTATCCAAGCCATCAAGCAAGGTCGTTGCTGTGTGGGTATTTTGGCGTTGTTGGAACAGGCAAGTCGGCAGGCAGCCGACATCACGGCTCAAGATTTTGGTTTTATTTTGGGACCACGCATCAACGCCGCAGGTCGTATGGATAGTATGCGCATAGGCATTGACTGCTTGCTCACCGATGATTGGGGGGAGGCTCAGCGGCTTGCGCATCAGCTCGATAAACTCAATCAAGAGCGCCGCCAAGTCGAGCAGGGCATGCGACAACAAGCCGATAGTGTATTAACGACGCTTGAGAATCCATCTGAGCAAAGCGCCGTAAATCAAGTAACGCACCGCAAACGCAGTATTATTTTGTATCAAGATGATTGGCACCAAGGGGTGATTGGCATCGTCGCAGGCAGGCTAAAAGAAAGCTACCATGTGCCTGCTATCGTGTTTGCCCCTGCGGATACGTCATTGATTGAAGATGACGATCCTATCAAAGGCTCTGCACGCTCCATTGAAGGCATTCATATCCGTGATGCCATTGAATCAGTCGCGCAAACCTATCCCGAACTTATTAGCCACTTTGGCGGGCATGCGATGGCGGCAGGTCTGACAATCAAACGAAAAAACTTTGAGCCGTTTTGTAAAGCGTTTGATGAGGTAATTGCAGCGGTGGCTGATGAGGTATTTGCAGAGACGTTATATAGCGATGGCGAATTGACAGCTGGTGAATTCACGGTCGATTTTGTAGATAGCTTGCAGACGTTGGCTATTTGGGGACATGGTTTTGTGCCACCGATATTTGATGGGGTGTTTGTGGTGCAGGATTATCGGGTGTTAAAAGAGCGGCATTTAAAATTATGGTTATCGTATCCCGATGTCCCTTTTACTATCGAAGCGATTTGGTTTAATGCTGACTTTGACGCGATAGCTTTGTCTGCCATCAATCGCAGTGTGTCAAAAGTGCATTTACTCTATGAGCTGGAGAAAAATTTATTTAATGGACAAACCAAATTGCAGTTAAGGGTAAAAAAGGGTGTACTCCTCTAGACAAGCGTTTTTGCTGATTCATACACAATCCGGTAACCATAACACCCAATAAAGATGATAAACGACATAAAATGACATGTTAATATAATTTATCACCTATACCGCCCCAAATTTTGATAAATTATGCAGGTATCAAGGTGTTAATTTTTAGCGCTAATTTTTTAAATTTTGATAAAGCTTTGGCGCTTAGCTAGCTATTATTTATTATTTAACCGTTTGTGTTTTAACCGGCTATCTTTTAACTGGCTGTTTTTTAACTATCTGTCTTTTACCTGCGTATGGAGAATTGCCATGAGTAAATCCCTTGCCAACAATGCAACCGCAACGACGGCTCGGCAATGGCAAATCCTCTCACAGCTGGATCGCAAACGTTGGCTCGGTACCACCCATATCAAAGAACAGCTTGATTTGATGGGTTTTGATATCAGTTTGCGAACCATTCAGCGAGATTTAAACGCTTTGGCAACACGTTTTCCGATTGAAAAAAACAATACCAATCCACAAGGTTGGCGCTGGCGTGAAGATGCACCGATGCAAAGCTTGCCGCACATGAATTTGTCGCAAGCGGTGGCGTTTAGTATGATGCGCCATAATTTGACCCAGCTATTACCCCCCGCTATTTTAGATGAATTGATTCCGTGGTTTGACCTAGCGAATCGGCAACTCAAAGAAAGCAAAGTGGCAAACACTTGGCTTGATAGAGTGCGTATCCTGTCAGCCAATCAACCGCTCATCCCACCATCGGTCAATCCAGCCGCCAAAGACGCCGTCTATGATGCGTTGTTTCAAAATAAAAAACTCATCGCCTGTTATAAAGCGCGTGGGCGAGAGGGAGCGCAAAAATACACCTTAAATCCGCTAGCCATTGTGCAGCGTGGTGTGGTGATTTACTTGATTGCCTCTCGAACTGACAGAGCCTCTGACGATGTGCGCCAATTTGCTTTGCACCGTTTTGAAAGTGCGGAAGTGAGCGCAAGCGACGCGCAAACCCCGAAAGATTTTAATTTAGACAATTACATCAACACAGGCGCGATGGGGTTTAATTACCCGTTGTTCCAAAAACTCATGCCTGACAGTGAAAAAAACAACCACGAGCCCCCCATACAGCAAGTGCATTTATTGTTTCATCCGTTATCGGGGGCAAGTTTGCTTGAAAGCCCATTATCAACCGATCAGCAAAGCTGGGAGGATGATGAAGGATTGCATATCACAGCCACAGTGAACATGACATCGCAGCTAGTATGGTGGCTACGCGGTTTTGGTAAAGGACTGCGAAAAATCGAGCCTGAGATTTTATCAATCGCCGTCTTTGAAACCCAAACGCCAAACCAACAAGCGCCTAATCAACAACCCACCGTCCAAACAATAAGCGAATAACTAACAAACGCCCAAGTAAACTAACTACTTTGTCCGATTTTTCGAGAATCTTATGAAACATGATAATAATACCCTTGAATCCACTGCCAACGACACCAACTCACAGCAGCCTAGCAAGCCAAAAACCACGATTTTATACAGTGATTTGACGGATGATTCACCTATCACATCTGTCAAATCGCCTGATAATCTGACACCTAGTACTACTACAGAAACGTACCAGATTATTTCGGCGCAGTTTGCCGACCCAACGCCAGCACCATCGGTTGAAGTGAAAGCGCCAGTCAACTCACCCAACTTGACCGATAAAAACACTAGCGAGGTCGTATTGGCAAGCACCTCGCCGCTACACCATTCGCGACAGAAAGCGCCAACAAACAATCCCATGACTGATGACAATATTTTGCAAAAAAGTCATCAGCTAGCAATCACCCAAGACGATCATCTGGAAGATGATAAAACAGCGACAGGTATAGCTGTCGAGCATATGGATGTGGTACTCAAGCAGTGGTATTTTACTGTACAATGGGAGCACACACAGATGCCAAAATCGGGGCTTTACAATAAATTTAAAAAACGCACGCAAGCCATCGACCTAGACTTATCCTGCTTGCTTTGTAACCGATATGGCGAGGTGATTGAAACTGTCTGGTTCAAAAATGTCCGTGATAAAGCGCAGTCCGTACGCTATCAAGGCGATGAATTATTGGGCAAGAAGCCATTTAGCGCTATCGATGACCGCAAAGAAGACCCTGACAACAATCAAGGCACAAAACTCAATGATGCCAACTTAAACCAAGAAAGTATGGTGCTTTTTTTAAGTAAGCTCCCCCCACAAGTATTTCATGTGGTGATGATTGTGTCATCGTATCATGGCTATGCGCTTAGCAAAGCGAAACAAGCGTCTTGTCAGATCAGTGATGATGAAGGTAATGTGATTAGTGAGTTGGCTTTGGCCAAACTGCCAAGTAATACGAAGGCATTATGGTTTGCCAGTCTGACCCGTTCTGCCGATAGCTGGCGCTACAACAACGAGCATCAACCTTTAGATAATAACAAGATGGCGCTAATTGAAAAAGAAGTGAGTGAAAAATTGGTACGTACGGCGAGATGACTTGGGTGTAGCATAAGCTTACTCTTTAATTCTCCTGAGTAAAATCACCAAGCAATTTTAAAGCCAAAATTTTATACATTTGACGACGTTGCCATCGCATCTGTCAGTGATTGGATATATTCGCCACTGTGATACTGTGGTACACTATGACAAAAAAGGGATTGTCTTAATCGATAGGGATACATCGCATCTGCATTATTTTTCTCCTAAATATAGGTATTCCTAGATACATTATTGACTCATTATGCGGTAACCGTATACTTTGCGTTTAAAATGGTCAATCACATTTTATCCCATAATTAGTAATACTTACTGTGAAATTTCTCACGCTGCTAGATGCATCATCTAGTATCTCAATTAACATTCATATAAAAGAGGTTCTCTATGGCTAGTGGAAAGTCAAATATTATCTATACCTTAACTGACGAAGCACCGCTACTGGCGACTTATTCACTACTTCCTATTATTGAAACATTTACCAAACCCGCTGGCGTTAAAATCACCAAAACCGATATTTCCGTTGCCGCGCGTGTATTGGCAGAATTCTCTGACTACCTGAAACCAGAACAACAAGTGACCGATAATCTTGCTGAGCTTGGTCGGTTAACCCAAGACCCAGACACCAATATCATCAAATTGCCTAATATCAGTGCCTCAGTGGCTCAGCTGCAAGAATGTATTGAAGAGTTACAAGCCAAAGGCTATAACATTCCTAATTACCCAGAAAACCCAACCACAGACGAAGAAAAAGCCCTCAAAGCCCGTTATGGTAAATGTTTAGGTTCTGCGGTAAATCCCGTATTACGTGAAGGTAACTCAGATCGCCGTGCCCCCGCTGCCGTAAAAAACTATGCCAAAAAACACCCGCATTCAATGGGTGAATGGAAACAATGGTCAAAAACCCACGTCTCTCACATGGAAGAAGGTGATTTCTACCATGGCGAAAAATCAATGACCCTTGATAAAGCGCGTAAAGTCAAAATGGAGCTCATCACCAACAGTGGCAAAGCTTTGGTGTTAAAACCCGAAGTTGCCCTACAAGACGGTGAAGTGATTGACTCAATGTTTATGAGCAAAAAAGCCTTAATCGAATTTTATGAAAAAGAGCTAGAAGATTGCCGCGAAGGTAAAATCCTGTTCTCTCTACACGTCAAAGCCACGATGATGAAGGTGTCACATCCTATCGTATTTGGTCACTGCGTGAGAGTGTACTACAAAGATGCCTTCGAAAAATGGAACAAAACCTTTGACGAATTAGGTATTAATGTTAACAATGGTATGGCAGGACTATACGAAAAAATCGAAACCCTACCGACCACTATCCGTGAAGAAATCGTCCGTGACCTGCATGCCTGTCAAGAACATCGCCCCGCATTGGCGATGGTGGACTCAGCAAAGGGAATCGATAACTTCTATTCGCCAAATGACGTCATTGTAGATGCCTCAATGCCAGCGATGATTCGTAATGGTGGTAAAATGTGGGCAGCCGATGGCAAGCCTTACGACTGTAAAGCCGTGATGCCAGAATCGACATTTGCCCGTATTTACCAAGAAGTCATCAACTTTTGTAAATGGCATGGCAACTTTGACCCAGCAACCATGGGTACCGTACCAAACGTAGGTTTGATGGCACAAAAAGCGGAAGAATATGGTTCTCACGACAAAACTTTTGAAATCCCAGAGGCAGGCGTTGCCAATATCACTGACATTGAGACAGGCGAAGTGCTGATGTCGCAAAATGTTGAAGAAGGTGATATTTGGCGTATGTGTCAAGTCAAAGATGCGCCAATTCGTGACTGGGTAAAACTGGCCGTTACGCGTGCACGTAATTCAGGCATGCCAGCTATCTTCTGGCTTGACCCATACCGCCCACATGAAAATGAGCTCATCAAGAAAGTTAAAAAATACTTACAAGAGCATGATACCGAAGGTCTAGATATCCAAATCATGTCCCAAGTTCGTGCGATGCGTTATACCCTTGAGCGTGTGGTGCGTGGTTTGGATACCATCTCAGTCACAGGTAACATCTTGCGTGACTACTTAACTGACTTGTTCCCAATCCTAGAATTAGGCACATCAGCCAAAATGCTATCAATCGTCCCATTGATGCAAGGCGGTGGTCTTTACGAAACAGGGGCAGGCGGTTCAGCCCCAAAACATGTCGAGCAGTTGGTTGAAGAAAACCACTTGCGCTGGGATTCACTCGGCGAGATGCTGGCGCTTGCGGTATCTTTAGAAGACTTGGGGATTAAAGAAAACAACCCCCGCATAAAATTACTGGCAAAAACCCTAGACTTGGCAACGGGTAAATTGTTGGATAACGACAAATCACCATCACGCCGTACCGGTGAGCTTGACAACCGTGGTAGCCATTATTATCTAGCCAAATACTGGGCAGAAGAATTGGCGAACCAAGAGGAAGATAGCGAGCTTAAAACCAAGTTTGCGCCACTGGCTCAAGCGTTGTCAGAAAATGAAGACAAAATCGTTGCTGAATTAAATGAGGTTCAAGGTCAACGTGTGGATATTGGCGGTTACTATAAACCAGACCAACAAAAACTAAGCCAAGTGATGCGGCCAAGTGCGACATTTAACCAAGCATTGGCTTCGTTTGATGCCTAATTCAATAGTATAAAAAAAGCCGAAGCTGGATGCTTCGGCTTTTTTAGTGCCTGGCTTTTTTAGTATCTGTAAATGGTTAAACATAGCTAAGCTAAGAGTATAGCTGAGTTAAAAAAACGGGTGAGCCAAAACCGTCAACATCATTGTTTGTGCTTTTCTTCAACAAGCGCCAATGCAGATTTTAGCTGGTTAGTAATATCATTTTTATCATAATTACGAATATCATGAAAATTTAAATGCAGGTTAAACCCAGGTAAATTAAAGTTCACCCAATCGGTTTGCTCCATGGATTCGCTTTTAGGCTCTAGCAATTGCCACACATTCATGGCATCTTGAAAGCCTTTAAATTTAAATTGCCCCACGGCTTGGCAATGATGGACATGACCAATTAAATTAAACGTACTTTCACTGATCAAAATTTGATTGTTTTGCGCGGCAGATTCAAGGCGAGAGGCAAAATTCGCTTCTTTTCCAACCACGGTATAAGTCATACGATTGCGGCTGCCAAAATTACCGACATAACAATACCCTGTATTGATACCCATACGTACATGCAGCCCTTCAAAACCGAGTAATCGCCATTGGTGGCGCAGCACTTCCATTTCACGGCGCATCTCAATGGCCATACTGGCACAAGCAATCGCGTTATCACGGTCATTACCACCCATATCGCCAAAATAGCACAATAAGCCATCTCCCAAAAACTTATCGAGGGTCGCCCCATATTTTTGGCTCACTTGGGTCATACGGTCAAGGTAAGTATTTAAAATATTGGCTAAATGGTCGGAGCTAATATGATCCGACAAATCGGTAAAGCCAACAATGTCCGAAAACAAAATAGTTAGCTTGCGCCGTTGATTAATGACTTCAACCTTGGTGTTATTTTTGACAATGGGCTGCCAAATCTGGGGAGGCAAAAAACGGGTTAATTTATTGGTTACCTTGACTAAGGTATCAATCCGTGCCTGCTGCTGCGCAAGCATTTGATTTTTTTGGCGTAAGCGAACTACCATGGACCAAATATGATAACCAACAATCAAGATATCAGTAAATACGATGACAAAATTTAAAATGTCTTCTTGCTTGGCCGACAAACTAATGGCAGGTAATAAAAAATGCGCGAATATCAGACTAAGTAGACCTACTGCTACGGTTAATAATACCAACGAAACGGTGTATTTGGTATTGGAAAAAATCAGACGAATCAAAATCAACAACCATAACGCAAGGCTTGGGATATAGTTAAACTGCAACATACCCGTTGCCAACGCCATCAGGGTTAATACACTGGCCGAAGTAATGTAGTGATGGGGCCGGATAACACTCAAAGTGGTGACGATAACGCCTACTACCAACAGCAAGATACTGAGCATATGATAAATAGGCGGTACATCAAGAGAGGTTAAGGTAAGCAATACAACAAAAAATGCCACTAACTCAATGAATTTCGGACTTTTTAGATTGGTCGAAAGACCTTGAATGGATTCACGCAATTTAGTTCGTCTACCTCGTGGTAAAATTTTTTTTAGACGTTCATTTGCCAATCAAATGGCATATCACGATGACCCCGCAGTGCCATCATCAGTGTCTGCTGCATATGGCTGAGCACTTCAGGGGTATAAGGGATGGCTGGATTACCCCATACTGGATTGGGCCAAGCAATGTCATTTTGGTAGCGCACGATATGATGAAAATGCAATTGCGGCACTTGGTTGCCAAGCGCGGCGATGTTCATTTTGTCGGCTTGAAAAGTTTTGGCAAGCTGACTTGATAGCCAGCTAGATTCACGTAAAAACTGGGCTTGGTCACTGGCGGACAGTTCATATAATTCTTTGATACCTGGGACACGCGGAATTAAAATCAACCAAGGAAATTGACAGTCGTTCATCAAGCGGCAAGTAGATAACGGAAATTCGCCCACCAAAAAAGTATCTTTTGCTAGTTGTGGATGTAAATTAAACATAATAACTCAATGCATTTAAAAGTGTTTTTGGAATTTAAAACTGATAAAATCAAATAATTCGCGTATTTTAGCAGTTATACCTACAAGACGAAATACTTTATTCAGAATAAGCGCATTGCAATTTAGGGTTTCTTAAAACATAAATCAAGGCCGTTTATTTAGCCTAATTATGTCTGAGCGTTTTACAAATTTTGGGAAGTTTATGCAGTTGTCAAAGTCTCTTAATCAATGTCAGCATCATGCTGATGCAACATCTTTATACCGCCGTTGTTTTATGATGGCATTGTTTGCCTTATTCATGGTTATCACCAGTGTCAAACCCACCGCTGCATGGGCGGCTGATAGCAGCAAATCAGCCAGTAGCGCCAGTGGCACGGCAACCCCACAAGACACCTTTGGGCGTGACACCCCCCGCGGCAGCATGCAAGGCTTTATTGAAGCTTTGGCAAAAAGTGATTGGATGCTCGCGAGCCGTTATGTGGATTTAAGTTCTACCAAAGACCCCAGTGGCACGCTCGAATCTTTAAAATCGGCACTCGATAGCGGCGGACGTATCAACGAGCAGCTACAAATCAGCAATGACCCTACCGGCAATCTCGATGATAAACTAGCGCCCAATCTCGATAAGGTAGGGGAAATCAACAATCCCACCGCTGACAAAAAGAGTATCGACATCTTAATGCAGCGTGTCAAACAATCTAACGGTACCTATATTTGGCTGATTTCACAACAAACCTTGCGAGAAGTGGCGTCGTTATCACAGGTTACCCAGCCGACACTGGTAGAAAAGTACATTCCCAAACAATGGATTGAGAAAGATATTAAAGGCTATAGTCTTGGGCACATCGGGGCAGTGATTGCGCTCATGATAGCGACTTATCTCGCCTGTCTATTGATTAGCCAAATCTTATACATGATTATCACGCGGATGTATCTAGCGACTCACCCAGATAAAGAAAAACAATTTCCGATTGATGGGCGAGTGGTCGTACCTGCCGCAATGGTGCTAACGGCGCTGATTATCAAAGAAGCCATGATTTTGGTGGGTATCAATTTGGTTGTGCGCAATATGGCGTCCAGCCTTGCCGATATTTTATCTTGGGTATCCATGGTATGGTTGATTTTACGTATTTTGGATTTGATTTTTAAACGTGCGGAAAACTATGCCAGTAATAACCATCATCCAGAGCGGCTATCGGTGCTAAATCTGCTGCGAAAAGTGGTAAAATTGATTTTGATTGCGGTTGCGACCATTGTGATTTTGGGTAATCTAGGCTACGACTTAACCACAGGTATTGCCGCATTGGGGATTGGTGGTGTGGCGTTGGCATTGGGTGCACAAAAAACGATTGAAAACTTGGTGGGCAGCGTATCGGTCGTTGCTGACCAGCCTGTCAATGTGGGCGACTATTGCCGCTTTGGCACGCAAGAAGGTACGGTTGAAGACATCGGTATCCGCTCCACCCGTCTGCGCACCACCGATCGCACGGTGGTGACGATTCCCAATGGTAACTTCTCATCAATGAGTATCGAAAACGTTAGCAAACGCGACATGTTTCATTTTTCGCAAGTGTTCTATATCTCGCGCGATAGCGAAATCAGTGAGCTAAAGGAATTTATCGAGCAGACGCAAATTTATATCACCAATCATCCGGACACCAACAGTGTGTGGAATCAAGTGCGTATTTCTGGTACTCAGCAAGATGCGTATCTCATTGAAGTGCGATGCTATCTCAATGTAAAAGGCGCGATGGATTTTAATCAAAAACAAACCGATATGATTTTAAAAATCGCGGAGATGATGAAAGAAGTGGGACTCAAAAATGCGTTACCGACCAGCCGTGTGATGATGGGCAAACCGATTGATATTACCTATTCAAATTTTGCCAATACTGTACCTGTAAAAGATAAAGTAGCGGCGTCAGAAAAACTGGCACAATCGGATAAGCCTGATACCAAGCCTTAATGACTCATAGTTTTGACATTGGCTTTTGAATTGGACAGGGTGGTGGCAGGTGTGGCATCACCCAAGTCAACATAGACAGGAATTGGACTGTCGTATGTTTGGGGCAATGAGGCACAACTGCTAATATTAAAAACACAAACAGTAAGCAATATTTCTTTCATTAAACTAGTCATTTAAAAATACCCATTTAGCTATTATTCAATAGTAATATTAGAATAAGTTTTAACAACGGTATAACTTTGTATAGAATTGAATTAAATGAGCAAACCTAATTTAAATTAATATTCTCAAATTCTAAATTCCCATAAATATTGTAATACATCTGTTTTACTTGAAGATGCTGAAGATTTTCATTAGATTTAATTAATTTGATAATTCTTTCTTTATCTTTTTCGCTCATAGCATAGCCAAAAAACAGAGTATCAAAAGCGTCAAATGGAATTTTCTTTAAACAAACTTCTGAGTATTTTGGAAAAACACTTGAAAAGTGTTCGGGTATTTTATCTTCAAAATCTGGTTCTATTAAATTTTGGAGTTTTTTATCTGAATAATTTAGAGGAATAACAATCCTAGATTCCATCTCATGCATCCATTGTGGCGCTTTGGTAAATAACAGCTTTTTAAAAAGCTCTTCATATTTCATTTTATTTTCTAAGTACAATTTGAAAAAATCTTTAAATTCAAATTGTTCTCTTATTTCATAGGATTTAGCGTACTCACCATTTATTCTTATGTCACCTTTATAGCAAGTTATTGATGCCCTGTCACTTTTATTATAACTAACCTCCATAGGTTTAAAAGTATGAAAAAATGAGTGTGTTTCCTTAAAAGAAAGAGCAACACCCCTTCCTTCACTAGCGTAATGTGTCCACATTTGATCATTATCAATTCTTTTAGATAAAGAAAAAACGCCTATATGACAACTCAAAGCTTCAACAATGAACTTATTAAATTTTTCAACAGTATCATAAAGTTGTTGTTTGACAGCTCTACGATAATCTTCAACAGAAATATAGTCTGTAAAAGCTAAAAGAGTAGGAAATTCTTCAATTGAATATCTTCTACCAGCAGGCTCTAAGTGCAGTTTAATCAATTCGTCGTTTGATGGATATTCTGTATTTCCTACATTAAACTGTCTAAAACATTTCCTTGCATATTCTATATCAGCAGGTGAAAACTCCTCAGAACCTGTTCACAATCTTTTCAATAACAAAGCGATGAAAGCAAGATTGGTAAAT
>NZ_DALZEG010000010.1:0-90059 GCF_031979465.1 Moraxella sp. CTOTU46934
ATGATAGAGATATTAATGCCAGTCGGAACATTCTTGCGGTCGGGCTTGACCGTCTTGTAGAAGGAATCCCCTCACTTTAGAGAGGGGAGGAAGTCAACCAGCCAGATTAGCTGTTGTTCTGTAATAACGCTTTTTCTTTAATAAGTACCCGCGCCATAACCAGACCCAGTTCAAACAATAACCACATCGGGATAGCCAGCATCACCATCGATAAGCCATCGGGCGGTGTCACCAATGCGGCAATAGCAAAACAACCCACGATGATGTAACGGCGTTTTTGCGCCAAGCTATCCACCGTCACTACCCCAGCCAGCACCAGTAGCAGCGTCAACACAGGAATCTCAAAGGTTGCCCCAAACACCAAAAACAGCTTGAGTACAAAATTTAGATAGCTTTCGATATCGGTCATCGGTAGCACATTGTCGGGCGAGAATTTGATAAAAAAAGCCAGCACGCTTTTGAGCACGACATAATAGGCAAACGCAATCCCCAGATAAAACAAAATCACCGATGACAATAGCACGGGTAGGGCGATACGTTTTTCATGCTTATACAGCCCTGGTGCGATAAACGACCAAATCTGGTACAAAATATACGGCATTGCCAAGATAACAGCCAGATACAGCGTCAATTTAATCGGTGCCAAAAATGACGAGGTGATATCGGTTGCAATCATAGAAGAATTGACGGGCAGCAACGCCGTTAACGGGGCGGAAAAAATATCGTAGATTTCCCGCGAAAAGCCCGCCAATGCCAAAAAAATCACCAATACCGCCGCAAAACCGTGAATCAAATGACGGCGCAGTTCAATCAAATGCTCAGTAATGGGCATATCTACCAGAGTGTTGTCTTGCGATGGTCTATCATCTTTAGCTTGTTCAATGGCTAATTGTTCAGGCGTTTTTTTGGTTTTGATAAGCTTAATCACTGGGCAACTCCACCCAAACTTGGCAACTTGTGCAGTAGCGGATCGGCTTGATAATTGGGTAAAAACGGTGGATTGGGAAGACGTCTGACACGGTCATAATCACTGAGCAAAAACCAACGATAATACATTGGCTCAGTGGCAGCAAATAGGGCTTCATGTAAGTCTTTAGCCACTGCATCGGCTTCGACATCAGCTTCTAGACTCAGCAAATAATCATCTGCTTTAGTTTCTGTCAGGTAAGATTCGTCAGATGGCTTGTCTAGTGAATTATCTAGTGGCTTGTCTGGTAAAAGCGCGGTGATATCCGTTGTTGGCTTAGCTAAATGACTAGGTGGCTTATGATTGGAAGGTTCATGACTGGGTGATTCATGGCTGAGTGGTTCAGGGGGTAGGCTAACTGCGTTAGTATCATGAACAAGACTAGGGGTTGTATTAGCCGACTGGGTGTTGTGAGCTTGCATCGAAGGTACTTTGCCATGTTGCTGTAGTTCGCTCACACTGCTGCGCAGCGCTTCCATCTCGCGCTTCATATCAACTTCAGCTTGGCGGATTTTTTCCAGCTCAAGTTGCATTTGCTTGCGCGTTTCGGCAAGGTCAAGCTCAGCTTCAATTTCTGACTGCAGCGTTGCAACCGTACGGCGGAATTTGGCATACCACTGACCTGCAGTACGCGCCGCTTGGGGGAGTTTTTCAGGGCCCAGCACAATCAGTGCAATCGCCCCAAATAACAGTAGTTCGGAGAAACCTATATCAAACATAACAACCGTGGCAGTTAGGGGTTAAAAAACCAAAGAAAAAGTAACGACTAGAGTTTAAACGTTATGTTTATCTTGTTGGGTCTGCGTGGTATTGAGTTCAGCTTTTTCGTGTTCAAGGACACGGTTTTTGTTCAGATGCTGTTCGTTTTCATCTTTGACCGCATCTTTAAAGCCTTTAACGGCACCACCCAAATCTTTACCGGCATTTTTTAGTTTTGAGGTGCCAAAAATGACCACAACAACAACCAGTAAAATTAACCAATGTGTGATTGAGAAACTACCCATGAGAATATCCTTTGATTAACCTTGACAATAGGGGTGAGGACAATATGAATTTGCAGTGTAACACATAACCATTGCGTTGGCATAAGTGTGCAAAAAACTGTGTGAAACATGGCGAATTTTTCGCACTTTTAGCCAGCAATACTCAGGAATTATCGACTGTTTAGTGGCGTTTACTTAAGGGCGCTCACTTAAGGGCTATTACTTAAGAGATTTGACGTGCGGCTTTTTCATCGATACCTGATAAGCCAAAACGTCTTGCCAATTCATTGGTGACAGCCCAAGACGGTATATTAAACCATGCCAATGTGACCATTGTGTGAAACCAGACATCAGCAATTTCATACACCAAATCTTTTACCGCGGTATCATCGGCGACGGCCTCATAGGGGGTATCGTTGGCAATATTGATATCTTTGGCAGCGATAATGGCTTCGGTGGCTTCTTCACCGACTTTTTCTAAGATTTTGTTGATACCTTTATGGTACAAGCTTGCCACGTATGAGCTATCAGGATTGGCATTTTTACGCCCAATCAATACTTCATCTAACGCGGTCAAAATATCCGCTGACGTCGTAGGCGTTTGTGTCGCATTGCTTGTTTGGGTTGGATTGCTTATTTGTGTCGAATTGCTTGCAAGCGGCGAGTGTTCATGAGTCGGTTTGGCGTTGTCACCATAAATCGCATCAGGGTCTTTGATGACCGCATCAGTAGTTTGCCATTGTAGCTGTCCGCGGTCATCGGCAAGCAGACGATAAAAACAGGACTGCCGACCCGTGTGGCAAGCAATCCCACCCACTTGGGTGACTGACAACACAATCACATCAGCATCGCAGTCTAGGCGGATTTCATGGACTTGCTGAAAATGCCCCGAGCTTTCGCCTTTGTGCCATAATTTACCGCGAGAGCGTGACCAATACACTGCTTGCATTTTTTCGGCAGTCAGACGTAATGACTCGCGATTCATCCATGCCATCATCAAAATGCGCCCTGTATGAAAATCTTGAGCGACTGCAGGCATGAGCCCATTGTCATCAAATTTTAGTGTATCTAGCCAATTCATATTCACGCCCTGTATCATACTATGCAAGCTCTAACCAAAAAAAAGCACCCATCAAGCGATGCGTGCATTTATCATAATTCATCAAGCCCTAAATCTCAAAGGGTTTCACATCTAAGGCTTCTTTGATGGTAGCTGATAACGGGATTTCTTGGCTTTGACGATAGTCATACGCCACAAAGCCCATTTTGGCATACGCTACCAATGACCCATCAAACATTCGCGAGACTTTAAACACAAAATCACCACCTAAATCGGTTAAATGCTGTACGCCAACCTCAAACAATAGTTCTTCACGCGCCCGTGCCCGATCAAGGATTTGGGTCTCGATATGATTAATGACCAAGCCTTGGTACTCAGCATTAACCTCCTTAATGCTTTTTGAATATAAAAAACGAAAACGGGCTTCGGTAAGCAATGCCACCAAATTTTCAACCGTTAAATGTTGTCCTAATCCAATTTCGGTATTGCGCACGCGCATGACGGTCTCAAACACGAAATGGGCAACTTCAATATTTTTGCTTAAAGTTGACAAGAATTCTAACCTCATGATGTTGATGAAGATGAAATAGCATTACACGTTAAACTTTACAAAAGCCTGCGAACGATAAATACCTCAAGGTTAAACAAACTAACGCAAACTTTATCCAAAATAAGGTGTATCTATCACTTTTAGCCAATATAACCGCAGTTTTTGTAAACTAAGTTGTTAACTTAATTAATGTAATCTCGCGATAGGTTTGCCAAGTCATTTATGTTAAATGATTGATATCATAGATTTTTTAAAAATCCTATAAAAATTGACCGGATAAAACTTTATTATAGTAAAAAATGTTAAAGTAGCATAAATAACATGGATGTCAAAGAAAAAATTAGTTTTAACAATAGCGTGCATTCACCAATAATTTTTGATAAAATACCGCCTCCCACCTCAAGGCAAAAAATCCAGTGTGATGAGGATTTTTTGACAAACAGGTTAACTTCACTTGATAAAGATGTTTAATCTTTGTCAAAAACGAACAAGAGGCTATCATGAAATTAAAAACTCGCCGTGGTGCTGCCAAGCGTTTTAAAAAAACTGGTAACGGTATCAAACGCAAACAAGCATTCAAACGCCACATTTTGACCAAAAAATCTCCTAAGCGTATCCGTCAATTACGTGGATGCAAATTGGTACACGTGTCTGATGAGAAACGTGTTTACCGTATGTGTCCTTACCTATAATTTATAGGTACTCAATCAACTGATATTACAAAACTTTAGGAGTAAATTATGGCTCGTGTAAAACGTGGTGTACAGGCAAATCGCCGTCATAAAAAAGTATTGGCTCGTGCAAAAGGTTATTACGGTGCGCGTTCTCGTGTTTTCCGTGTTGCTGTACAAGCAGTTACCAAAGCAGGTCAATATGCGTATCGTGACCGTCGTAACAAAAAACGTTCATTCCGCCGTTTATGGATTGCACGTATCAACGCGGGTGCGCGCTTAAATGGCTTAAGCTACAGCCGTATGATCAATGGTCTGAAAAAAGCCAGCATCGAAATCGACCGCCGTGTATTAGCAGACATCGCTATGCATGATGCGCAAGGTTTTACGGCATTGGCAGAAAAAGCAAAACAAGCACTGGCTGCTTAATTTGTTTTAAAGCGATTTTTCAAAAAGCCATTAAGTGCAAGCTTAATGGCTTTTTTTATCGCCATATTTTAGTTAAAATGCCTATCACTATTGATAACCAAGATTGCAACGCTCATGACAGAAATAACGACTGACAAACTTATCCAATATTCTGAAAATTTAACCGATATCACCCAAGACCAATTCACCCAATTTGTTCAAGATGCCAAAGCCTTAATTAGCACCGCACAAAACCCCCAAGACCTACAAAATATCCGCGTGACTTTAACCGGAAAAAAAAGTCATTTGACCACCTGGTCAAAACAGCTGGGCGGACTCGATGCCGACGGCAAAAAGACCATCGGCGGTATGCTGCATCAAGTACGCACCCAAATCAATGACAGCCTACAACAAGCACAAAGCGATTTAGAAGCCAAAGCCTTAGCTGCCAAGCTTGCCAGTGAATCTATTGACATCACCCTGCCAGCACGTGGACAACAAGCGGGTAATTTGCACCCTGTCACCATGACCGCTGAGCGTATGCAAGGGTTTTTCCGTCAAGCAGGCTTTGAAGTCGCAACAGGCCCTGAAGTTGAGAGCGACTACTACAACTTTGAAGCGCTAAATATTCCAAGCCATCACCCAGCGCGCGCCATGCACGATACCTTTTATTTTGAAAAACAGCATTTTAATGCCAATTATGTGCTACGCACCCATACTAGTTCGGTGCAAATTCGCACGATGGAAAAAGGCAACCTGCCAATTCGTATCATCTGTCCAGGACGTGTGTATCGCAACGACAGCGACCAAACTCACTCACCGATGTTCCACCAACTTGAAGGTTTATATGTTAGCGAATCGACTAATTTTGCTGAGCTAAAAGGCTTGATTCATGAGTTTTTGCAGGCGTTTTTTGGTCGCAAGCTCACGGTGCGTTTTCGTCCATCGTATTTTCCATTTACTGAGCCGTCTGCAGAAGTGGATATCCTTGCCGATACTTATGCAGGTGGGGGCAAGTGGCTAGAAGTGATGGGCTGCGGTATGGTGCATCCAAAAGTGTTGTCCGATAGCGGTATTGACCCGACCAAATACCAAGGCTTTGCATTTGGGATGGGGATTGAGCGCTTTGCCATGCTGTATTATGGGGTGAATGATTTGCGCTTGTTCTATCAAAATGATGTCAGATTTTTAAAGCAGTTTGCTTAGGGGAAAACAATGAAAATTAGCGAAAACTGGTTACGCCAATGGGCAAACCCAAACTTAAGCGCTGAGCAAATTGGCGAACAACTGACGATGGCAGGCTTAGAGCTTGATAGCTTGGATAAAGTCGCCAAAGAATTTAGTGGTGTGGTGGTTGGTGAAGTGATTGACGTCACCCAACACCCCGATGCTGATAAACTGCGCGTTGCCAAAGTGAATGTCGGTGAGCATAGCGAAGCACCCCTACAAATCGTTTGCGGTGCACCCAATGTCGCCGCTGGCGTGCGTGTGCCTGTGGCACTGGTGGGCGCCAAACTACCACCTGCACAAGGTGATGAACCCTTTAACATTAAAAAAGGCAAACTGCGCGGCGTAGAATCGCACGGTATGCTGTGTGGTGGTAGCGAGATTGACTGTGATGATGGTGTTGATGGCTTGTTAATTTTGCCAAATGATGCGCCCATTGGCATGGATATCCGAGCGTATCTTGGCTTAGACAATCATGTGCTAGATATTTCAATTACCCCAAACCGGGGGGATTGTTTTAGTGTGCGCGGTATCGCCCGTGAGCTTGCCGTGCTCAATGATTTAGCATTTCAACTACCCTTTGACCACATCACCGCAGCTGTGACCGACAACGCTAGCCAAGCGGTTAGCGTAGAGACCACGGACTGCCCACGTTATTACGCGCAACTGGTCAGTGGGCTGACAGGCACTACGCCATCACCTGATTGGATGAAAAAAGCCCTAAATGCCTCAGGCGTCAAGCCACGTAATCTACTGGTGGATGTCACCAATTACGTACTACTTGAGCTCGGTCAGCCGCTGCATGCGTTTGATGCCGATAAGTTGGTGGGCGCAATTATTGTACGCCATGCCCAACAAGGCGAAACCCTTGAGCTTTTAAATGAGCAAACCATCAGCTTACAAGGTGATGAGCTGGTGATTGCCGATGAACAAGGTGTCATTGCGTTAGCGGGAATCATGGGTGGACTTCGCACCGCAGTGACCGATAGCACGACCCGAGTGGTAATCGAGAGCGCATTTTTCAAACAGTTGGCGATTGCAGGTAAAGCACGCCGTTTTGGCTTGCATACCGATGCGTCACAGCGTTTTGAGCGCGGCGTTGATTTTGAATTGCCAAAATTGGCACTCGACCGCGCGGTCAATCTATTGGCGACATTTGGCAATGGCTCAAGTGAGGTTAGGGTTGGTCAAATCACGTTGGTTGAAAATACCGCTGAACTGCCAAAACGTACGCCAGTGACGCTACCGATTGTCAGTATCAATAAATTGTTAGGCGCGGATATCGCCACTGACAAAGCCATTGAGATTTTAAATAGTCTACAAATCAGCACCGAGTTACAAGGCGAAAATCTGGTTGCCACGCCGCCGAGCCATCGTTTTGATATCAGCTTGCCCGAAGATTTGATTGAAGAAATCGCCCGTATTTATGGCTATAACAATATTGCCAACAAACTGCCGGCGTTTACCAGTAACTTGTTTGACAATAAACGCCAAAATGATCTGCATAATCTAAAAATGAGCTTGGTCAATCAAGGTTATTTTGAAGCGGTGAGTTTTAGTTTTAGTGATGCCAAAGTCGAAGCGTTGTTTGATGGGGCGCATTTTGCTGCACCACTCGCGCTTGCCAATCCAATCTCAAGTGACTTAGCGGTCATGCGTCGTACCCTGCTGTCTAGTTTATTGCCTTGTGTGCAATATAACTTAAACCGTCAACAAAACCGCGTGCGTCTGTTTGAGACGGGTCTGCGTTTTGATGGCAGTGATATCGCAAGCTTAAACCAAGTGGACACTTTGGCGATGGTGGCAGTGGGCAGCACTCATCCAGAACAGCATCATGACAGCCGTGTGATGGATTTTTACGACCTAAAAAATGACGTCGAATCGGTTTTCCCACGGTTTTCCCAGTCGGCTATCAGTTATCAACGTAGCCAGCAGCCGTTTTTACACCCCGGTCAAAGTGCCGATGTACACTATCAAGGTAAGGTGATTGGCTGGTTAGGTCAGTTGCACCCACAGATTGCCAAAGCCTTGGATTTGCCGACCACTTGGGTGGCGCAGCTGAATTTACAGGCAGTGATTGACATGCACCAACAGGCATTGACCATTATGACGCCAAGTAAATTCCCACAAGTACGCCGTGATATCGCTGTGGTGGTAGACAAGTCGATTGCTATGCAATCAATGAAAGATACTATCAAACAAGCCGGGGGCGAGCTATTAAAAGAGGTGTGGTTGTTTGATGTATATGCTGGCAGTAATTTGCCTGAAAGCCAACAATCGCTTGCTTTTGCACTGGTTTGGCAAGACATCGAAGCCACGCTTTCTGACGAGCGTATCAATGCGCAAATGGAAGCTGTCATCGCTGCGCTACATGAACAGTACCACGCAACACTACGTATGTAATCTTGGACTAGCAAATTATGCCAGTCGATACAATGTTTTTCTTTGATTTTAAAGTAAAAATAACTATCGACTGTATTTGCTAGAATCGCTAGAATAGGAACATTTAGTAGGGTGGGTATGATAATGAATATGCAAGTTGAAGGAAAAACCTTAACCAAATTAGAAATGATCAATCATTTGATGGAAAATTTGGGCATGACGCGCCAAGACAGCCGCGCATTTGTGGAGAATTTTTTTTCAGAGTTGTCAGAGACGTTGACCAAAGGTCACCAAGTCAAGCTATCGGGTTTTGGTAACTTTGAGATTAAGGATAAAAGCCAACGTCCAGGTCGCAACCCAAAGACTGGCGAGATGGTTCATGTCACAGCGCGCCGCGTTGTTACCTTTAAAGCGGGGCAAAAAATGCGTCGTAGTATTGAAGATAAACTTTTCACAGAATAAGCGCTTTATTGTTTTTAGATTATTTCCAGTTAATTTAGGTGTTTTAAAATCAGTTAGCAAATTTTGACCGTAAAACATTCTGTCCATAAATTTTAACCATAAAAAAAAGAAGCTTAATGCTTCTTTTTTTTATACCAATTATGTCTCTATTTAGCAGCAGAGGCGGCTGCACTGGCAGCTGCTGGTGTTGCAGGGTTTTCACCCCAAATAGCTGGGTATTTGTAACCTGGGAAAGTTTTGTGGGCGTATTGTTTAAATTCTTCTGAATTATACGCATTGGTCACGTCTTTTACCCATTGTGTGTCTTTGTCTTTGGTGCGAATCGCTGACCAGTTGACATACGCATAGCTGGGTTCTTGGAACAGCGCTTCAGTCAATTTGATACCTGAGCTGGTCGCATAGTTACCATTGATGACTGCAAAGTCAACGTCAGAGCGCGCACGTGGTAATTGTGCCGCTTCTAGCTCTACCAATTTGATATTTTTTGGGTTTTCTGCGATATCATTTTTTGATGCGGTCAGTGGGTTGATATTGGCTTTAAGTTTTACCCAGCCTAGTTCGTTGAGCATTACCAGCGCGCGTGCAAAGTTGCTTGGATCGTTCGGTGCAGCCACGGTGGTACCGTCTTTGACTTGTTTTAGGTCATTTAATTTACCTGGGTAGATGCCAAGCGGTGCGGTAGGCACTTGGAAGGCTTCAACGATATCTAAGTTGTTGTCTTTTTTGAAAGTATCAAGATAAGGTTTGTGTTGGAACACGTTGATATCAATATCGCCATCGGCTAAGGCTTTATTTGGGCGCACATAATCAGAGAATTCAACCAGTCTGACTTTATAGCCTTGTTTTTCTAACTGCGGTTTGACAGAGTTTTTGACCATGTCACCAAAGTCGCCCACGGTAGTACCAATCACAATTTCAGATTTATTCGGGTCTATACCTGTACTTGCCGCTGCCGTGGTCGTTGTTGAGCTTGCGGTAGTCGTGGTCGTAGTTGTGGTGGTGCTGGCTTGTGCTGTGGTTTCGGTTTTGCTTTCAGGTTTGCTACAACCGACTAGGGCAATCCCTGCCACCCCTACGGTTGCTAGCAGCTGCGCAATATGGCTTGATAAATGCGTTAATTTCATACCTTCCTCCAAAAATGAAAAAATAAACGGACAAAACAATCAGTTTACCTTAACATATTCATAAAAAAAATGTTATTGAGAGTTAACCTATGGATATGAAATTTTTTCATAATTCCTAGAAAAACCATCAATAACAATTTTTTAAACAGCCATCAGCTAAAATTAACGTTTATCCAGACGGTGCGCCAAAATATTACCGACTGATTGGATGATAATCACCATCACCACCAATAAAATCACCATAAAAATCATCACGTCATTTTGGTAGCGGTTATAACCATAGCGAATCGCCAAATCACCGAGACCGCCACCCCCAATCATACCCGCTGCCGCACTATAAGAGAGTAAACTAATCATCAAGGTAGTGATACTTAAAATCAAACTTGAGCGTGATTCGACTAATAACACGTTACGAATAATCGTCCCTGTACTTGCACCCATTGATAACGCCGCTTCGATGATACCTTTTGGCACATCACGCAGATTTTGCTCAACGAGCCTAGCAAAGTAGAAGATACCGGCGACACTCAAAGCAAGCGATGCCGCGATTGGACCAATAGTGGTACCGACAATGAGGCGAGTTACAGGAATAATCACAATCATCAAAATCACAAACGGAAAAGCACGCATAATGTTGGTAAAGTTGCCAAGTCCTGCATACAGCGATTTGTTGTCGGCGAGCTGATTTTTACTGGTCAAAAATAGCGCGACGCCGAGCAATGTGCCAAAGATGACTGACGCAACCGTTGAGATACCCACCATAATCAGTGTTTCCCAAAAAGCTTGCCAAATTTCTGCTTTCATCCCCAAAAGATTATCAACCGCGCTTTGCCAAGTTAATGTATTTGCCATGAAATTACCCAACGATTCAATTTAAAACTTAAAAGATTATCCAGCCATCGACCATGTTTGTGCGCCGTTAATCATCACTAATCAGCAGTTGCCCAATCGGCGTGGTGGCATGAATTTGTCCCGAGTGTACGTCAGCGACTTCCAGCAATCTGCCTTTATCAAGCAGAGCAACGCGGTTACACAGCTTGCGAATCACGGACATTTCATGGGTCACAATCACAATAGTGACGTTAAACTTGTCATTAATATCCTTGAGACAGGCTAACACCGATTTGGTGGTCGCAGGGTCGAGCGCAGAGGTAGGCTCATCGGCGAGCATTACATGAGGTTTGGGCGCTAACGCCCGTGCGATACCTGCCCGCTGTTTTTGACCGCCAGAGAGCTGGGCAGGGTAGTGGTCGGCGCGATTGACCAAATCGACAATTTCAAGGCATTCCATCACCCGCGGCATGATGGCTGTTTTTTCCCAACCGGCAATTTCTAGGGCAAAGGCAATATTTTGTGCCACCGTGCGATTTGCCATCAGATTAAACTGCTGAAAAATCATCCCGATATTTTGGCGGGCATGGCGCAAATCGTGGGTGGACAGCGAGGTCAGCTCCTTGCCATCAATGGTGACCGTGCCGCTATCTGGGCGTTCAAGTAAATTAATCAAGCGTAGCAAGGTGGATTTGCCTGCGCCCGAATAACCCATCAAGCCAAAAATCTCGCCTTGTTGGATTGAGAGCGATGTCGGTTCTACCGCGGTAAACCAGTTGCCATCTTGGGTTTGGAAGCGTTTGGTAACGTTATCAATGGTAATCATGATAATAAAAAATTTTGCAGTGGCTAAAAGAGGGTAATTTTAGCACAGCTCGTCGTCAGCGTTTAGTCGCTTTAACGAATAAATAAATGCCGAATGGTAGGTTTATATGAATAGTAGAGGAGAAAACCGAAAAAAATTGTGACAAAACCATACTATAGGCAGAGCAGAGTTAAAATCGGTTAAGATTGGGTGATAGGTAATGTGACCAAAAAGCGGGTATGACCATGCAATGTGTCGGTGATAATACTACCGCCATGGGCTTTGACAATTTGCGCGACTAAAGATAGCCCGAGCCCTGAACCTTTTTTCTCTTGTTGTAGCCGTACAAATGGACTAAAAATATCGGTGCGTTTGTCTTCAGGAATGCCTGTACCTTGGTCGATAACCGCAATACACACCTGATGAAATTCTGGCAGGTGCACAATGTCAGATTTTTTACGTGAAAAAATAGACGATTTATTCTTTGGTTTATTAGCCAGTTTGCTCGAAGTTGCCTCGCTATCTGCAGTGTCCGTTGCTTTGTTTGTTACTGGGGGTATAGTGGTCGCTGACATCGTAGTATCAAAGGTCATGTCATCGTCGTTTGTAGGGGCACTGCTAGTATCTTTTATAGGGGCGGGGAAAGCTATCTTATCTTTTTGAGCATCGGTATCTTTTGTACTCTCTTGCATCGCTGTTGGGGCATCAATTGCCAGTTGATTACCCGCATCATCAATGGCATACAGCTGTACACTCACAGGTGGGACGCCATGAAGATGGGCATTGTCGAGCAAATTACGCACGAGGTGGGTGAGAAGTTTGGCTTGCCCTTGAATGATAACGTGACCACCCGCAAAGCTAGCTTGTGGGTAGTGCTGAATCTCGTTTTTAATTAACTCATATAAATCGACGTCTTCTACTTTTTCTATCGCATGACCGGCATCCATACGACTGACGAGCAAAATACTTTCCACCAAATCATTAAGACCCGTCAAATCACGGTTGATGGCATCAGCACGTTTTTGTACCTTATCTTGTATTGTTTTGTCAAACTGACTTGCCAGCATCGTCATCATTTCAACTTGTAGACGAATACGGGTAATTGGTGTGCGAATCTCATGTGAGGCATGTGCTAACAGCAGTTTATTGGCATTCATCAAGGTTTCGATGCGCTCGGCGGTTTGGTTAAAACCGCGCGCCAAAATGGTAATTTCATCGTTGCCCACAGGCGTGACACGGGCAGAGAAATCGCCATCACCCAATTGGGTGATTTGCCGACTTAGCTGGTTGATACGCCATGTCATGGTACGCGCAATCATCCATAACATGCCCGACATGATGAGCAGCAGTAGCAAGGTGCCTGTCAGTAAATTAATCGCGGGCGAAATCGCACGGCGGTTACTAAGTTTTGATTGGTATAACAGCACATAACCCGATTGGCTATTAACTCGAATTTCGGTCGGGTGTTTTGGATCATCTCTAGGAAACAAGGATAAAAAAAATGGCGGGTTTGGCGGTAATGTGGCAGGCAGCCCACGCATAATCATAATCGCTTCGCCACTTTTGCCATCATATAGACCAAATTTGGCGTTGAGTGAATCGCTATAGATATTAAAACTACGGCGCACGAGGGCAAGTAGATAGCGGGTTTCGAGATTTTTTTGTTGGTTCTGTGCCGTGCGCAGCTCAACTAGTAGCGGGTCTAGCTGCTGGGTGACTTGGCTGGCAATGACTTGGTGGCGGGTGTTGGCAGAGGTATCGTGTACCAAGTGGCTTAAAACTACCATTGCCCCAGCAAAAATGACCAATGCCAGCATAACGCTGGCAAATAACTTGCTAAATACACTGTTAAATTTTATGCCGCTCAATCGCACACAGAATCCAAAAATCGTGGGTCATCACAGGTTATTATAATAGCTTTACTAGCATAAATAACCAAAGATAATGACCTTTTGCGTGTTAAATTTGTCAAGCTATCTTACACTGTTACACTTGGTCAGTGGCAAACTGATAGCCGACACCACGCACCGTGATAATGCGTTTTGGCTGACGAGGATTGTCTTCAATCAGCGCGCGCAGACGCGAGATATGCACATCAATGGCACGGTCGATGTTATCACTGCTGTCATCGTTTGGCATCGCATGCCACAGCTGTTCACGGCTCAGTACTTTACCTGAGTGGGTAGCAAAGTAATGTAATAATTGAAATTGGTGGGTGGTCAAACGCACCGGCTCATCATCAATCGTCACTTCATGACTATCTGGATAAACCTTTAAGCGACCAAATACTAAGTTATCTTCTTTTTGCTGGTGAAGCGGCAGGTCGTGACGGCGCATGACCGCACGGATACGCGCCAACAATTCACGCGGTTCAAATGGTTTTGAGACATAATCATCCGCGCCCATCTCAAGCCCCAATACGCGGTCAGTAGTGTCACCTTTGGCAGTGAGCATGATAATCGCCGTTTGCGCCAGACGACTATCTTTGTGCTGACGAATACGTTGACATACTTGCATGCCATCCATATCCGGCAACATCAAATCTAAAATCACCAAATCAATGGATTTGGCAGGGTTAAATAGCATCTCTAACCCTTCTGTTGCGGTTGGGGCATGCTGAACCTCATAATAATTCATGCCCAAATATTCGCTAATCAACTCGGCTAAATCTGGATCATCCTCAATCAATAGTACGGTTTTAGTACCACTATTATTATCTTCCATCACCAACTCCAAAAAATCTCTAAAATAAATCAGTTGTTATTATTGCTTTTGCTTATCAAAGCCAGCATTCTATCATCAATCAAGAGCCTATAATCATAAGCAAGAGATTATTATCATAAAGCAAGAGACTGCCAATATGATAGTGTCTTACACAGTTTTATAAAACTTCTTAGCTGCCAATCATACAGCTATCAATCACACAGCCCAATTAATCCAATTAATGCATAGCCCAATTTAAAATTGTACTGGGCTACTCATTCTTAAGTTTCTTTACACTGTATAAAATTGTAATGAATTATTGCTTAAAGTGAGTCGTGGCGCTCTATGGCAGGGGTTGCTGCTTTCTTTTTAGCCAATAACCGAAAAAACCGCTGTTTGCCATCATCTAAATAGGTATAAATCACAGGTACCACAATCAAGGTCAATAAGGTTGAAGTAATCACCCCGCCAATAATGGCGTGTGCCATCGGTGCTTGCTGCTCTGAACCTTCACCAATGCCCAGTGCCAGCGGTACCATCCCCATCACCATGGCAGCGGTAGTCATCAAAATTGGGCGCAGGCGCGTTTGCCCCGCGAGCATAATAGCTTCATTTCGGCTCAAACCCTTTGATAAAGATTCTTTAATAAAATCAATGAGCAAAATCGCATTTTTACACACCAATCCCATCAGCATGATAATACCGATGATAGAAAACATATTAAGACTAGAACCGAATAAAAATAACGCAAAGAACACCCCAATTAGCGATAATGGCAGCGACGCCATAATCGCCACAGGGTATAAGAAGCTATTAAACTGTGACCCTAACAACATATAAATAAACACGATTGCCAGTCCAAGTGCGGTTGTTGCGTAGCCAATGGATTCTGCCATGTCTTTATTAGAGCCTTGTACCGCAAAGCTGTAACCAGGTGGCAGTTTCATTTCGTTTTGGATTTTTGTGATATCCGCGCCGATATCACCTGCCGGTCTGCCGTCCGTGTTGGCTTGGACTACCACCTCACGAAACAGCGAACGGCGGTTGATTTGCGGTGCACCCAAGGTTTCACTAAAATTCGCCACTTGCGATAGCGGCACTAGCATCGGCTGACCATTTTGGTCCATACGGCTTGATGACAAGTACATGGATTGTAGCTGCGAGATGGTCTGGCGGTTGTCGTCATTTAAGCGCACGTTGACATCGATATTGTTGCCGTTGTCATCTTTAAAGGTGCTCACATTGTCACCGGCCAGCAGTGGGCGTAATGCTTGTCCGATTTGTCCAATCGAGAGACCGGCATCATTTGCTGCTTCCCGGTTAATGGTGACATTGACCATTGATTTGGGCTGTTTAAGCGTGCTTTCCAAGTCTACCAAGCCATTGACGTTTGAGAGTTTTTGCATAAACTCATTGGATAAACGTTGCAGCTCAGTTAAATCATTGCCTTTGATGGATATCATAATCGGCTTAAGACCACCGCTGACCGCCATGGCAGCGGCCGCTACTGAGGTAACTTTAATACCGCCTACCTGCTGCAATTGCTCACGCATGGCACGGTTTAAGGCATCTAGTCCGCGCGTGCGCTCATCTTTAGGTACTAACGATACATTCACTTGTACCCGATTGTTACCGCTATAGGACATGGCATTAACCGTGGCATAAGTATTGGTAACTTCAGGAAAACTTTGTAATACCGCGTTGACTTGTGCTGCTTTTTGTTGGGTGTAGTCAATATTGGCATTGACAGGTGTTTCAAATTTGACTTTGATTTCATTCATATCCGCTTGCGGGACAAATTCTTTGCCCACCAACCCCACGGCAAAAAACGCGGCAACCAGCGAGCCAATTGCGATGAGCACAGTTATCAAGCGATGGCGTAAACTCCACGCAAGAATATGGCTGTATAGATTGGTCAACCGATCTAATAAGCGCTGAAACCCATCTAATAGCCAAGCAATCGGTCGCTTGCGAAATGAAACCCGTTCATTGACGCGGTCATGTTGGTGCGCGGCATCTGGGTCTGGCCAAATCGAAGACAACATCGGGTCAAGGGTGAAGCTGACAAATAACGACAGCAATACAGCGGTAGAAACAGTCACACCAAACTGATAAAAAAAGCGTCCGATAATCCCGCCCATAAAAGCCACGGGTAAAAATACCGCCACAATCACCAGCGTTGTCGCTAGCACAGCAAGCCCGATTTCTTGGGTGCCATCAAGCGCCGCTTGGCGGTGATGTTTGCCCATACCCACATGGCGTACGATATTTTCCCGCACCACAATCGCATCATCAATCAATAGTCCAATACATAATGCCAGCGCCAGCAGGGTCATCATGTTGATGGAAAAACCAAACGTCCAAATCGCCGCTAAAGTACCGAGCAGTGAAATGGGCAGCGTCAATCCTGTGATAATGGTCGAGCGCCACGACCCTAAGAACAACCAAACAATAAACACCGCCAATATCGCTCCTTCAATCAAGGTGCGCACCACATTATTTAACGAGCCGCGAATACTTTTTGAGCTATCAGCCACCACCGTCATGGTGACACCTGGGGGTAGGGTCGCTTGGATTTCTGCCAGACGCTGCTGGGTTTTATCAACCACATCAATCACATTGGCATCCGACATTTTGATAATATCCATTGCCACCGCAGGTTGACCATTTTGTAGCGACGCTGACTCAGCCTCGGCTTGCCCATCAATGACTTCGGCAACTTGCGATAAGTACACAGGCACGATAGCACCCGTACTTGAACGATTTTGGGCGACAATGATTTGGTTAAACTCATTGGGTGTTTTGACCAACCCGTTGACTTGAATCACCATTTCTTGGTTTTGATTGTTGATGGTACCGACAGGTAATTCAACGTTCTCTGAGCGTAGCGCATTGCTAATTTGATTAACTGAGACTTTATAGGCATTCATTTGGGTGGGATTGAGCAGCACACGGATTTGACGCTGCCGTCCCCCCAAGATATCAACACGACCCACCCCCGTGACCGTTTGCAGTTGTTTTTTGACCGTGTTGTCTAAATAAGTGGATAATTCCCGAAGCGACATTTTGTCAGAGCGAAACGTGACGGACACCACAGGCGCATCGGCAGGATTGTACTGCGCAACGATAGGCGTGGTGACTTCATCCCGAAAGGTGGGGGTCACCAGTGCCAATTTATCACGCACGTTTTGCGCGGCAACATCGGACGGAATATTTAAATCAAACTGCACGATGACTTGTGATAAGCCTTGTTGGGTGACGGAGGTTACTTCTTTGACACCGGCGATGGTATTGACTTGGTCTTCAATTTTTTTGGTAATGTCGGTTTCGATGACTTCAGGCGAAGCACCACTATAAACGGTATTGACTACCACAAATGGGAATTCAATATTAGGAAATTCCTCAACTTTCATGCGAAATGTTGCTAGTAGTCCAATGACCATTAGCGCGAGCATGATCATGGCGGCAAACACAGGATTGTTGATACTGACGCGGGTGAGCCACATAGCAAATTCCTAATACTAAAATTTTTAACAGTGAAATTTTTAACAATATAGAATGAGTGAATGAAACACTATCAGTAGGTTATTTGAGCACGACTTTTTTACCCACATCATTGGCATTGAGATTTGCCACAATCACTGTGGTGTTAGGCTCGATGCCAGTAATTAAATACTGACTGGTATCGTCAAGGTGTTTGAGTACCTTGATAGGCTGTTTGGTAATCACATTGTCTTTACTGACCACCAAAATCGTGCCTGCTTCTAAAGTTGGACTTGTGGCGGATGGGTCGCTAGATTTATTGGCTGCGCCTTTTGCCCCAGATTCGAGGGCTCTAGATTCGAGTGCTTTAGATTCCAGCATTACCGCTGACATCGGCACCAAGACCCCAACTTGTGCAACCCCATAATTAAGCTTGCCTGTGGCATACATGCCCGGGCGAAGTCCACGATTACGCTGAGAAGGCTTAACCGCGATATAAATCGTCAGCTGGCGAGTGGCGGCATCGACTTGGGGCGAAATGCGGCTAATTTGTCCGATGTACTGATTGGTTTGATTACTAATAGTAAAAGGCACTTGTTGACCAAGTTGTAGCTGTGTTTGTGCTTCGCTAGGGACATTGGCGGCAAACTCAAGTTTATTGGGGTCAATGATTTCCATCAAGGCTTGGTTTTGCGTGACTACCTGTCCGACATTGACGCTGCGACTGCTGACAATCCCAGTGGTAGGCGCATAAATCGTGGTATCACCAAACATTTTTTGTGCGCTACTTAATTGGGCTTGTTTGGCTTTGATGGCTTCACGCTGGGCAATGCTGTCTGCCACACTACGCTCATACTCTATTTGTGAGACAAAGCCTTGCTCGAGCAAAATTTTGTTGCGCTCAGCAAGTTTATTGGCGACGATTGCTTGTGCTTGGGCGGCGGCAACGTCGGCTTGCGCTTGAGCGAGTTGGTTTTTACTATCACTGATATCAAGTCGTACCAGTGGCTCACCTTTTGCCACGGTTTTACCCACATCAGCCAGTACTTGCTGCACTTGTGCATTCACGGTTGATTGTACCACTGTGTGGTCTGAAGGCTGCAGTGTCCCTGTCACGGTGACGCTCGGTTCAAATCGGTCTGCTTTGGCAGTGATGACATCAGCGGCTAATAGCTGAATTTCGTTATTGGCGATTTGCGTGGTGGCTGACGCGGTGGTGATTTGGGTCTTTTGGGTTGAGAACGGGCTTTTGCTATCGTTTTGCTGTTTTTGGCAACCGCTCAAACTCATAACAGCGCTAGCCACGGCTAGGCCTAATGGTAGAACTTTGGTGATAAACTTCGATGTTATCATGAATGAGACGTCCTCAGCGCAAACAATCAACTTAAAAAAATATAAAACGATGTAGAAATAGCCAGTGCAATAAACTTTTCTAAGCTTATCTCAAGATGTGTCACTATCTCATGGAATCCGTGTATATTAACATGGGTGTATGGGCAATCTACAAAACAGTCAATAGATCAAACCTGAATCATCATAGGATGTTAAAAATGAACGGTAAGTGCATCGATTTAAGCATACTTTGCAGCAAAAAAGTATGGTAGTATTTTAAAAATATCACCATACAGTTGGTTTGTAACTACACTGTATGAAATATTTGTTATATCTTATAAAAATTATTTAGAATAGCTTTGTTTAATTGTCAAAAATTGTACCAGTTGCTTTTGAGGGTTGAGGCATCACTTGATAATTGCCCCAACATCAATGAATTAAAGTTTTGAGTAATCGCTATAGAACAATGGGTAGCAAAACCATAGCGAAACAACCATTAGGAAAATATTATGGATGCAAATTTTGAAGGCCTAAAAGTCATGATTATTGACGATTCAAAAACCATTCGTCGTACCGCAGAGACGTTACTTGCCAAAGCAGGCTGTGAGGTGACTACTGCCGTTGATGGCTTTGATGCGTTGGCAAAAATTGCGGATACCAACCCAGATTTGATTTTTGTCGATATCATGATGCCACGCCTCGACGGTTATCAGACTTGTTCACTAATCAAAAACAACGCAGATTTTGCTGCCACGCCCGTGATTATGCTGTCATCAAAAGATGGCTTGTTTGATAAAGCGCGCGGTCGTATCGTCGGCTCAGATGAGTACTTGACCAAACCATTTAGTAAAGAAGAGCTATTTGATACCATTGAACGTCATCGTCCTGCGTCTTAATGCGCTGTGCTTCTTCATGCGCTGGGTTGAAGCTAAACAGCATGCCATTGCTTGCAACTGTTGTTAACCCCTAAAATCTGCAATCACTCGATATGACTGAAATATAAGCCCAGATTGCAACCTAGCTAGACGTAGATTTGGGATGCGTGTTTAGTTTAACCGTTGTGCTGTTGGATTTTTATTCCCACCGACATACAAAACAGTAAAATATTAATGCAATCAATAATTAGGTAAAAGGGTAAGTGTATGGCCAAAATCTTAGTAGTTGATGATTCACCATCAGAAATGGCAAAATTTCGAGATATTTTGACTCGTCATCAGCACGAAGTCATTGAAGCGCATACAGGCGAGGATGGAATTCAAAAAGCCAATGAGTTTTTCCCCGATGTGATTTTGATGGATGTGGTCATGCCAGAGATGAACGGCTTCCAAGCAACCCGCAAACTTACCCGTGACCCAAAAACCAGTCATATCCCTGTCATCATCATCAGTATTAAAAATCAAGAAGCTGACCGCGTCTGGGGCAAGCGACAAGGCGCACGGGATTATCTCAGTAAGCCGATTACAGAAGAAGCCTTAATCACTATAATCTGCGCCGTGATGGAGTAGGTTTCGTGTCCTCAAACGGCTTTATCGAGCTTTTAAGACTCGCTAACCGCGGTATCAAACGACAAAAAGGTACCCACTTTGACCAAAGAAATCAGTGGCTAGGGGTTGCGTTTTCGCTCGGTGACTACCACTTGGTAGCACCACTCGGCGATGTGGCAGAGGTACTATCTTTGCCTGCCTATACCTCGGTGCCTTTGTCAAAACCTTGGCTGCTAGGGATTGCCAATGTTCGGGGAAGGTTATTACCGATTACCAATTTGTCAAACTTCTTAGGTTTACATCCATCAGGTTTAAATTACCAATCAGGCAATCAAAAGATTTTGGTGATTGATCAACCCAAGCTATTTAGTGGCTTACAAGTTGATGAGGTATTGGGTATCCAAACCTTTAGTCAAGGGCAATATCAGCCTATCGAAATGCCGAATGATTCACCGCTCGCGCAGTATACGCATGGTCGTTTTAGACAAAACGAGCAGATTTGGTATGTGTTTATGCCAAGCTTATTGGCGCAAGACACGCGTTATTTAGAAGCAGCGTTATAACCTAATTTTCTAACTCATTAAAACAATTGAGGGTTTACCATATCATGGATACTAAAACTTCGACCCTAAGTACCAATATCAACTCCCCTGTCGCGGTCGGGCCTGGCAAGAGTAATTATCGTTTGGATAGAGGGGACTCAATCAACTGGATTATTTGGGCAAGTATTTGTGGTGGCGTGGCTGCTTTGGCATTTATTTATCGACTTTACCAATTGATGATTTTGGTACGTCAACAGAATAGTGTTGCCATTAGTTTTTTGACCATTTGGTTGCCCTCTATTTTGATTGTATTGGGCGTCATTGGGGCGATTTACTTTTTGACCCGCCAGATTAATGCTAAAACCTATCGAGAGAAGGAAGAAGTTAAGCGTGAAACGCTGCGTCAACGTCATGAGATGGAGGTTGAATCTGAACGTGCCCGCAGAATCCAAGAAGAAAACGAACGTAACCAAATGGCGATTTTGCGTTTGCTTGATGAGTTAGGTGACTTAGCGGAAGGTGACTTGACCGTGAACGCAACGGTATCAGAAGACTTTACAGGTGCGATTGCAGACTCGGTCAACTTTGCAATTGACCAATTGCGTCAACTGGTTTCTGCGATTAACGTCACCGCAGAGCGAGTCGCTCGCGCCTCTGACCAAACCCAGGCAACGGCAGTTGAACTAGCCCAAGCCTCTGAAAGCCAAGCGCAAGAGATTGCGGGAGCCTCTGCAGCGATTAATGAGATGGCGGTGTCTATTGACCAAGTATCTTCAAATGCCGCCGAATCTGCTGCGGTTGCGGACCGTTCGGTTGCGATTGCGTATAATGGGGCAGAAGTGGTACAACGTACTATCGATGGTATGAATACCATTCGTGACCAGATTCAAGAAACCTCAAAACGTATTAAGCGCCTCGGTGAATCATCGCAAGAGATTGGCGATATCGTTGGACTGATTAATGACATTGCTGACCAAACCAACATCCTGGCGTTGAATGCAGCAATTCAGGCATCGATGGCGGGTGAAGCAGGTCGTGGTTTTGCGGTTGTTGCTGACGAGGTACAGCGCCTAGCAGAACGTTCAGCCACAGCGACCAAACAGATTGAAACACTGGTTAAAACCATTCAGGCAGATACGAACGAAGCCGTGATGTCGATGGAATCAACCACCGCAGAAGTTGTACGCGGTGCAAAACTTGCAAAAGACGCGGGTGAGGCGCTTGAAGAAGTACAAACTGTATCTAATAACTTGGCATCATTGATTCAGAGTATCTCGAATGCGGCGCGTCAACAGGCAGCCTCAGCGGGTCATATTTCAAACACCATGAACATCATTCAAGATATTACCTCGCAAACCACATCAGGTACCATGGCAACCGCTCGTTCAATCGGTCAGCTTAATGAAATGGCGGCAGCGCTGCAAGAATCAGTATCGGGCTTTAAATTGCCAGATGATGCTTCAGCAAACGCTTAATGGCTAATGCTTAATTAGGTTTAGTAATCAACAGTTGGCTAAAATAAAGGGTGGTTTTAACCACCTTTCTTTTTATGACTGTTAGATAAATTTATAAGTAGATAAATGTATAAGTAGTAGATAAGGGTATAAGTGTTAGATGAGGGGTTGGAAGCGCTTGTTTTAATCATTGATTGAGATTTTTTAACGCCAAGTCATGACCGATAATAAGTTATTCACCGATAACAACTGGGGTAGAGGCAAGACTGTTAATTTATTTTCGGCAATTTGAGCAGCGTGACATCGTGCGTTATTTAGCCCGTTATTTGGCGGATGATGGTGTTTTGTTATTAGGCTCAGGTGAAAGTCTGGGGTTTAGTGATCCAGATTTACAGCAAATTGCCATGCCGACAATCAATGGCTATTGCAAAACGGTTGCCCCAGATTGGCTCAAAGCAGTGGCAAATATGGAGCGCTAATCAGTGAAGTCAATATTGAAGGGTATAAAAGGTATCAACCTGAGTTGACGCCAGACAGCGGGTAAGTTATTTTAAGTGATATAAGAAATTAATAAACGACTGCGTTACAGCTACCTTAAAATCGATAAAAATCGTCATCGTTTTTGACAGTCGTTGTCCTAGGAATATGGTATGAGTAAACAACGTAATTTGATCGCCTTAGACTGGTTGATGCCTGTTTTAAAAGACGTATTTGGTGAGCTTAACCAGTTGCTACAACGACATGACGCGCAGCCAGCGTGGCAGTTAATCGGTCAACATTTGCACCAAATCACCGGTGCACTCGCGCTTGCTAACCAGCCAGCCTTATCAAAACTGGCGAAAATGCTTGATAAAACCACTATCGCCATTCAGCAAGAGACTTTATCCCCGCAGTATTTTAGTCAAATCAGCCATGCGGTGAGGTTGTTGCAATTTGACATTGAACAAGTACAAGCTAAGCAGCAGATTCATACTGACTGGGTCAACGACCGAATCGCTTATTTTGAGCAATTGCTTGGCATAGCGTCATCTTATGAGCCCATCCAACCTGCCACAGACAATACTTTATTATTTTTAAGCCAATTAGCCACGCCAGACATCAAACACCCATGGGACAGTGCCCAAGCCGATGAATTACTTAAAGTCTGGCGTTATACCAGTTTGCAACTACTACAAAACGCGACCAACGACAGCAAACATTTAGATGCGCTGAGCAAAGTTGCTGGCTATTTGTCCCAGGCTTCTATCAATCCTGCTTGGCGTCAATTTTGGCAGTTGGTAGCGGTGTGGTGCAATAACCTAACCCTCAATGAGCAGCCTGCGCCAACCGCTTATGCTTCGCTATTAAACAGTCTGTCATTGGTGCTGACGCATGATTTGACTCTCACTCCTGATATTACCGTGTCGCGTCTGGCAGTTGATGTGTTATTAGCGCTCAATGCGTTAACCCATAAATCGCATGACGCTAAAGCCCTGCTATCAAGCTTGGATATCAATAGTAGTGACGCGCTTGATAATTTATTTAGTCAAGTATTAGAAAAACTTGAAAAAATTATTTATCAAGTGCATGAGCCCCTCACCATTTTGCCGCTGCTTGAATCGGTCAAAAACAGTTTGGCAAATCGCGGTTGGGTGTTTTATGAAAACCAAATGGCGCAAATTATCGATGATGTGCGCTTAATGACGCAAGATGCCTTTATGGCGTCATCACTCAGTTGGCAGGTAGAACGCCAGCTGCAAGATGTTCATAGCCAGTTGTTGTCAACGGTTGAAATCCTTGATAGCCAAATTGGCTTACAGCATTTTGCCTATGCCAGCAATCCGCAAAATGAAGCGGTGCGCCAAACGCGCGTGCATATTGAACATATCAAACAGTCGTTTAATCAATATATCCAAACCCGTGATTTAAATAAATTAACTGTCAATGACGAATTGATTGCCACTATTCAAGTTTTTGGGGCATTAGGATTAACACGTCCCAAAGAATTGGTCGAACAGATTCGCTTATTATTTAGTCGTATGCATAAAAATTTGGTACAGGTATTAAGCTGGGAAGCCAGTGATGCCATCGCCGACATGCTTGCCCGCTTTGAGCTATTTTTGGATTATTTATCCAATCAGTCTGTTAATGAAGAATTTTTGGATCAAACCCAAACTCAGCTTAACCGTGCCAATTTATTGCTTAATCGCTTAATCGAAATGCCATTAACCGCCGCCGAAGTGATAGCGCCAACCAAGCTCTTTGGCAGTGATACGGTGATTTACGATGATGAAGGCGAATATATTGCCAGTGATATGAAAGCACCAACACAAGTGCTAGCTACGGCTTCAGAAGCGCCTATCAAGCAAACGGCTGTCACGCAAACGACTGGCGTGCAAGAATCGCAAGCGCTAGCGGCTGCGAGGCAAGCCCTCAAAGCTGATGACTATAGTATGGATGAAGATATCCGAGATATTTTCATTGAAGAGGCGCAAGAAGTCCTCGCTGAGTTGGGTGAGCAAATTCCCGTATGGGAAGTGGACACTCGTGAATTAGTCGCGCTCAAAGATATCCGCCGAGGTTTTCATACCTTAAAAGGCTCAGGTCGTATGGTGGGCGCTCATCAAATTGGTGAGATGTGTTGGGCAGTAGAAAACATGCTCAACCGTGTGCTAGATGGTACTTTAGCGGTTAGTGATGCGTTAGTGGGCTTTATCAAAGATACCCATCGCAAACTGCCGATATTGGTTGAAGATTTTCAGCAGCAGCGGGCGCCAAGTATCGACCCTGCGGTTACCGTGTTGCAAGCGACTAATCTATTACAGCAGCAGCCGATTAACACAGGTCTGCCAGAAACCAATGGCTTAGGTAGCTTTGTACCAGTCAGTGCTAGTGTGGCTAAAGACAGTGACAATGGGGCTCAAGGCAGTGAGGTTGCGAGTGACACTGCGCCATCAACCACAGCCTTACCTGAGGTAGTGGCTCGCGAATATGAACAGCTAACGACGGTCACAGATGCGGTCAGCGATGCCGATATTCAAGAAATTTATATCGAAGAAGCCAATGAAGTGATTGAAACGATTGCCCCGCTTAACGCAGCTTGGCAAGCCAAGCCCGATGATTTTGATACCTTAAAAGAAATCCGCCGAGGCTTTCATACCTTAAAAGGCTCAGGTCGTATGGTTGGCGCCAATCAGCTAGGGGAGCTTGCTTGGTCGATTGAAAACATGCTCAATCGCGTGCTTGATCATACCATAGCGGTAGACGAGGGGGTTTCACATCTGGTTGCTGATGTCATTGACGCATTTGCTGGGCTCATCACGATTTTTGCCCAAAATCGTACAGACTATCCCGCAGTGATTAAACTGTGGCAAGCTGTCGCTAATAGCTATGCCAAAAAACATGGCGACAGCTTTAGCTACCCTCAAGTCTTGTCCGCCTTTATGGGGCAGGGGGCCGCCTCGCCGAGTGCGTCACACACAGATGCGGCACTCTCGTCTGGTCACGCCACCGCACAAACGCAAGCGCTACAGGATGTCAGTGGCATTAGTGACATCAGTAGTGAAATGGATGTCGCTGATGACGTATTTATTGAAGAAGCAGACGAGTTATTGGTCAATATTGATAACTTTATCACCCAGCATTTGGGTGAGCCTGCAACGCATGTGCCTGATGCCATATTACGCGCATTTCATACCTTGCGTGGTGGCGCAGCGCTGATTGAACTAAACAATATTTATCGCTTAAGCGCAGCGGTAGAAAAAGTATTGGGCGACTTATTACATAATGAAATGCCGCTGACGGCTCGCCAGTTATTGACCCTGCAAGAGGCCACAGATCTACTGCGAACCTACATTGATGAGCATAAAATCCATCATGATGTAACGGTTATAGAAGATAACAATGACATTGTTGCCGACTTGGTTGAGCGTCTAACCGATGCCAATGCTGAGCCTCATGAAAGCACAAAACTGACAGTCAAAGACCTGATGGCGCTTGGGATTGATGACTTACTCGATGCCGATCAGCAAGCACAGGCTAGGTTTGCTGGCGAGAATGAACAAGTTATTGCCTATGCCCAGCAGCTTGAACAACAAGCGTCAAGGCTTGCGCAAGCGACTGAAGGTTTGAGCTATTTTATCATTCCAAGCACCTTACAGTTTGCCTATAAAAAACTCGCTGATTATCCGCAATTTGCCAAAAATGAAGCCATTTATGATGCCTTAATGGGCGTACACAATCAGCTCATCAATATGTTTGACGCCATTGCAGCAGGACTGCGCGTCAATATCAATGAAGAGGCGATTGAAACCTTAAGAAAATTATTGGCAAAAAATCAGTACCAAGCCGAGATGGATGCTATCGAGTACCAACCAGTTGCTACCGATGATGAACTATTGCAGATTTTCTTGGATGAAGTGCAAACCGTTCAGCCCGACGTGCAAAATTACTACGACCAATGGCTCAATAACCTTAGCAATTTAGCGGTCACCAAAGAACTATCTAATTATATGCACATGTTAAAAGGGGGTGCAGAGCTACTCGGGGTAACGAGTATTGCCGAGATGGCGCTACGTGGTGAGCAAGTGTATGATGCCATTGATAAAGGTATTTTAGCGAGTGATGCCGATACCGCTTCATTGGTGCAAAAGCTGCATGAAACCATTGCCTCGCAGCTCAAGCAAGTTCGACAATTTAGTCGCTCCTTCAAAGCCAGCGACTTTGCCCAGCAAATTGATGAGGTTATCGCTGGTACAGTGCAAAGTCGAGACTTGGTATTTGCAGTGCCGATGATTGTTGAAGCTAATCCTGAAGAGTTGATGGAGCAAAAACAACTTGCCCAAGAGGGTGATAGCGCGATTGCAAAAAATGATCCACTCTACATCGAAGAAATTATTAACAACTTTGAAGGGCGTCGTTTAGAGACTTGGAAAGGTCAAGAGCCTGACGAAGATATCTTAAAAATTTATCTTGAAGAAGCCAAAGAACTGATCGATAGCAGCAGCCAGCATCTACAAGAATTCCGTAGTAATAACAGTGATCTTGCAGCCTTACAAGCCTTGCAACGTGAATTGCACACCATCAAAGGTGGCGCAAGAATGGTCGGAGCTGAAGGGATTGCCACGTTGGCGCACGAAATGGAAACCATCTACGAAGAGCTAGGCAGCCGCCGCAAACCTGCGACGCGTATGATTGGCAACCTATTGGCCGTGTGTCATGACTGGTTAGCAAATGCGATTTATGTATTAGAGAATAAATTTAACCCACAAACGCCTGTGGCGTTGGTTGCCGCGCTGCAACAATTCTCGCAAAAACCTGATAGCTTAAAAGAAATCCCCAATGCTAACCTAGCCAGCCAAATTGAGCAAATTGATATCTATCGCAGTAGTTTGGGACAAGATGCGTTAGAAGTCAAACAACGCGACCTAAGCGTCATGCCGCTGATGACGGGTAACTTTGAATCTGAGCAAGATCAATCGAACCTTCATGCTGAGACACTTAGGATTTCTGCAAGTACCATGGAGCGCATGATTAACCTATCAGGTGAGTCCGCGATTAACCGCTCGCGAATCGAGATGGGTATATCAAGTCTATCGAACAATATCGAAGAGATGGGCGCAACTGTACAGCGTCTAGCAGATCAGCTACGCCGTATGGAAACAGAGCTTGAGATTCAAATCTTGTCACAAATTGGTGATGAGCATGCGTTAGAAAGTGACTTTGACCCGTTAGAGATGGACCAATATTCATCGCTCAACCAATTGTCAAAATCGCTCTCGGAATCAGCATCGGACTTGTTAGACATCAAAACGACCATGCTCGATAAAACCCGTGAAACCGAAAACTTGCTACTGCAGTTATCACGCACCCAGTCCGATTTGCAAGAGGGGTTGATGGATTCACGTACTGTGCCATTCTCGCGTATCACGCCACGTCTGCAACGGGTCGTCCGTCAAATAGCCACCGAACTGGGTAAATCTGTTGAACTGCGAATCCTAAACGATGAAGGTGAAATTGACCGTAATATCCTTGAGCGTATTACCTCGCCGCTTGAGCATATGCTACGTAACGCCGTTGACCATGGTATTGAAAAATCGCAAGAACGTATTGAAAGTGGTAAATCAAGAACAGGCTTAATCACGCTTGAAGTGCTGCGTGAAGGCGGTGAAATCGTTATCAACTTAACCGATGATGGACGCGGTATTAATGTCAATGCCGTACGCGAAAAAGCGATTGAGCAAGGCTTGATTTCTGCCAAAGATACCAGTCTAAAGACACTGGATATCATGCAATATATCTTTAACGCGGGTCTATCCACCGCCAAATCCGTATCACAAATCTCGGGTCGTGGTGTCGGTATGGACGTGGTACAAAGCGAAGTCAAGCAGTTAGGAGGGGTAGTAACCGTCGACTCTGAGCCTGGCAGAGGCTCACGCTTTACCATGCGTCTACCATTGACAGTTGCGGTGTCTGATGCCTTGATGGTGAGGGCAGGGGATAAATACTTTGCTGTACCATTGGTGCAAATTGAACGTGTGATGCGGGTCAATATCGATGCGATTGCTAATTTTTATACCACGAATGCCGATATTATCAATATCGATGGACAAGCCTATCGTTTGCGCTATCTTAATCAGATTTTGTATGGCAGCGACCCGGTGGATGCACTAGCGCACCAGTCAAGCAGTGTGCCAGTGATTATTATTCGTACTGACTTAGGTCAGCGCATGGCGCTACAAGTGGATATGATTGCAGGCTCTCGTATTGAAGTGGTCGTCAAACCGCTCGGTCGTCAGCTCTCCCATATCGATGGAATTTCTTCTGCCACCATCATGGGTGATGGTTCGGTCATGCTCATTCTTGATTTGGTGGCATTGATGCGTAATGTCAGCAACATTACCAAAGTCGAGCTGCAAAAAGCCAATAAAGCGGCCAAACGAGCGCACAAACCGCTGGTATTGATTGTGGATGACTCAGTAACCGTGCGCAAAGTCACCTCGCGCTTACTAGAACGTCACGGCTATGAGGCCCAAGTGGCAACAGATGGTATTGATGCGCTAGAAAAACTGCAAGAAATGCTACCTGAAGTCATTGTATTGGATATTGAGATGCCACGTATGGACGGCTTTGAAGTGGCCAACCATATTCGCCATAATTCACGGCTCCAGCATATCCCTATTGTCATGATTACATCGCGTACCGGTGAAAAACACCGTGAACGCGCGTTTGATATCGGGGTGAATGAATACATGGGTAAACCATTCCAAGAACAAATGCTGTTAGACACGTTAGCGCGCTTTACCCAACAAGCAAAAACTGACTAAGCCGACTGGCCAGGTAAAGGATACAATCATTCATGCTGTCAAAGTACCCACCGCTGCGATTTTTTATCGTTGCTGAGGAAAATCAGCAACGGCTCGCCTTTAGCGATACCATTCGTTCTTGGGGATTTGAAATCGTGGCATGCTTGGCAGCATCACAGCTGTTCGAAAAACATTTTCAGCAAAAAGTTGATGTGTGGCTAATCGATACCCCAGACGATTACGCAGTCATTCAAAATGTTGAAAAACAACAGAATGTCAATTTGACTAAGGTTGTGCTGCTGGGCTTTGTCACTGCGCCTTATATCAATGAAAGTCTGCTATATGCCAAATGGCAACGCCAACTCAAGCGAAAAATTGCCAACATGCTAGAACGTAGCGATTTGTTAGAGCCCTATGATGCTGCCAAGAGCGAAATCAAACCCTGGAAATATGTGGTGTTGCTCGCAGCCTCGATGGGCGGACCGCTCGCCATTAAGGAATTTTTAGATAATTTGCCCGAAGATTTACCAGTGGCGCTGTTACTAGCGCAGCACTTTAACCAAAATACGCTAAACACCTTGCCAAGAATTTTAAATCGTCACAATGAGTGGCGCTGTGACATAGTGACCAATACCCAGCAATTATTGACAGGACGTTGTTTGATTTTACCGATTGAACACAGCGTGGTGTGTGATTCCAATGGACGGGTGATTTTGCAGCGTAAACCTTGGCAAGGCAGTTACAAACCGCCAATCAGTGAGGTCATGCGTAACTGCAGTGAAGCGTTTGGCAATAATTTAATCACTATTGTGTTCTCTGGTATGGGCAATGATGGCAGTGATGTGGCAGCGACGGTCAAAAAAAATGGCAGCATTATTTGGGCGCAATCCCCTGACAGTAGCACCTGCGCGAGCCAGCCACAAAGCATGATTGAAAGCAACCAAGTCACTTTTGTTGGCACCCCTAAGCAGTTAGCTCAGCAGCTAATCGCCTTGTGTGGCTAATACGGCAGGCTAGCAGCGACCCCTAAACTTCTTATTAATCAGTAAATGAGCAGGCTATGGCAAACGATTTAAACCGTTATTTTAAGCAAGATGAGGATGTAGGCGTCCTAAGTATCACCACAGGTCAATTAACCATTGCTCGAATTCCTTCTAGCAGTTCGCCTGACTGGATTGTGCCGCAAGCTTTGATTTTGAGCATTGATAACTATGATGAGCGCATCTGGAATTATATTTGGCGCGGTCAAGAAGTGCCGGTGTATCACTTGTTGCCAAAAGATGATAAGCCCACCCACTTAGTGGTGTTAGAAAGCGTCACCGATATCCATCGGATTGCCTTGCAGATTCATGGCGAAGTGACTTTTCATTCTGTGCGTATTGCTGATCTCAAAGACGCTGATGACGCCACTTACCAAGCTGAATTAGCGACTCACTACCCTGACTTATTAGCCGCCTTAAACGCGCCAGATGATGAGGTCGTCGAGCGCTCACGCGCACCGAATTTGGCAGACTATAGCTTACAGCAGGACTATATTTTTCAGCCAGTCATGTTGGCAGGTGAGCTATGTGTGGTGCCAGATTTGGACAAGCTCTCGCATTTCTTGGTGGATTTAGATAGTTAGACGCAGTCCGCCTTTGTGCTATTTTGCCAACAGTCTGTTACTTTTATTTTGCCCAAACATTGCTAGAATAACCCAAAACAAATCATGATAAGGTAAAATCCATTATGGCATTATTTCCTGCAAATGAAGCGCCACAGCCGATTGCCCCACACGGTATCAACAAATGGTCGCTATCGTCACGTATTTTCCATTGGATTAGTGTGGTATTGTTGATTGCGACTTGGGCAATGATTGAGCTTAATGAAGATGCAACTGACTTTACCTATTTTGATTTGCATAAAGCGTTTGGACTCAGTGTGTTATTTTGGACAGTAGGTCGTATTATCAATCGTTTTGTCACCAAAGCCCCCGCCGATGTACCGATGCCAAAATGGCAAAATAAACTATCGCATTTAACCCATTTGGCACTGTACTTGATTTTACTTGCCATGCCTTTGGCGGGCTGGTTTTCTGTCATGTTTGATGGGGAAGGGGTGAGTATGTTTGGGCTATTTGATATCCCAGCCTTTGTCAGTGAAAACAGTGATTTGTCAGGCACGTTAGAAAAAATTCATAAAAATCTGTTGTGGACGTTGTTGCTGGTGTTCACAGCCTTGCATATCATCGGCGCGCTGTATCACCAATTTATCCAAAAAGACCATTTAATTCGCCGTATGCGCTAAGTCAGCCCATAGTATAAAAAAGCCCATGTCATCATGGGCTTTTTAGTCACAATTTTTTCAATGCAACCTAGATTAAAAACAATCTAGATTAAGCGCAACATGAATTATTGGCGTGTACTATCAGGCAAGCTGATATTCATCTCCAACACTTCCATATTCGCTTCATTGTGATGCTGAATATTGACGTCATCAATGTTGACACCTGACACGTAGGTATTGACCACTGCCAAAATCTCACGTTTCATTTTTTCGATACGCTCTGGGGTTAACCGATTGTGCAAGCGGTTTTCGCTAGCAACGATGACCTTTAGGCGCTCTGCGGCAGTATTGGCACTGTTTGACTTTTGCTCACCGCCAAATAAATTACTCCAAAATCCCATAGCCTAACCTCCAAACCAGCGCTGTAGGAAGCTTTTCTTCTTCACCTCGATATGGCGATAGGGACGTTCTTCCCCCAAGAAACGAGCGACCATGTCATCATAAGTTTGACCGGCTTTTGAATTTTGATCTAGCACCACAGGCACACCTTGGTTTGATGCCTCAAGTACGCTATTGCTTTCAGGAATCACGCCAAGTAGCGGCACTTTTAGGATATCATTAGAGATGCTGTTGATATCCATCATCTCGCCGCGCTCAGCACGCTCAGCGTTGTAGCGGTTGATGACCAAGTGCTCACGTACCACGCCTGTACCTTCTTCAACTTTTTTAGTACGGCTTTGCAAAATACCGATGATACGGTCTGAGTCACGCACCGACGAGATTTCTGGGTTGGTCACGATGATGGCTTCATCGGCATGGTACATAGCGAGCTGGGCACCGCGCTCGATACCAGCGGGCGAGTCACACACGATGTAGTCAAATTGTTTGGCTAACTCATTAATGACTTCGGCGACTCCTTCATCTGTCAAGGCGTCTTTGTCGCGGGTTTGGCTGGCAGGTAAGATAAACAAATTATTGAGCTGTTTGTCTTTTACCAAAGCTTGTGACAGGCGCGCGTTCCCTGAGATAACATCAACAAAGTCATACACGATACGGTTTTCGCAGCCCATAATGAGGTCAAGATTTCTAAGACCCACGTCAAAGTCAATCACTACAGTTTTAAAGCCGCGAAGGGCTAGACCTGTAGCGAAAGAGGCGCTAGTGGTGGTTTTGCCTACCCCGCCTTTTCCTGAAGTTACAACAACGATTTTTGCCACTTTGGCATACTCCTATTCATAGCACGGTGTCAGTGAGGCTGTATTGGTTAATCATCAAGCCATACACACATTCACGCTAAACTGGTTTGAAAAATATGGATATAAATTAACGTAAATCGTTAAAAGTTAAGGCTTAAATTTTAGTTAGCCCAAATTTGGTTAATTGGACTAGTTTAGCATAAAAAACTTTTCGAAGTTAATCGAGAGATTGGCGATTTTTGCATAGATTATGGTATAAGTGGTTGTTTAGGTGATTGTTATTCCATCAATTCAAAGACCAAGCCTTGACCATCAAGGTAGCTGACTTGTACCGCTTTATCCAAATACTCAATGGGAATATTTTCTTTTAGGCAATAAGTGCCCGCAACTGACACCAGTGACGGGTTAAAACGTAAACAGAATATTTTAGCGTTGGTGTCGCCCGTCGCCCCTGCGACCAATCGCCCTTCGGCTTTTCCATACACGTGTAAGCTATAATCGGTAATCGCTTCCGCGCCGGCATTGATGCCTTTGGTCAAAATCACGTCACCGCCTACATGATTGATACTTTGACCGGAGCGCAGCATTTGAGTATGCACCAAATCGCCTTCAGGCTGCGATTGGTGATGCGGTGAGGCGACAAATTTTTCAGGTGCAGCTGCGGTCTCATTGATTGTGGTCTCATTGCTTGCGGTATTATTGGCTGCGATATCATTAGCGGTTTGATTTTGTCGCTCAGTCACTTGACTGTCGGATGCGGGTGATTGGGTAGGGGGCTGCGCCACGTGTTGAGAGGATGGGTTACTTTTTGTGCTGTCTGATTTTCGCTCTCTACCCGTCGCCACATTTTTTGGTGCTTTGCCGTCAATGCGCTGCCCATCTGCTGGAAAAATGGCAATGCGAAGCTCATTGGCTTGGGCGTCATTGGCGCCTGTGACCAACCCAATCGGCTGTAACCCTAGTGCCCATAAGCCGCCCCAAAGCTGCGCTAAATTTAACGGGTGATGACAGCTGACAATCACCGGTAAGTTGGACTGGCGTTGACGACCTAGCTTTTGTGCAATCTTTGTCAAAATTACTTTGATGTCATTGCCTTCAATATTTAGGCGGGTAAAGTTGAGGAGTCTGCCCGTAAGTTTCACGCTAGTGGCTACAGGGTCGGTGGGTAATGGGTTGGCTGGCTGCTGACTTTGCGGTGAACCCTGCTCGGATAGGTTAGGTAGACTTTGTAATTTTTGTGATGAACTATCTTGGGTCAAGTCAAGGGCAGCGGGCTGTGTCATGAAAAACCTTTTTATAATAACTTTTTATACATCAAAATCGATTCATACCGCATATTAGCAAGTATTATTTAAAACAACAACCATTCACTGCGCTATTTATTGTTTGGCAACCAAAGCTGTAGTAGGGCGATAAAAAAGGGTTGAATAGCGGCTATCGGCCAGCAAAATTGGTGGATGCAATCAGCGTATTTGGTGCTTCCATTGTTGAATGCGAACTTGGTTGGCAAGTGACGTCAAACTATCATCAATAATATCGCTAACTAATTTTTCTAGCGCAGGGCTAGTGACGTCAATTTGTACCAAGCTTTTGGCGATTTCTTCATACATCAGCGTGAGCGTTTGCGGTTTGGTAAGGTTGGTGGTCAAGCTTAATGTCAGATTTTCCCCAATGTGTTGCCCGATGCTGTGCATTTGGCTTTCTATCAGACTACCGGCAATCGGTATCAATCGTAATATACGATGCAGCTCGGGCGTATCGGTTAGCGCTTGCTGAATGGCTACGCCTACTTGTTCTGCCAAAGGTTTGGCAAAGATGGCAGGATGGGCGGGTGTGGATTGTAATAACGGTGTGGCCTCTTGCTGCAGCACTTCGACAATGACTTTTTGTATGTCATCTCGATGCTTGTCGATGATGTTTTTGACCAAATGCCCATCGGTGTTGCTTATTTCGGTGCGGATATTGTCAATCGCAGTTAAAATCACCCGATCAGAAATCTCTTCCATAATCATTTGATAATAAAATTTGATCGTCGCAAGCCAACTGGCGGGCAAAACTTTGTAGCCCAGTTCATGCAGACGATAACCAATCACGCCAACGCGCAGCAGTCGTAATGCGCGCAGCTGCGGTGCACAGCCCAACACTTCATACCAATGCACGAATGGAAAGAAAAACCAGCGGTAATAGCGTTTTTGGGCGATGGCAATCAACCAGCGAACCAAAAGCTCGGCTATCAAAAAGATGGTAAATAGACCCCCTGCCACTTTGAGCGGCTCGTGCCATCCTTGCTGATAACTGATGATACTGTCAAGAAACCCCAGCCAACTTGCTATTTTTGCCATAAAGCTACTTAGCATCAAAGCGTCAAACCCCATCAGCAGCAAGTCCAACACGATGGCAACCATCATGATGGTATCGTAGGCTAACTGCCAACGACTGGGTTTGGCAGGGTGAGCAGCGAGCGGTTGGCTAATATTCGAGCTTGGCGTTGGGCTGGATTTTGGGTCTAAATTAGCAGTTGGCATAAAAAAGTGCTCAAAATGGGGTCAATACCGCAAAAAATGTGAGTGAGAACAAGGCAGGTAAGTCATGCCTTGCATGACTCACCTGAGATTTTAACTAGTAGTGTCACTAGTGATATGTCATTAGTCATGTGTCGCTAATAATGTGTTGCTAGGGATGACGGGTAAAATCATCGAGCATGGCTTGGATACGTTGATCTTTTTGCTGCCACAAGCCATCAAGCCAACGGTACATATCTATTTTGGTTTGCTCATCCTGTTGGTATTTGCCATCCATGAGGCGCTGTAGCAAATCATCTGGCAATGCAATTTTTTGAATATCCACCCCGATGCGTTTGATATTACCTTGCCACAAATCCTGATAGCTAGGAATACCGTCAGGATACACAATCGTCATGTCAAGCACCGCGTCTAAATCGTCACCTAACGCACCCAATGCAAGTGCAATGCCGCCCGCTTTGGGTTTTAGCAAATGTTGATACGGCGATTGTTGCAAGTCATGTTTTTTTTGGGTAAACCGCGTGCCTTCGATAAAGTTAAGTAAGGTAAAAGGCTTGTCGAGTAAGTTTTGACAAGCGCGTTTGGCTTCGATGATATCGCGGTCTTCTAGCGCTGGATTTTTAGCAATCGCTGTTTTCGAGTAGCGTTTCATCATCGGAAAATCTAAAAAATAAAACGCTTGCCCCACAATTGGGATATACAGTAGCTCGTATTTGGCAAAAAATCGCGTTAACGGCAGTCGGTTTTCACTGATGTATTGAATGACAGTGGTGTCGACCCACGATTGGTGATTGCTCAGCAAAATATATTTGCCATTGACCGACAAGTCATCAGGCAGGTTGACGCGAAAATCAATATCGGGCAGGATATTTTCAATCAAGCGATTGTTGGTATTGATCCAGTGATTGGCTATTTTTAACACGGATTTATCTGCCAATGTATGACCCGTTAATGTTTTTACCGCGCCCATCGCCCAAAGCGGTAGACTAAACAGCACTGAATTGCCGGTAATGGTGCCTGCCGCCACCGCTAAGCTGGCGTTTTGCGCCAAAGGTAATGATGTTTTACGCAGTTTGTTGAACGTGTTTTTGAGCAATGATGGTTTATTGTTATTTGTCATATTTGGCTCCCACAAAGCTTATTCAAAAAAGCTTATTTGAATGAGACATAAGAAAAAATACTTGGCTTCATTAATTTGGCTTCGTTAATTGTAAAAATAAGTGTTAGTTTAGCAAACGTCAAAAATGTTCACTAATAAATTTTTATACACTGGCAAGCACAAATCTTTCGAGTTTAACGATGCTACGCTATAAATCCCAGTAAAGTTAATTGTCAAAAATTTTTATTAAAAATTAACAAGTTATTGAATAATCTGTAGATGATAGGTTGACTATGCAGCATAGTTTTCAACAAAATCACAAAGCATTTAATATATAAAAATAAATAATATAGATAATGAATACTTGAAAATATTTTGTAACAAATTATGCCATCCTACAACATCCTTAAGACAAATCATTACATATAACGAAAAAGTTTATTGCATAATGAGCTCAATCACAAAGCAACTGAGTGTTGTCAGGTTTATCTGGCAAATGAGATAAAAACAACAAGTTGGTGCGTGACAATTATAACTAAGTAATTATAACTAGAGGAATTCAAAGGAGATTACTCATGCGTACTAAATTATTAGCAGCTACTTTAGCATCAGGTGTTATCTTAACAGGTTGTGCAACAACGCCAACTGGTACGACAACAACAGGCATTACCGACAATAAAGCGCTTATGGGGGGTCTATTAGGGGCAGCCGCAGGCGCGGGTATTTCAAAAGCAACGGGCGGTGAAAAAACCGGTCGTGATGCGGCAATCGGTGGTGTACTAGGTGCAGGCGTGGGTTACTACATGCAGCAACAAGAAGCAAAACTTCGTGCAGAAACCGCAGGTTCTGGCGTGACGGTAACGCGTGACCCAGTGACTAATAACATTAACTTGTCTATCCCAGAAGCGATAACTTTCCGCGTTGGTGATTCTACTATTCTACCTAACTTCTATAATACGTTAGACAAAGTAGCTACCACACTACGTGATTATAACCAAACTAACATTCAAGTAAATGGTTACGCCTCAGTGGAAGGTGATGCAAATAGAAACCAAGAGTTATCACAACGCCGTGCATCAGCAGTCGCTAATTACTTAGTCAATCGTGGCATCTCTAGTAACCGTATCAGCGCTATTGGTCGCGGTGCGACAACACAATTTGGCTCAAGCTATGAACCAAACCGCCGTGTAGAGATGACTATTCTTGCACCCCAGTCAGTTAACTAATCAGTCGGTTAACTAATTAAGTCAAGCTAGATGATATGTTCATCAGTGAATTGATAAAAAAAGCACCTTTTATAAGGTGCTTTTTTGGTTCAAAAAATGAAAAAAGGACTATATCGACGTTATAAAATACTCACCACAATATTATTGCCATGGTCTAAGGCGTCATTATAAAACGCCAATAACTCATTATATGAAGCCAGCAATTCTTTATCCAAGTGTTCCTTTTTGTCTTGCCAAATATTGGGTGGAAAAATAGCCTGCTCACGTAGTGACTTCATCGAGACTTTTTCTAAGCGTTTTTTAAAGTTAATTTGTTCTAGTGCATCGACGATTTCGACAATATGTGCCCACGGGGTAAAAGCAATGAAATCGGCGTCTTCACTGTCACTAAAGGTTTCCACACCCACCACAAACTCACTAACAGGCTCATCAGGTACAGGTTGGGTGGCACTGTGTTTAGTTAACACAAAATGGATAATGTCCCACAGTTTGCCCAAATCTACCAATTGCGCTTGAGGCTGCTCACTCATACTTTCAAGTAACGCCGTTCGCGCTGTATCAGTGGCATTTTGCAGTTGCTCGAGCAGGGCGTTATCGACCATCAAATATTGTGCGATCATACAATTTCCTAGTTATAAAGTAGCGAGATATTAGCGTAGTGGGATATGACAGTCCTATCACTTTATGTTAAAACGAGGATAGTATACCTCATACAGCAAGCGATTTTGACGATGTATTCACTTGAATTGACCGACTCATTTAGCTGACTTATTGGACTGATTTATTTAGCAGACTTATTTAACCGATTAGACCCGCTGACATATTGATTAATGAGGCTAAAATTGCGGTATTAAAGAAAAATGATAACACACAATGGATGGTACCGATGATCCGACTTTGCTGGGTGTTGAAGGCGACATCCGCTGTTTGACCAGATGTACCAATGATGTAGGAAAAATATAAAAAATCCCAGTAGGCGGGGTCATCATCGTTAGGAAAATCTAGCATTTCTGCGTTTTTTTCTTCTTTAAGCAAGAAATACTCGTGGGTGTAATGAATAGCAAACATGGTATGAATAAACAGCCAGGCCGTCAAAATCGTCATGGCGGTGAGCGCGATATGAAACAGCATCAAAGCGCCTTTGGCGTCCTTGCTCGCGCCCAACTCTACGACAATCGCTAGCATACTGACAATGGCTGTGACAAAAACCAAAATCAGCATTAACACCGTGCCTTCGTCTTCAGCATGGGCTTTATCCAAAATTGCATTTCGATCGGCTTTATACATCATCCGAAAAATAGCCAGTAGATACACCCAAAGTCCGATATTCCAAGCCAGCAAAAATTGCGTCACAAACTTCAATTTATCGTAGGCTACCGCCAACGTCCAATCTTTGGGCAATAGACCAACCAGCGTCGATAGTCCAAAATACACCACCACCATGGTGGCAAATCCTAACAGTAGACGAGGGCGGCTTTGAAAAAAACGATAGATGTAACCGATCATGGCTGTTTTCTCATAGCGGTTTCCTTATATCTGTCTACTCACGGCTGCCTGCTCATGGCTGCCTACGTCGGCTTGTTGGGTGCTTTGATTGTAGCGATTTAGGCGTTAACACGCGAGGTTTTTTGCGCGATTGTGGCGTTGTCGTTGCTGTGGATAAAGGTTGGACACCCAGTCGCTTTAAATCGGCAGGTGATAGCGGTATTTGTGTGGATGCGCCAACCTCTAAATTCCCCAAGCTAAAGCCACTTGATGCCATGCGAATCAGCCGCAGACAAGGCAGTCCCACATGGGCCGCCATGCGACGTACTTGACGATTTTTACCTTCAAAAATGGTGATGGCTAGCCACGTGGTGACTTTGCGTTTGGCAATCTTGTCAGACGCTTGCCAAATATGCTCGGCAATTTGTGCTTCGCTTAGCCTTACAACTTCGGCAGGTAAAGTGATACCGTCTTTGAGTGGCACCCCTGTTTGTAGTTGTTGTAACTGGGCATCGCTTGCATCGCCTTCCACCTGTATCCAGTAGGTTTTGCCTTGTTGTTTGCCTGCATTGGCTTTGGGTGGATGGGTCAAGGCTTTATTAACCTGCCCATCAGCGGTTAGCAGTAGTAATCCTTCGGAAGTGGCATCTAATCGCCCTGCAACGCGTAAGCTTTTGTCGCTAAAATAATCGCTGAGCGTCGCAAAGTTGTTATTGTCATCGCTGCGAAATTGGCTAAGTACGCCATAAGGTTTGTTAAATAAAATCAGTGTCGGCATGGTAGAGGATGACAAGTGAGTGAAAAAAAGCTTAAAGTGCATCAAGCAGATAAGTTACTCAGTGTAAACGCTAATCCTGGCTATTGCAATTTGGTTATTGCAACAAAGTCACCGTTATAAACCACACCGCCCAACGCCATACATATTTTGCAAAATTGTGCCAAATTGTGCCAAAGGATAAGCCGGTATTTTTGGCTAAAAACAAGGTATAATAATCCGTTCATACAACTACAATAATACTGACATATGTCCTATCACTATCAATTTACCAGCGAGTTTGATTGGCGCTCACAGACACAGTGGCAGACGCCTAATACGCCCTTTATGTCCTTTGATTTTTGGCAAGCGCTGATAGATGCAAAGCTGATTGGCGGGCGCAGCGATTGGTGGGTGCAGTATGTGCAGATTGTCGATGACAGTGCTCAACTGATTGCCGTGATGCCTGTGTTTATCAAAAAGCATCACCAAGGCGAATATGTGTTTGATTTTAGCTGGGCAGAAGCCTTTGAGCGCTATGGTAGAAATTATTATCCTAGATTGGTGACAAGCGTGCCCTTTACCCCCGTCACCGGCGAGCGGATTTGGGTGGCACAAGGCAAGTCATTAACCGCGCCACTGTATCAGACCTTACTACAAGCGATTGATGAATTGGCGAGTCGCTATCAAGCATCCACTTGGCACGGACTGTTTTTTTCCCAAAAAAATGTCCAAGCGTTGCACAATATGCCCAATCTTTGCGAGAGGCTAAGCTGTCAGTTTTTATGGCAAAATCGCAACCTACAGGATAAAAAATTCGCAAGTTTTGATGAGTTTTTGGCAACATTAACTGCCAAGAAACGCAAGTCAATTAAGGTGGAACGCCAAAAAGTACTCAAACAAAATTTAAGTTGTCAGGTTAAAATCGGTGACGATATCACCGAGGCGGATTGGGCAGTTTTTTACCAATGCTATGCCATGACCTATCTGGTGAGAGGACGGCAGCCGTATTTGAATTTAGCATTTTTTAAGCAGCTTGGGCAGACGATGGCAGACAAGCTGATGCTCGCTCAAGCGCATAACGCGCACGGTGATATCGTGGCTTGTAGTTTGTTTTTTTTCGATGGCGATGCCGCTATCAGCACGTTATATGGTCGCTATTGGGGCTGCCTAGAAGAATATGATTGTTTACATTTTGAGCTCTGTTATTACCAAGGCATTGAGTTTGCTATCAAGCAAGGCTTGCGCTACTTTGACCCTGGTACCCAAGGGGAGCACAAGTTGATTCGCGGCTTTTATCCGGTGTTGACTCATTCGCTACACCGTGTCTATGACAAGGTGTTTGCCCCTGCCATTGCCCAGTTTTGCCAAGACGAACAGCACGCTATATTGGCGTACCAAGCCGATGCGATGACCGCGTTACCTTTTAATGACACCTATAAAAGCCAATTTTTTGGTGATGTTGCCGCGCGCGGCACAATACCTGATAATGAGTTTTTGAAAAAATAATGATAAATGTTGGTTTAAACCTAAACCTGGCTGGCGCGCATTTGAGTGCGGCACATAAACAGCAGATACCGCCGAAACTCATCCCTTGGCTGACGTCAACAGGGTCGCTTACCGCCAAATTTGAAGCCTTATCTCAGCATAGACTCATCGTACAGCCGACGTTTGAAGGACGGCAAACCTTGTCCCTGAGCGAAAAGCGCCAATTGCAGTTACCGCTTGGTGTGAGCCAATCGGCATGGGTGCGCGAAGCCTTATTATTTGGCAAGCCTAATCAAGAGGCGTGGGTGATGGCGCGGTCCGTATTTCCGTTTGCCAGTCTCATTGGTAATGCGCGAAAACTGGCGAATCTGGGTACAACACCGATTGGCTATCTACTGTTTCGTCGGCATGGCGCCACGATGACAAACCGCTGGATTGATTTGACAGCGCAAGGCTGGCGGCGCACCACCCTTTACCAGTGGCAAGGCAGGCATTTTTTGATTAGTGAGACTTTTTTGCCCGCATTTGAAAATAATCTTGAATAATGCGACAAATTGCGCCAAATGGCTGGATTATTCACTAAAAAAAACCAAACCATGCTAAACTAAGCCATATTTTTCGGTTTTATCCGCCCATTTTTTGACTCACTTAAAAGGAAATTGCCATGTTTAAAAATGTCACTATTCACCAGTTTGACGCTGAACTTGCCCAAGCGATGGACAATGAAGCCAAACGTCAAGAAGACCATATTGAACTGATTGCTTCAGAAAACTACTGTTCACCAGCGGTGATGGAAGCGCAAGGTAGCCAATTGACCAATAAATATGCTGAAGGTTATCCAGGCAAACGTTATTATGGTGGCTGTGAATATGTTGATGTGGTCGAGCAATTGGCGATTGACCGTGCCAAAGAATTGTTTGGCGCAGACTATGCTAACGTACAGCCACACGCCGGTAGCCAAGCCAACAGCGCGGTATTTTTAGCCTTATTAAAAGCGGGTGACACGGTACTTGGCATGAGCCTTGCCGATGGCGGTCACTTGACGCATGGTGCGCATGTAAACTTTTCTGGTATCAACTATAAAGCCGTACAATATGGCTTAAACAAAGAAACAGGCATCATCGACTATGATGAAGTCGAACGCCTAGCCAAAGAACACCAACCCAAAATGATTATCGCGGGTTTTTCTGCTTATAGCCAAGTGGTTGATTGGCAAAAATTCCGTGACATCGCAGACAGCGTTGGCGCATACTTGATGGTCGATATGGCACACGTGGCAGGACTGGTTGCTGCAGGTGTTTATCCAAGCCCTGTGCAAATCGCTGACGTTACTACCACCACCACCCACAAAACCCTACGCGGTCCACGTTCAGGCTTAATCTTAGCAAAAGCCAACCCAGAGATTGAGAAAAAACTCAACTCTGCCGTGTTCCCTGGCAACCAAGGTGGTCCATTGATGCACGCGATTGCAGGTAAAGCGGTGTGTTTTAAAGAAGCGTTAGGCGAAGATTTCAAAGCCTACCAAAAACAAGTGGTTAAAAACGCCAAAGCCATGGCAGATGTCATCATGTCGCGTGGTTATGACATTGTCTCAGGCGGCACAGAAAACCACTTAATGCTGATTAGCTTAATCAAACAAGAAATCACCGGTAAAGAAGCGGATAAATGGTTGGGTGATGCTCACATCACCGTCAACAAAAACGCGGTACCAAATGACCCTAAATCACCGTTTGTGACTTCTGGGGTGCGTATTGGTACGCCCGCAGTCACTACCCGTGGGTTTGGTGAAGCGGAAGTAAGAGAATTGGCTGGCTGGATTTGTGATGTGCTCGATAGCCGCGGTGATGAAAAAGTTATCGGCGAAGTGCGTGAAAAAGTCCAAGCAATTTGCGCCAAACACCCAGTGTACGAGCAAACAGCTTAATCATCGGCTATTAAAAACCGCTCAAAAACCGCCTAAGTCGTGACTCTGGGCGGTTTTTTTATGGCTAACATTTATTGATTCAGACGGCTCAAATGCGACGCTTTGAACCTGTTATCTTACCCACTAGATTTTAAGCTAGGCAAAGCGCGATTTACCAATACCAAAGCGTGATAAGAATTTTTTGACTTTATTACCAAAACTACGCGTTTCAACTTCAGTGACCGCATCAACGACATGTCGCGCTTGTAATTTTGGTTGATTGACTAAGGTTTCGTGATAATCATAAGCGCGCTGAATACTGATTTCGAGTAACAACAAATTACTGGGACGCGGCAGGTAGCGATATACTTGCCCTTTATTGATCAAGTCGATTAAGGTGTGGCTATCGTTGAGTGAGGTGAGTACCAATACCGCTAAATCTGGAAAACTTTGTTTTAACGCATAGATCACGGGTGAAATGTTCTCGCCACCCAAGGACACATCGGTGATGGCCACGCCAAAACGGTCATTTTCAAGTAACTCAATCGCTTTTTCTAATGAATTTGCCCAGTGCGTTTCAAACTGGGTGAATTTTTGCTGCATCTGTAAATATACCATCTCACTGTCATCGATCACCAACACTTTGCGTTTGGCGATGGTTGGCTGAGCGACATGCAGATTTTCTTTGAATACATCTTTGGTTTGCAGCGCGATTTGGGTGGCTTGATTGACGATATTTTTAAGCTCATCCGTCTGCCAAGGTTTGGTGATATAGCGAAAAATCTCCCCTTCGTTGATGGAATCAATTACCGCAGTTAAGTCTGCATAGCCGGTCAATAAGATGCGGATAGTATGGGGTGATATGTCTTTGACCTCTTTTAGTACTTCGACACCCAGTTTTTTTGGCATGCGTTGGTCGCTAATCACCACTTGGACCTCGTTATTTTGCACATAGCTTAGTAGCTCATCGGGCTCGGTGGTGGTAAACACATCATGGGTGGCGCGAAAATGCATTTTTAGGCTGCGTAGAATGCGGTCTTCATCATCGATAAAGGCGATTTTGGGTTTGGTTACAGTCGTTATCATGGTCATGTCACTTAGGTATGTTGACTAAAATCAAGGTTGACTACAATTAAGGTTGACTACAATCAAGCGTGGCTTGTATATGGCTGAGCAGCGTGCCTGTCAGCCATCGGTTATCTAACATTAGCACTAGCTTTCTTCTGCGATTAAAAGCTTGGGTGATTGCTCGCTGCTAATCGCTGTTTTGGGCAATCTAATGGTAAATGTCGTGCCTTCGCCAAGTTGTGATTGCACATGAATATCGCCGTTATGCTGCTGCATGATTTGGGTCGAAATAGCAAGACCCAATCCCGTACCTTCGCCTGCCGCTTTGGTGGTAAAAAATGGTTCAAAAATCTTGGCTTGGGTCTCAGCGCTCATCCCAGTACCGTTGTCCGCCACACTGATATACACGTTAGCGGCATCTTCTGTGCTAGTAATGTGTAATGTAGGGTGCTGAGTTTGCCCCATCGCTTGTGCCGCGTTATTAAATAGGTTTAGCAGCACTTGGTTAATCTGGGATGGGTTACAACTAACCGGTTCGATAGCATTTAACTCAGTTATCACCTCTAAATGCTTGATATTGTTACGGGCAATGACTAGGGAGTTTTTGATACAGTCGTTGATATCGACGGCTTTGATTTTGGCTTGGTCGATGCGAGAAAAATCACGTAAATTGACGACCAATTCTGAGATTTGGCTTACCCCAAATTTGGCATCATCCACCAATCCATGCAAATCATCACTCACCGCATCGGCGACCAATTCATCACTGCAAGCAATGGTTTGTTCAATGGTTTGGTTGATGGTTGCTGTATCAGTCGGCGACGCTTGCATCAGCTGTTTGAGCTGCTGGGTATGGTCAATCAATTCGTCATAACGTACGATATTTTCATCAATCAACTCTAAGTTACTACCCACATAGCCCAATGGCGTGTTCACTTCATGGGCAACACCTGCGACCATTTGACCGATGGTTGCCATTTTCTCTGATTGTACCAACTGCACTTGAGAGGCTTTTAAATCTTTTAACGCTTGGTGTAAGTTTTCGGTACGCTCCACCACTTGCTGCTCTAAGCGTTCATTGACTTTTGCTAATGCGCCTTCGTTCTCGACCACCCGATCAACCAGCTGGTTCATCGAGTCAGTAATCACGCCAATTTCTTGAATGTTTGCCGGTGGCAATTTGTGCTCACGCAGTGACAGATATTTTTTTTGTGCAATCAACTGACCGATTTCACGGACGTTACGAGCGACTTGGTGCAGCGGTACCGCCAAAATACGGTGGAAAATATAACCACTTAATAGCAGTACCGGTAAGAAACCCAATAGCATATACCATTGCAACTGTTTACCTAGCTGATTGGCAAATAACATCAGTTCTTGATTGGGTTTGACGATGACCATTTTCCAATTGGTCATCGGCATGGCAAAAATAAACGCTGTGGAAGGGGTTTTGAGTAATAAATCGTTGTCTAAGCTGACTTTTTCGACAAAATGGGTAGCGTTGAGATTTTCATTTTGCCCGCTTTGGGTCATTAGCATGGCTGAAATGATGCGTGCCTCTGAGGGAGAGATTTTTTGTAGGTTGGTACTACTTACTAGCGTATTGGCGGTAAAATCAAATTTACCACCGTCTATTTTTTGCGCTTGCTTGATGATGTTGTCATTGATGTTGTCTAAGCTTTTGGCAATGGGGGCAAAATCAGGGTTTTTCTTGGCAAAACTATTGACGTCCATCATTTCGCCTTGCGGGTTAGTAGCAGTCACTTGTTTGACTTGGGCTTCATTGGGGAAAGTCAAAAAGTTGTTGTTCATGTCGACCAAAAACACGTAACCGCCTGTTTTGCGTTGCCATTCTTTGACCATCGACTGCATACGACCGAGCAGCACATCAAAACTCACCACCCCTTCAAAGCCATTGTTTTGCGCATTAAAAATCGCCTTGGCACAGGTCATAACGGGCTGTTTGGTCGCCGGGTGAATATAAGCACGGCTCCACACACAGTGGTCATGATTGGCATACACGGCAGGCACATACCACCAGTCACGGTAATAGGGCATGGCAAGCTGTGGTTGGGTTTTTTGGTCGGCTACCCGATTTGCGGTAAGTTTGCTTGGTGCTTGATAGCCAGGATTGATGGCTTGATATTGGCTGGCAGACTGCATGACACCTTGCATATCGCGTTGCCAAACAAACGCGGCTTCATCGACGTTAGGTTTGTACATCAAAGGATCATACCACACACCGCCGCCGACAATGCCTTTATCCATATTTGCCATTAAATTGCCAACACTGGTGTTGATGATATCGGCATTCTTGGGCAAACTGCCGGTCATACGGCTCGCTGTCACTGCCATGCCATCAATTTGACTCACACGCGACAAAATACCATTCACCGCCTCATTGCCAGTTTCAATGATAGTCTGAGAGGTCAGTTTGGCGACGTTAGGCTTGGCTTTTTGGTCAATAATCCAATACACCATCGCCAAAAACACCAAAAAAACCAGCAATAATACGCATAGCAAACGTGTGGTAAGGTTGGAAAAATTCATCATTGTCACTTATCTGTTGGCAAATTGATTGGCTAATTAAATGACCTATTGCATCGCTTAGCCCCAAGTAAAAAAGCTTACAAACTCTAACAGCAGCCGTTAACACAAAATAAAAACGATGGTTTATCTCAATTTCCCAAATTGCGTCATCCTATTGAGAAAATCGATAAACCATCGTCCGTCGGTGACGGTAGTGTAGTCAGGTTATATGACAAAATGATGAATTATACCGATGAAAGGTAATGGGGCAATCCATAGCAATTTTTAAATCACATTTGGCTAAATTATTAAACTTAAGTTGTATAAAAAGTCGGATGAAATGCAGAAAATGTTACGAATTCATTGTGTGATAGGATGGTGTGATAGGATGGACATGAAAAAAGCCCTGAATGCTGTTGAGCGCTTTTCCATGGCTAATAGTTAATGGTGAATGGTTACCGTGTAAACTAACGCTACATTAATGAGATGCTTTATCGTGCTCTGTCAAACGATTAGCTGCTTTATTCATAGCCACTTATGGTATGGATTAATTCGTGCAATCCTTTATTAGATAGCACAATAAATGGCTCACTGGGCTTAATACGGTTTTCCATTTGAAACAACTAATCATTCATATTTGTATCCAAATATTTACTAGCGTAACAGTTTTAAAAATACCCATCGCTTTGCGATAACATCGGCCAAATAAAGCTAAAGCGTTCCTGCCCAGGTGTGCCATATAGACCAATGCGTTAATGCCGCCCTCTAGCGCCAATTCACCGACTGACTAGTTTTGGCAAGTGGGTTAGGGGCATTGGGGTATCACTGGTTATAACAGCTAAAACTTGCGTAAGCTGGGTAACACCAGATGATGGATTGCCAACTCGAGCAGGCGCATTAAAGACTAAGCGCTAGTGTTAATGTATTGTCTGTCGCTGATTGATAAGCGTGAGCGACATCAGCGGTGATTTTAGCGGCAGTAGATGCCTTATTGCTAACAGGTACGCCAGACAAGAACGGCAATTGTGAAAACAACCACTCGCTCAATGGCGCTAAATCTTTGATGGGTAACACCAATAAATCTTGCGATAAATAGCCGTTTTCCGTCTCACTACGAGCGGTATAAATAGTGGCGGTATTGGGTTTGTCACTAATTAACTGTTGAACACTTTCAGCATGACGAAAATCATGATTGACCATGAATAAATCAATTTGCTGATTGTTCGCTGATACCCATTCAAGGTCTGCTTCGAGTCTAAGCAAGAGGCGTAGATAGCCTTTTAGCATCACTTGGTCGCCAGGCTTGATACCAACCAAAGCAATCCGCATCACTTTTTTTAGACGATCTGAGGCAGACGTAACATTCATTGAGTAAACTCTCCAAAAGCTAGCGAATTGATCTTTTACACAACTAAAACGCCATCAAGCATCCCTGCAATAAATTATCGTAAACCTGGGCTAGGGATACGTTAACTGGCTATGATGATTACAATTTTTGATGATGTAGCAAATACATGTCGTCTAAAACTAGCGGACTATCTAGCGGGCTATAAAGTTGAGATTTTAGCAACATTCTTATTATTAAGGTAGGTTACATATCTATTATTTATGCCTTTCATACCAATTCTGACAGCGCACAAAAATAACATAAAACAAAAAAACGCTTTTATCCTTGGATTGGTTTTATTGATAGGCAAACAATCGGTTTAACGACAATTTTTAGCAGGCGCGGTGACTTTCACAGTGACTTGTACATTTGCCAGTGCAAATAGCGATTGCACTTGCTTTTGGGCATTATCGTTGGCAGTTTGTAGAATGCCAGAGCGGCAAGCGGATGTCAGCACTTGGTCTTTGCCAGCCACTTGCGCTTGGTTAAATATTTGTGGGTCGGCTTGCACCATGCCAAATACCCCTGTTTGAATATCATACACTTCAATGTTATCTAAATAACTATCCAAAATCTGCGCAGCGGGCAAGGTGATACTGACATGGCTACCATCTGGGGTCACTTGTACATCAGTGGGTTTTAATTGATTTAAGTCAATGCCCGCGGTCACCCGTCCATGAGCGACAAACAGCCCCTTTTGTTGATCTTGCCACAGGGCGTACCAATTGCCTTCTTTTTGGCTGGTGATAACGGTATCGACATTATAGGCCACGGTTTGTAGTCGATTAAGACTTTGAATCTTAGTGACCACCCCTTCACGGGTTAATACCTCAACTTTTTTAGGCGTATTTGTTTGTTGCCACTGCAAAAATAGCCAACCTGCCACCGCAATCACCGCCAGTAAAAATAAACTCACCCAAAAAGAAACCGGCTTTTTGTTGCCCGGTGCAGGTGGATGTGGCAAGTTTGTAGTCGGTTTTGTCTCAGGTGATGGCGTGGAAGATGAAGTGGGGAGTTGGGTCATGTATCCATTCCTAATCTTTTATTTAATAGTGGATGCTATTTTGTATGGTTATGACTCGCCATAATTTCAATGTAGCTAGTTTAAATAGCCAATGGGTATGACCAAATTGTCATAATTATTGTCCTAATTTATAAAAATGCTAAGACCAAAAATACTGCATCGATTTGGCAAAAATTAAAAAAACTATTGCACCACCCAGTGGCATAAAATAAGATAATCGGTTTACCAAATAGTCTATCCATTCTCGTTTTTTTCTTATTTCAAGCCGTACAAACAAGGTGTGCCATGCGAGCCAGTCAATTTACTTTTGCAACGTTAAAAGAAACCCCAAGTGATGCCGATATCATCTCCAGCCAATTAATGCTCCGTGCAGGGATGATTCGTAAATCTGCGTCGGGTCTCTACACGTGGCTACCGATGGGTCTAAAAACCTTACAAAAAGTCAAAAAAATCATCCGTGAAGAGATGGATGCCATCAACTGCCAAGAGCTGCTCATGCCTGTGGTGCAATCTGCCGAGCTTTGGCAAGAATCCGGTCGTTGGGAAGCCTATGGTCCTGAACTGCTGCGGTTTAAAGACCGTCACCAACGCGACTTTGTGTTAGGTCCAACGCATGAAGAAGTGATAACCGACATCGCGCGTAACTTGCTAAAAAGCTATAAACAGCTCCCTGTGAGCTACTATCAAGTACAAACCAAATTTCGTGACGAAATTCGCCCACGCTTTGGGGTGATGCGTTCACGTGAATTTATCATGAAAGATGCCTATTCGTTTCATATCGACCAGCCCTCACTACAGCGCACCTATGATGATATGTACCGCGCTTATCATAATATCTTTACCCGTCTTGGGTTAGACTTTCGTGCGGTGCAAGCCGATACTGGCTCGATTGGTGGATTTGCGTCGCATGAGTTTCAAGTCCTCGCTGGCAGTGGTGAAGACGATATCGTATTTTCAGATAGCTCAGATTATGCGGCCAATATCGAGCTTGCTGAAGCGGTGGCGGTCGGTGAACGTGCTACCCCAACGCAGGACAAAGCCGATGTCAGCACGCCCAATATGCCAACTTGTGAGCAAGTGGCTCAGCATTTAGGCTTGCCATTGTCACAGACGGTCAAAACTTTAATCGTCGAAGGCGAACCTACCGCAGAAGGTAAAAGCACCTTAGTCGCGTTAGTGTTACGGGGCGATCATACCCTAAATGAAATCAAAGCCGAAAAATTGGCGCAAGTCAAAGCCCCACTCACCATGGCGAGCGAAGAGGCGATGCAAGCGGCGGGCCTGCACAAAGGTTATATCGGGGTGTTTGATTTGAACATGCCAGTGATTGTAGATCGTGCTGCTGCGGTGCTATCAGATTTTGTTAGCGGTGCTAACAAGCCAGATTTTCATACCACGGGCGTCAACTGGGAGCGCGATGCGTCCATCACCGAAATTGCCGATATTCGCAACGTAGTAGAAGGCGACCCAAGCCCAGATGGACAAGGTATTTTACAAATCCGCCGCGGTATCGAAGTTGGTCATATATTCCAATTGGGTGACAAGTACGCCAAAGCGTTAAACTGTGCGGTGATGGGCGAGCAGGGCAAACCTGTCATTACTATGATGGGCTGTTATGGTATCGGCGTGACCCGTATCGTCGCCGCCGCCATTGAACAAAACCACGATGACAATGGTATCATTTGGAAAACCAGTAGCACAGGTGAGAGCCTTGCGCCATTCACTGTGGCGATTGTACCGATGATTAAAGGCAAAATGAAAGATGCTCTAGACCCAGCGAAAGGGGACAAAGCAATGCAGCTTGCCGAAGCGCTTTACACTGAGCTAAAAGCCCAAGGTGTTGATGTGCTACTTGATGACCGAGACGAGCGTGCGGGGGTAAAATTCGCCGATTTAGAGCTCGTTGGCATTCCCCATCGTATCGTTATCTCAGAGAAAAATATCAGTGAAACAGGCGAGGTGAAATACGAATATGTCAATCGCCAAGACGGTGAAAAACAATTACTCACTGCCGAGGAATTAACCCAACTGTTTAAAGACAATCAATTGATTGGCTAATACAATAAGTTACCGCTACAAACGGTGAGGTTTGATAGATGATTTGAGTCGAATATTTACACGTTTTGTATGGTATGGAAAAACTGACAGTGCTAAGATGGGCTGTCAGTTTTTTCTGTTTATCGCTTCATTAAATAGAGTAAGGAAAGTCATGCAATACAAACAACTTACCGCCAGTGTATTTGCCCTGTTGATGGGTGGGGCGATACTGGGACAAAGTTACCAAACCGCAATTGCAGCATCGACGAGCGTCGGACAGATTAATAACGAGCAGCGGCAGGTGACACGGCAAGTCGCAGCGTTGTTGGATCGTAGCCATTATCTAGATAAAAAAATGGACGCGGCAACGGGCAGGCAAATTTTAGGCGACTATTTTGATGCGCTTGACCCCAATCATAGCGTGTTTTTGCAGTCCGATATTGATGAATTTACCCAAAAATATGGCAATAGTTTTGCCGATTATCTCAAACGCGGTGATTTAAAACCAGGTTTTGAAATCTATCAGCGCTTTATTGAGCGCTCAAAAGCGTATTATAGCTTTGCCGACAGCTTTTTAAAATCCCCTGTGAGCTTACAGAGTAACGAAACGGTCATTATGAACCGTGAAAAATTGCCACGGTTTAAAACCGTTGCCGAGCAACGCGATTTTTGGCGCAAACAGCTGACCTACCAGCTAATTGGCATGACCATCAATCAAGATGAAGACAAAAACAAAGACAAGTTTTTGCAAGAAAATGCCGATAAATACAACGCCAGTGATTTAGTCAAAAACGAAACGCGCTCCCCAAGTCAAGTGCTAGACCAGCGTTTAAAGCGCCAATATGCGCAGCTACAGCGTATCGATAGCGACCAAATCGTTGAAACCCTGTTAAATGCAGCGATGGCAGCCTATGACCCGCACAGTAATTATTTTGCCCCCGTGCAAGCCAATGAGATGCAAATCCAATCGACCCTTGAATTGGTCGGTATCGGCGTCTCAATTCAGCCCGATCGCAAGAATCCCGACTACACCCGTATCATCAGCCTAGTTGATGGCGGGCCTGCCGCTCGTTCGGGTCAAATCAAACCCAATGATTTAATCATCGGCGTATCGACTGAAGATAAAGGCATGGTCGATACCGTCGGTTATTCGACACGTGAAGTGGTTAACCTCATTCGCGGTAAAAAAGGTTCATCCGTCACCGTGCGCGTCAAAGCGCCTAATACCCCAGACAGTAGCGCGCGTAATGTCACCCTCATACGTGATGTGATTCAGCAAGAAGAATCGGGCGTCAATCATCGGGTAATTAGTGTCAAAGATAAAAACGGACAAGCCAAAAAAATCGGTGTGCTAGAAATCCCAAGTTTTTATCTCAACTATAAAGCCCGCCGTGCGGGAGAAGACTATCGTAGTGTCAGCATTGATACGGAAAACGCGTTAAAAGCCTTGAACCAGCAAAATATTGATGGCTTGGTGGTAGACCTGCGTGATGACCCCGGTGGCTCACTCGATGAAGTTGCCAAAATGATTGGCTTGTTCGTCAAGTCAGGTCCGCTGGTACAGATTCGTGATAATCGCGGCAATATCCAAGTGTATGAAGACGAAGACAAAGGTAAGCAGCTGTATACAGGCCCCATGACGGTACTCATTAACCAAGGCTCGGCGTCAGCCAGCGAGATTTTTGCCGCAGCGATTCAAGATTATGGTCGCGGTCTGATTGTCGGTAGCACGAGCACAGGTAAAGGCTCAGCGCAAATTCAGCTTGATAATCTTGCCTTAGGGTCAGCAACCTTAACCCAGCGCAAGTTCTACCGTATCACTGGCGGCAGTACCCAAAATAAAGGCGTTGTACCCGATGTGCGCTTAGTCAATATCTATGAAGGTATGGAATTTGGTGAACGCAGCATGAAAAACCCACTGGCGTGGGATACCATTCGTGCCGCGCCGTACCAACCTGCGGGCAACTATTCCCGTGAGACCTTGCAATCGCTCAATGCCTTGTCACAGCAGCGTCAAGCAGCCAATGCCCAGTTTGCTTATCTAAGCCAACTCAACAGAATCCGTAATGAGGAAGATGATAAGAAACCTGTCAAATTAGACATCAATGACCGCCGTACTTTCCGCAAAAACATTGAGGCAAAAACCTTAGCGGCAGAAAATGCGAGACGCCAAGCCAATGGGGAGAGCCCCTATAGCACGTGGACAGCGTACCAAGCTGCGCAAGATGCAGCGTTAGAAGTCCGTAGCCGTCTAAAACAAGCCGAACGTCCAAAGCTGCCAGAAAGTGAAGCGTTTGTGATTGAAGCGGCTAATGTGATGCTTGATGCACAGACAGCGAACAACCAGCGCCCCTAATAGCAAAAATGCGTGTAAGCAAAAGCTTATATGCATTGACGTTTGTACGACTGTTACCGAATGGTAAATTTTGTAATAATATATTCAACGGCACAGGGATGGTTCTCAAGGATTGAGATAGGGACAGAATTGCCAATAAAGGAATGGTTTATCGTAGTATTAAGGAATGATGCTTGATAAACACGTGGAGTGAGACTTAGGATGAGTCAAGAAATTCACTACCAGTTAGTAAGGACCTTAAGGATGAGGTCAGTGATGCTAGGATAGCAGGTAAAAAAGCCATATCAGAGGATATGGCTTTTTTACTTTGGAGGAGGGGTTAATCTATTCTAGAAACGATAGTTATGACGAGTTGACCAGTCGTCGATTTCTTTTTCTACCACATCTTCAGCGCGGCCATAACGCTCTTGGATTTTACCTGATAGCTTTTGGCGATTCCCTTCCAATTGGGTAATTTCATCATCAGTTAAGTCACCCCAAGTTTCTTTTACAGCGCCTTTAACTTGTTCCCATTGACCTTTAATTGTATTCTCGTTCATGAGTAGTATCCTTTTTTGTAATTAGTTCAGTACTAGATAAATGACTAAAAGTATATACCCAATCATCCGTCTTTATTGTTGCTTGGATTGTTCGTTGGGTACAAAACTATTATGCCAAAATTTGGCGCAAAGTGTGTGGTAAAAACTATAGTAAAGCATCAAAAAACGTAACTAAATCAATGATTTTGTAAATAATATCAAGCGTTTCTTACACCCCGTAAAAGTATTTCATAGGGTAAAATTTTGCCCAAAAAAAGAAGGCTATAATCATAGCCTTCCATTTAATCTCTCTAAACTTTAATAATGACTTAGTGGTGATGACCGCCTGCACCATGTACGTGACCATGTTGCAACTCTTCATCTGATGCATCACGAATGCTTGCCACTTCTACATCAAAATGAAGTTTTTTGCCCGCTAAAGGATGGTTTGCATCAACAATCACTTTGTCCTCTTGCACGTCTTTCACAGTGACTAACATCACATGACCGTCTTCAGTTTGTGATTGGAACTGCATACCTGGTTGGATATCTTCGACGCCTTGGAAGTTTTCGCGTGGAACTTCTTGTACTGCCGCATCATCGAATTCGCCATAAGCATCTGCAGGTTCAATGCTTGCAGTAAATTTGTCACCCACTGATTTGCCCGCCAATTGTGACTCAAGACCTGGAATAATGTTTTGGTAGCCATGTAAATACGCTAAAGGTTGACCTTCCGGTGATTGGTCAATGACGTTACCTTCGTCGTCTTTTAAGGTGTAATGAAAATGTACAACGTTGTTATTATTGATAGTAGACATCGCTAAAATTCCTTATGAATCAATGAATGGATTGGCAAATCGCTTTTTTGGCACAATAAATTAAAAATTGCTAGGATTTTTCACTATAATTACCGTGGAAATCTTTCAAATTTTGGTTAAACCTCAAAATACGCCAAAAAATGTTAGTGTAAATTGTAAAATCAATCATTAAAATTTTGGCAGTTATAGATTTTAAAACACATTTTTAATTATTCAACCATACAACACTGTAACAATAAAGCCGTGTTCTGTTATTAATGGCGATAAGATTTAAAAATTCAATTTATCGGGCAAATTATTTATTAATGAGTCCTGTAGCCAGTAGGGGGTTTTATATAACCCAGCCCCTATCTGCCAAAATGCGTTTGATTTGGGCGTAAATAATCGGCGCAGCTAACAAGCCTGCCAGTCCAAAGGTGGCTTCTAATACCAACATAAATAGCAAAAGCTCCCAGGCGGTCGATCGGATTTTGCTACCAATAATCTGCGCATTTAAAAAATACTCAAGTTTGTGAATGGTCACTAGCCACAGTAATGATGAAATACTAACGATGAGTCCATGGGTCAGACTGAGTGACACAATAATGGTATTTGAGATTAAATTCCCAATCACAGGCAGCAAACCTGCGATAAAAGTAATAAGCACCACAGTCCATGCCATGGGCAGGGGATGACCTACCAAAGGTAAAATACCCAATAAATAAATAGCGGTGAGAATCGTGTTAATTGATGAGATTTTGACTTGGGCAAAAAATACATCGGTAAAACCTGCCATCAGCTCATCAAATTTTTGACGAAAGTGACGCGTTAGGGGTTTAGTATGTAAATGCGCATGGGCAGGGACTTGTATGGCAATAATGCCACCAATCACCGCACCAATGATGGCATAGCCAAACCCTTTGAGCGTGTGAATACCTGCAACCTGCAACTGTGGCGCATAGTCTTTGATGGTTTGGGCAAAAATACGTTTGATGGAACTGACCGATTCAGGCAAATGCTGTGACACAGAATCGGGCAATAAACGATGCAGTTGGTCAATCACCAGCATAACCTGAGCAAGCAGGCTGTTAAATCGCTCGACGCTGGCTTTTTCTGCCACCCAATCACCAAACAAATAAATACCGATACTGGTGAGTAATACCAACAAGAAGATAGCAATCCCTTCGGCGCGTTGGTCTAGCTTGATACGTTCTGAAAATTGCGGCTTGGGTGCCACCACATGACGCCGTATCCAATTGGCGATGCCGCGTGTCAGCGCATAGACAATCAGCCCCGAGAACATCACCATGCCAAGCTTTAAAACCAGTACAGGCAGCCAAACAATAATCACACTACTGATGGCAAAAAAGAAGGTTTTTAAATCAGGTAAATTTGACCGAGAGGTTGGCATCGTCGGTACAACAGAATCCGTCATTACAGGCTCGATAAGTTGAGGTGAGCTAGGTCGTAAGGGTTTTGTTGAAGCTGATTCAAGGGTCATAGCGGATATCATAAGTCGGTAAAAAAAGATGAGATAAAACTAACACAATTTTAGTGATTAAAGTATTAGATTTATGACAAAATTTTGTCAAAATCGCGCGCGTGATGCGCAATAATCACCCATGAAAATCGCAATCAAACGTAAAATCGGCTACAATAAGCCATCTTTTTTATTCTTTCTTTTATCGGTTATCAAGCCTCGCTACTTTTAAGTCAAACACTATGTCACTACATTCTGAAATCGCCAAACGCCGCACTTTTGCTATTATCTCGCACCCCGATGCCGGTAAAACCACCATGACCGAAAAATTACTGCTGTGGGGGCAAGCAATTCAGCGCGCAGGTGAAGTTAAATCACGCAAAACCGACAAACACGCGACATCTGACTGGATGAGCATGGAGCAAGAGCGTGGTATCTCGATTACCACCTCGGTGATGCAGTTTCCCTATGCTGACAACATGGTCAATCTGCTAGATACCCCAGGTCACGCCGACTTTTCAGAAGATACCTATCGTACCTTAACTGCAGTGGATAGTGCACTGATGGTGATTGATGGGGCAAAAGGGGTTGAAGAGCGAACCATCAAACTGATGGAAGTATGTCGGATGCGTGACACGCCGATTATCTCATTTGTCAACAAGCTTGACCGCGAAATCCGTGACCCGCTATCACTGCTTGATGAAATTGAAAACGTCCTAAAAATCCAATGTGTGCCGATGACGTGGCCGATTGGTACGGGTCAACATTTTGTGGGGGTGTACAACATCAGCGAGGATAAAACCTACTTTTATCAAAAAGGTCATGGTACTGAGATTGTCGAGATTGAGAGCCGTGACGGCTATGACTATCCCGATGTCCGCGAGAGAATCGGTGAAATTGCCTTCCGTGAATTTGAAGAAAGCCTAGAGCTTGCAAAAATGGCACATGAAGATTGGGATGTCGATGAATTTTTGACCGGTAAACAAACGCCTGTGTTGTTTGGGACTGCGTTGGGTAACTTTGGCATTAACATGGTGCTTGATGTACTGACCCAATACGCCCCAGCCCCTAAAGACCATGACACTGTCGAACGCACCGTCAAAGCCGATGAAGAAAAATTCTCCGGCTTTGTCTTTAAAATCCAAGCCAACATGGACCCAAAACACCGTGACCGTATTGCCTTTATGCGGGTGTGTTCAGGCAAGTACGAAAAAGGCATGAAAATGAAACATGTGCGCTTGGGTAAAGAAGTACGCATTTCAGATGCCTTGACCTTTTTGGCAGGTGACCGCGAAGCGCTAGAAGAAGCGTATTCGGGCGATATCATCGGCTTACATAATCACGGCACCATCCAAATTGGCGATAGCTTTACCGAAGGTGAAACTTTAAACTTCACAGGCATTCCCCACTTTGCGCCAGAATTGTTTCGCCGTGTGGTACTCAAAGACCCACTGAAATCCAAACAACTGCAAAAAGGTCTACAGCAGCTATCAGAAGAAGGCGCCACCCAAGTATTTATGCCGCAAATCAACAATGATTTGATTTTGGGCGCGGTAGGGGTACTACAGTTTGAAGTGGTGGCGCATCGCCTGCTTGAAGAATATAAAGTGCAATGTACCTTTGAGCCTGTATCGATTGCGACGGTGCGCTGGGTACACTGTGATGACAAAGTGGCGTTTGAGAAGTTTAAGAAAAAAGCCCACGACCAGTTATCTGTTGATGGCGGTGGTTATTTGACATATCTTGCCCCAAGCCGGGTTAATCTTAAATTGATGGAAGAACGTTATCCAGAAATTACCTTTAGCGCCACCCGTGAGCATTGATACATTGATACATTGAGACATTCATCGTGATAACAGCAGCAAAGCCGACAAACCCTGTCAGTTTTTTTTCAACCTTAAAAGGATTTTACCCAATTTACCAAACGATAACCTAATGATGGCAAACAATAAATATTGGTAACCTAATTACTTTAGTAAACCGCTTAAATTTTGGCTACAATAAACCCATTAGCGATAACTATTAATTTAAAATTTTAACAACTACAACAAAAGTGAGGATACTATGCAATTTCCTAATGGTGTAAACAAATCAAACCTTATTAAACTTGGCGTACTTGGTGCCGCTTACTATATGTTAAAAGGTCGTAATAAAACCCAACCAACCATTGAAAATAAGACTAGAAACCAAGCAAATAACCCTGTACCTGCAGATAATGACAATCGCGCTGCAGATTCAACTGCCACTAAGCCTACTAAAACTACCGCATTTACTATGGGTAAAGAGCTAGCTGCTAAAGTATTAGGTAAAAAATTCTAATAGTTATCGAATACTTATCAAATTACGTTATTATATAACAGCTATTTACCATAACGGCATTTGAAAACAGCCCATTAGTCCACCATTAAACCGGTATCGACTGATGGGTTTTTTTATGGCAATACTGTTAAAAACTAAAGTTTAAAAACTTAAGTTTACAAAATAAGGCAAGATATGAGCATATCGAGGGTGATTAAACTAGGGATTGCTGCGACAGCTTTATTGTTGATACCTAGACGCAGTAGTCCAAGGGCTGATAAAGTAGCCGATTGCCATAGAAGTCTATCCGCTACAAATACAGTTAAGCAGCCTATCAATAAAAATATTAAGCAGGATAACCATAACCAAAACAATGGCTAAAATTTTTATATTGTGGGCAGATAACACATAAAGGATACATAGATGACGTTCATGGGCTGCACCGCAATTGACCGTGCCTTACAGCCAGCTAAACGGCATTGTCAAACCACAGTATTTAAAATGATATGACTATGATAAATGAGACGGCTTGCTCGTTTGATTTGCCATTAATTGATACGCATACCCATTTTGATGTGGATAGCTTCGATCATGACCGCGAAATGCAATCACAATTGGCATGGCATAATGGCGTTCATCATCTGGTTTTGATCGGTTTTTTAGCAAAGTATTTTGCACAAATGGTGGCGTGTCAACGGCAAATGCAAGGCTATTGGCAGCAAGGCAAAGCCACACCTTCGGCGCATTTAGCCTTTGGGTTGCATCCTTTTTATATTACGGAGCATAAAGACAGCGATTTGCAGCAGCTAGAGCAGTTTATTCAGCAATATTCACCCATTGCGATTGGCGAAATCGGGCTTGATACTTTTACTGAGCCGATGAAAACTGCGGAAAATTACGCTAGGCAGCAAGAGTTTTTTGGTCAACAACTTGAATTGGCAAAACACTACCAACTACCTGCGCTGCTACATATTCGCCGCGCACATGGCGATGTGATTAAGATGTTAAAAGCACAAAAATTCACCCAGGGCGGGATTGCACATAGCTTTAGTGGCGGTATCCAAGAAGCCAAAGCGCTGGTCAATTTGGGCTTTAAAATCGGCATCACCGGGCAAGTGACTAATCCGAATGCCAAAAAACTGCGTCATACCCTTACAGAACTTGTCAAAACCGTCGGACTTGACGCTATTGTGATTGAGACGGACTGCCCAGACTTTACGCCGATACCCTGTCATGTGACGCACGGTAGGCGCAATGTACCTGCCAATCTGCCGTACGTGTTGACAGCGTTATCAGACTTATTAAAAAAAGATCAATCACGGCTCGCCAAGCAACTGTGGCAAAATAGCTGCGCTGCGCTACAAGTCACATGGGAGTATCCTATCCCAAACAAATTGAATATAAAACCTGACCAAGATTAAGATAAACCATGACAATGACAGCCGAAATGACGCCTGATATGACATTAACTGACGCGCAATACCAACGCCGTTTTGCAGGCACCCAAAAACTGTATGGTGCTGCGCAATTTAGTAAGTTTGAGAATCTGCATGCGTATGTGGTTGGCGTGGGTGGGGTGGGCTCGTGGGCAGCTGAGGGACTGGCTCGTACAGGTGTGGGCGAGATGACATTAATTGACATGGATGTGCTAGTAGCCTCCAATGTCAATCGACAATTACCCGCTACCGATAGCAATTTTGGTAAAAGCAAAATTGAAGCCATGGCAGCGCGTATCAAAGAAATCAATCCCCATATCAAATTACATTTGATTGACGATTTTTTGAGCCAAGATAACGTAGCGTTATTAATACCTAATCGTGCCTTGCAATCACAGCTTAAACAGTCAGGTAAACAGCTTGTGGTGTTAGACTGTGTTGATGATATGAATGCCAAGCTTGCGCTTGCGCTGCATTGCCGATTCAATAAATTAAAGTTAATTATGGCGGGCGGGGCAGGTGGCAAGACGGACCCGACCCAAATTCAGGTGGCAGATCTTAAGGATACTTACCAAGATCCGCTACTGGCTAAAGTCAGACAGCGACTTCGTCAAGATTATGGTATCAATCGCGCGATGAAAGAAAAATTCGGCATTCGTTGTGTTTTTTCATCACAGCCACCGATTGTTGATAAGTCTTGTCAAGCAGGTGGTTTGCATTGTGGCGGCTATGGATCGGCCGTTGCAGTGACCTCAGTTGTGGGGATGATTTTAGTTGCTGAAGCGTTAAAATAACCTCAGCGTTTAATTTTTATCACGTAGCAGGACGGTATTAACGAGATGATATCATATCCTATAGCAAGCAATGAAAAACAGCGTCTAGCGGTATTGGATCAGTACCATATCATCAAGACGAACAAAGAAGCCGAATTTGAGCGTATTAGTGCTTTGGCTAAGGCGTTTTTTGGTACTAAGATTGTCGCTATTACTTTTTTGGATGCTGATATCCAGTTCTTTAAGTCAAGAATTGGTTTAAAAGAACATTCAACCAGCCGTGATGTTGCTTTTTGCAATTACACCATTACACAAAATGACACCTTTGTCACCCTTGATACTCACCAAGATACGCGATTTAAAAACAATCCTTTGGTCACCGGTTACCCTTATATTCGGTTTTATGCTGGCGCACCCATCGTAGTGCACGACAGTCAAGGTAGGGAATTTGCTTTGGGCGCGCTGTGTGTGATTGACGACCAGCCGCATCAAGATTTTGATGCCAATCAACAACGCGTGCTAGCAGATTTGGCGGCGATGGTGAGTGATACCTTAAAATTACGTCAGCAGCGTTACCAAGCTGAGCGTGCTGATGAGGTAAAGACCGCATTCTTGGCTAATATGAGCCATGAAATTCGCACGCCGATGAATGGTATCATGGGTATGCTTGAATTGCTTGAGCAGACACCGCTTGATACGCAGCAGCAACACTATATCAAATCGATTAAAACATCCAATGAGCATCTGCTTACCATCGTCAACGACATTTTGGATTTATCCAAAGTAGAATCAGGTAAGATACGTTTTGAGAGTATCCCCGTTGATTTAGCACAGCTATGCCAAGACGTGTATCAATGCTTTTTAGCCACTGCAAAAGACAACAGCGTGGAACTAACCTTCGATTACCCTGACAGCTTGCCCAAATATGTCAACACCGATCCGGTGCGCCTGCGACAGATTTTAATCAATCTAGTCAATAACGCCATCAAATTTACCCCAAAGCAGGGTAAAGTGACCATTCAAGCTATGAATGGCGGTGATAAGCACCAAATCAAATTCAATGTGATTGATACGGGCGTTGGCATCAAACCTGAGTCGTTGGCGGTGATTTTTGATGCGTATAATCAAGCTGATAAGTTTACCCATCGTTTATATGGGGGTACAGGGCTCGGGCTATCTGTGTGCAAAGCGTTGGCAGAAGGGATGGGCGGCACGATTAAGGTAACCAGTGAAAAAAACAAAGGCTCAACCTTTACCCTATCTCTACCAATGATAGCAACCGATGAAATCAGCTATCAGCAGTGGCACCAAAGTCATGATGAAACCACAATACAACCGCTAGAACGTCTGCCTGCCCATGTTCTGCTAGCAGAAGACAATGAGCTAAATGCCATGGTCGCGGTCAAAAGCCTAAAAAAATATGGCTATGAAGTCACCCGAGCCAAAGATGGGTTAGAGGCCGTCAATTTTTATAAGGCTGACCCTAGCAAATATCACATCATTTTGATGGACCATCAAATGCCCATCATGGATGGGGTGGAAGCCACCAAAATACTCAAACAGTCGTTCAATCAGTTGCCGCCTATCATTGCAGTGACGGCACACGCCATGCATGGGGACAAAGAAGTATATCTTAATGCGGGCATGCAAGATTACTGTACCAAGCCCTATAAGCCTGAAGCGCTTGATGTGATGATTCAGCGCTGGCTGCATCATGTCGCCAACACGGTTTAAGAGATATTAATCACAAAATTTGCTTGCATTTGCGCAAACAATTGCTTACGGTAAAACCCTACCACAGTTTGTGGTAGGGTTTTCTTTTTGTTGAAGTATTTTGCTTGGTCACGGCTAAAAATGGCTTTGGTGACAGTGTTTTATAGAATTAAGAGCTAAAAAAACGCCTATGGGAAATTTTAATCGTGGTATTGATGTCGGGCGTGGTATGTGGTCTTGGGCTACCTGCGGTGATGAATGCGTTTTATCATAACCCCAACGAACCCACGACAGGTTTTGCCGGGTGGTATCAAAGGCTAGTTAAACGCTTTAATCGCAAAGGCTACCAGTATGTGCTCGGCGAGGATGAGCAGGGCAATGAAGTCATTAGCCGTTACCAGCCGCCGCCTGTGGTGATTCAAGAGACGCCTAGTAGTGTCGGTATGGCGTTGCCACTGCCAAAAGTAATTGATAAAGATGGGCATGATGAATTAGCTCATCCCAATGGTTTTTAACTGTTGGCATAAAAAAAGACCTAGCGATTGGCTAAGTCTTTTTTTATAGGATTAGATGATTAAATAGCTGCGCGCAAAATCCGCTCAGACACTGCCAAATCATTGCTACGATGTTCACCGAGTTTGACCATATTATGTTCTTCTAATTGGCTCAAAATTGGCGCGATTGCAGACGCGTCAAGGTCGGCATCTGACAATCTCACCGGTAAGCCAAGCTCACGGAAAAAGTTTTCGGTGTTAACAATCGCTTGCTCGATTTTATCCTCATCGCTTAGATTAGAGTTGCCTTCAGTGATATGCCAAACGTTTTTGGCATACTGTAGCAGCTTGTCTTTTTTGCTATCTTTGAGCTCACGCATCACCCCAGGCAACACAATGGTCAAGGTGCGGGCGTGGTCAATCCCGTGTAGGGAGGTTAATTCATGTCCAATCATATGGGTGGTCCAGTCTTGTGGTACGCCCGTGCCAATGAGACCATTGAGTGCCATTGTCGCTGTCCACATGATGTTTTTACGCGTTTCCATGTCATTAGGGTTGGCTTTGACGGCACGGCCTTCTTCAATCAAGATTTTGAGCAGGCTTTCAGAGAAACTATCTTGGACTTTGGCGTTCACTGGGTAAGTCAGATACTGCTCCATCACATGCACAAACGCATCGGCAACGCCATTCATCACTTGACGCTCAGGTAGCGTTAGGGTTTTGGCAGGGTCAAGAATGGAAAACTGCGGGAATACCAGCGGGTTACCAAAGGGCAATTTGGCATGACGCTCGCTATGGTTGATAACCCCGCCTGAATTCATCTCTGAGCCTGTTGCAGGGATAGTTAATACAGTACCGAGCGGTAGCGCATTTTGAATATCACGGGTATATCCTTTTAATGCTTCCCACGCTTTTTCATGGTCTTTGTCGTCATCTAAGGTGGCAGTCAATGCAACAAATTTGGTGCCATCAAGTACTGAGCCACCACCGACAGCGAGCAAAAAGTCAATGTTGTTGGCATGTACCATATCGACGGCTTTCATCAAGGTATTAAATTCTGGATTTGGCTCAATACCGCCAAATTCAAAGATTTCACGCTGTTTGCCTTGTAGCGCGGTTTTGACCTCATCGAGTGTGCCGGTTTTTTTGGCAGAGCTACCGCCATAGGTGATAAGTACACGGGCATTATCAGGGACAAGATTGGCGAGTTCTTTGATTTGACCTTCGCCAAATACGATACGCACAGGGTTGTAATATTGGAAATTATTCATGCCGATCCTTAAAAAATTGTTATTGTTAATACATTGCCACTTGTAAAAATGCCCCATGGCACTTATTAAGTAAGCGTTACGCTCAAACACAGCGCTATCATAGAATAAAATAGTGAAAGCAATTGCAATAATTTGTCTAAAACTCGCAAAAGCTTTTTAAAAACAAATGATTTTTAAAACAGATGCTTTTTAAAAACAGATGCTTGCTAAAACCTAGTCTTTGCTCAAGCTTCTAACAGCAGATGAACCTGTGAAAATTACGCTGTGATGAAGTTTGCTAGCAACGTATATAAGTCTAAAATCCTTATAAACAAGGATGCTGCAGCAATTTTTTTATCAAGTTTGTTATGACTTGAAACTAGCAGCGTCCAATAACTCAACGAAAGATGAATTAACAATCACGAGGAATGTATGTCTTACTCCGCTCTTTTATCACCGATTAACGTGGGCGCGATGCGCTTGCCCAACCGCGTCTTTATGGCGCCATTGACCCGTCTGCGTAGTGCTGATTTGCCAGATGGAACGAAAGGGATTGGTGGCTTGCCAACGCCACTCATGGCAACCTATTATACCCAGCGCGCTAGCAGTGGTTTGATTATCACAGAAGCCACTGATATCTCAGCCGATGCCAAAGGTTACGCAGGTGCGCCCGGTGTTTTTAGTGACGCACAAATTGCAGGCTGGAAAATGATTGCTGATAGCGTACACCAAGCAGGCGGTCATATCGCGATGCAGCTATGGCACACAGGGGTAGTATCGCATTATAGCCTGCGCCCACAAGGTCAGCCGCCTGTATCAGCATCAACCGTGGATTTGGGTGATGCGGTACGCACCTCGTTAAAAGATGACGAAGGCAAAGTATACCGTGTGACTGCCACGCCAGCGCGTGAGATGACCACCGCAGAAATCAAACAAACCGTCGATGATTTTGCCAGCGCTGCGCGTAATGCGATTGAAGCAGGCATGGACGCGATTGAAATCCACGGTGCACACGGGTATTTGATTCATCAATTCTTATATGAGAGCGTCAACCAACGCAGCGATGAATACGGTGGTAGCTTAGAGAACCGTATGCGCTTTTTGACAGAAATTTTAACCGCAGTCACTAGCGCGATTGGCAGTGACAAAGTGGGTATCCGTATCTCGCCATTGGGTCAATTCAATGGTGTAGATGCCGGTAGCGAAGACGATGCGTTAGCAATCATCAAGCTGATTGATAGCTTTAACCTAGCCTATTTACATATTTCTGAGCCAGACTGGGCAGGTGGAAAACCCTTTACCGCAGAATTCCGTCACCAAATTCGTGATGCTTATCACGGCGTGCTTATCGGTGCTGGTGGCTATACCGCAGAAAAAGCAGACGCGCTGATTGGTGATGGCTTAATTGATGCCGTCGCATTTGGTCGCAGTTATATCGCAAATCCAGATTTGGTTGAGCGTTTTGAGCAAAATGCGCCGCTTAATAAAGCGAACTCAGCCACTTTTTATGGTGGCGATCAAGAAGGCTATACCGATTATCCTGCGTTAGCCCAATAATCCTACTAGCGAAAATAATCGTATTAGTGAATACGAAGACCCCGATCGTGTGATGACATGAGCGGGGTTTTTTATGGTGAGTGAAAAAACAAACAAATTTTTTTACTGAACTTATCTATCATGAAAGGCCTGCATTATGTGACCGTACGCAGCCCGTATGGCGACCAACAAGTTGAGTTTTGCGCGTATTGATTTAATAAGGGTTGGGGGTTGTGCTATTAGCCAAAACTTGAAAATACCACCATCAACACCGGTGAGATGATATTGACCAAAAATCCAAAGCTCATGGCAAGCGGAACTACTTCATTACCCCCTGAGTTTTGGATAATAGGCAAGGTAAAATCCATGGTGGTCACCCCGCCCAACCCCACCGCGGTGGTTGGGTATTTGCCAATCAGCATAGGGATAAACAGTAGCGCCATAAACTCACGCAATAAATCATTGAGCAATGCCACACTTCCCCAAACTGCGCCATAGGCATCAGTCATGACAATCCCCGACAACGAATACCAGCCATAGCCAGAAGATAGCGCTAACCCTTGGGTGAATGTCACATCAGGCATTATCAATGCGTACAGTAAACCACCGACAGCCACACTCAGACAAAAAATTACACAGGCTTGTACGCCGCGTTTATTGACCAATACCTGCCGTAACGTCATCCCCGAATGCGACAACTGAAAACCCACCAATAAAATCAGTAAAATCAACAAGCCCTTGATGATGCCATCAATCGGCAAATCCGTTATTGGCAATAATTTGCCCAGTACAAAACCCAACACCACACAGCACAACTGAACGAGGCTTCCGGTGATGCTAAAACCTGCTTGGCTATACTCATGGGGGAGGGCACGTTGCCAAGGATGCAGCCTGTCAAATATCAGCAAACTGATAAAACCTGCACCTAGGGTACAAATCGCCAATACCGCCACATTGGTACCAATAAACCCAATTTGCGCGCCTAAGTCAGGAATATGCGACAACGAAAGACCAATAAAGGTTAAAATCACAAACACCAAGTTGGTCAGTAGCTTGTCTACCAGCGGCATAAATCTTTGCGGTAATGGCAGTAAAAACCCGACCACCAATGGGGTAAGAATCAGAACAAGGGTGATAAAGTTTTCTAACATACCGCGACGCTTCCAGACAGGGTTTAAACACAGGCTAATCGCAATATTTTGCAGTTAGCGCTTGGTTTAAAAAATTAAAAGTAGCTATTGTACCCATAAATGCATCAAGTTGGCGAATATTTGCCATAATGCGTGGTTTAAGCGTGCAATCAATTGCTTGGTAACACATTTGTAGTATGATTGAGCAAATAGTTGTGTAAGATAGTCACATCCAATCATCTTATGCGTTAGATGACTCTATTAGCCGTTAATTTTTTCAATTTGTAGGATTGTTATGAGACATTTTTATTTCGATATTGTCTTTACCACAATTGCATTGGCAATTGCAGCGTGGTGGGGTTTTTCGCATGGCGGTGTCAGTGCCATGCTCTCGGCGTTATTTATCACCTTTATTCTGGCAGTGATGGAAATCTCGCTGTCGTTTGACAATGCCGTGGTTAACGCCTCGGTACTCAAAACCTGGGATAAGTTTTGGAAAATGATTTTCTTAACTGTGGGTATCCTCATCGCGGTATTTGGTATGCGTCTGGTATTCCCGATTGTCATCGTCGCAGTGACTGCCGATATGGGCATGATGGATGTCATCAATATGGCGCTTAACAACCCCAAGGAATACTCTGCCAAACTGATGGAGCATCATGCAGAGATTGCCGCATTTGGTGGGATGTTCTTGTTGCTCGTCTTTTTAAACTTCATCTTTGATGAAAAAGAAGTGATGTGGTTTGAATGGCTAGAGCGTAAGCTTGCGCGTTTTGGCAAGGTCGATGCCATGAGCGTGTTTGTCGCCTTGGCACTATTAATGACCGCCTTATATTGGGTGGAAGACGCCAAAAAATCGGTGGTGTTAACCGCAGGGGTATTTGGTATTTTGATTTATCTAGCCACCAATGTGTTATCAAGCCTTTTAGAAGGGGCGAGTGATGATGATGAATCAACCCCCGATGTGATTGAGGGCAAAGAAGTAGCGGGCGCGATTGCCAAAGGCGGTATCGCAGGCTTTTTATACCTTGAAGTACTCGATGCATCGTTTAGTTTTGATGGGGTGATTGGCGCGTTTGCCATTACCAATGACGTGATTATCATCATGCTAGGCCTTGCCATTGGTGCGATGTTTGTGCGCTCCATGACCATTTTCTTGGTAGAAAAAGGCACGCTCGATGAGTTTGTTTATCTAGAGCATGGTGCGCATTATGCGATTGGCGCGTTGGCGGTCATCATGCTATTGGCAACTGTGCATATCGAAGTGCCAGAAATCGTGACGGGTTTGATTGGGATTGCCTTTATCGTATGGGCAGTGATTAACTCTATCAGCTACCGTAAGCGCCAAGCAGCCTTGGCTAAACACTAAAAGATGCTAAAAAGACTGGGGCTCATGCGTAACCGTAGCGGTATGTAGGATGCTGACTTGAGCTTAATATCCCTTAAGCTTTTGACACATAAATATAACAGCTTAATGTAGCCGAATGGTGGACAAATTCTATCACCAAAGGTATAGTTAAAACGTGGGTTTCGGCTCACGTTTTGTTTTTTTAGGCGATTTTTTACGGTGTCTGAGCCTTTTATTTTGGGCGATTTTAGTCTGGGCGCGCTTTTGGTCTGGTTCTTGTAGTGTGAGAATCAAAGGCGCAGCGCATACCAACAGACATCGATTTTCTTATTTGATTTCAAAAATTTATTACAAAGGATAAAACAATGGCAATTAGCTTAACCAAAGGTGGTAATGTTAATTTATCAAAGGAAGCACCGAATTTAACCAACATGGCCGTTGGTCTTGGCTGGAACCCACGTGCCACTGACGGGCAAGCCTTTGACTTAGACGCGGTCGCGTTTTTGGTCAATGAATCGGGTAAAGTACGGGCAGATGCAGATTTTATTTTCTTTAACAACCTAAAATCATCCGATGGCTCAGTAGAGCATACGGGTGATAACCGCACTGGTGAAGGCGATGGCGATGATGAAGTCATCAAAGTGGATTTAACTAAAGTCCCAGCCGATGTGAGCAAAGTAGTATTTTGTGCGGTGATTTATGATGGTCAAGCGCGTAACCAAAACTTTGGTCAAGTAGCAAACGCTTATATTCGCATCGTGAATACCCAAGGCGGCGCTGAAGTGGCTCGTTATGATTTGTCAGAAGACAGCAGCACCGAGACAGCAATGATTTTTGGTGAGCTTTATAAGAACAATGGCGAGTGGAAATTCCGCGCGGTTGGACAAGGTTTTGCTGGTGGTTTAGGACCATTGGCTCAGTCACATGGCGTTGCTGTTTAGTTTTTTGGCTAAAATTTTTTAACATTTTTTTAACAATGGGGTGGCATCGGCTTGCCCCTTTTTTTCAGCCTGAGCGCTTTTTTCAGCCTAAGGACTTTTTCAAACTTAGCTACTTTTATTATCATTTTTGCCAGTTATTTTATAAGGATACATTAACCTATGGCAGCGACGTTTAGTATGATTGGGACGATTGAGCCATTTTTGCATTGTAATCTCAAAAAAGGCGATTCGATTTATTGCGAATCCAATGCCATGGTCATGATGGAGTCAAATCTTGAGCTTAAAGGTCAGATGCGTGGCGGCATCATGCAAGCTTTGATGCGCCGATTTGCCAATGACGAGTCGATTTTTCAACAGCAAATTGAAGCGGTCAATGGTGAGGGTGACTGCTTACTTGCGCCCACACTTGATGGTGATATGCAAATTTTAGACGTCGGTGCCAATCAGTATACGCTCAGTGACGGTGCCTTTGTGGCAGCGACCAATGGCGTTGATTTGCGTGCCAATATCCAGCGCAATTTAGGCGGCGCTGTATTTGGGGATACCGGTGGCTTTATGGTCATGCAAACGCAAGGCCAAGGTCAGCTCGTGGTATCTGGGTTTGGTTCTTTGTTTGAGATTGATGTCACGCCTGATAAAGATGTGATTATTGATAATGGTCACGTGGTATGCTGGGATAGCCGACTGCAATATAGCCTGTCAATGGCGACCAGCCAGAAAAAAGGCTTTTTGGGCAATATCATCAATTCAGTCACGAGCGGCGAAGGCATGGTGCTAAAGTTCTCAGGTCAAGGCAAAGTAGTGATTTGCTCGCGTAACCGTGATACTTATCAAGGCTGGATTCAAAGTTTACTGGGGTCAAACTCAGGCGGACGCGGTGGCAATGAAGGTATTTTAGGTGGTTTGTTATAGTCAGTTTGTGCCAAGCCGTTATCCACCGCTTAAAACGTAGATAGAATAGTAAAAAAATAAAATAAGGATACCAACATGGCAGTGAATTTATCGAAAGGTCAAAAAATCTCGTTAGAAAAAGAAGCAGGTGGCGCACTTAGCCAAATCAAAATGGGTCTGGGTTGGGATGTCAGTGCTGCGCCGCAAAAATCAGGTGGTTTTTTGGGTGGCTTGTTTGGCGGTGGTGGTGGCGGTAGCGGCAGCATTGACTTGGATGCGTCGTGTATCATGCTTGATGCCAACAAACAAATGGTAGATGCGATTTGGTTTGGACAATTGCAGTCAAAAGACAGTAGCATACAACACACAGGCGATAACCGCACCGGTGCTGGCGATGGCGATGACGAAGTGATTAATGTTAATTTATCTCGTATCCCTGACCATGTGCAAGCCTTGGTTTTTACTGTCAATAGCTTTACGGGTCAAACTTTTGCCACGGTCAATAATGCGTTTTGTCGTTTGGTGAATGCCAGCAATAATAGTGAAGTTGCCCGTTATGATTTGTCAGCCCAAGGCAGTCATACAGCGCTGATTTTGGCAAAAATTTATCGTCATAACGGTGAGTGGAAAATGCATGCCATTGGTGAAACCGCGTCAGGTCGTACCTTTCATGATTTAATGCCTGCGATTTTACCGCACGTGTAACTGCGCTTTTTGATGTTAAGCAATAATGCGCAGCCATAAAGAAAGCCCTGTGATACGCAGGGTTTTTTATTTTGACAGCTATTTTTGATAAGTTTGTGTGGATTTTGCGTTGGTGGGTTTTGCATACGGTGTGGGTTTGCTAAAATAGCGGCGATTTAGTTTTGCACTGTTGAATTTTACAGTCAGTTTTTTCAAAGTCATTTTTTTTAAGTCATTTTTTTAAGTCACTTTAGCGAAGCGACTCAAATAATTTTATGACGACAACCCACCGCTACAAAGGAATCCAACACCATGCCATTTAATCGTTTACAGCCGATGTTGATAGCAAGTTTGCTACCGCTGCTGGTTTTTACTTGGTTTAGCCGTGACTACATTGGGCAGATTGATTTTTGGTTGTTGTGGCTAGTGGCGATGACCTTGGTCGGGTTACCATTGGTGTTTGCAGAGATTGGTTTGGCGCATCGTAGTGGTACGTCACCGCTGGTCGGTCTGCCCATACTGACCCGTGAAGCTGACGTGTCAACGGTCTGGCGCGGGTTTGGTTGGCTGACGATTGTGCTGCTGATGGCGGTTGTGGGGCATTTACTGGCAAGTAGTGGCGAGATTATCCATCCGCTGGTGAGCAATATTGCTCTGCCTGCCTTGTTAGCCATCATGGTGCTGATAGTGATTGGTTTGAGTTTTATCAAGCATTTGGCAGGTTGGTTGGCGGTCGGCTTTGCCGTTGCCGCGTTGGTTGTCAATGTCATGCAAGGTGGGTTTGTCGCGTGGCAGATGACAGCCACCTCCTTGACGGAGTGGGCGGGCGCGGTAGTGTTGGCGCTGGTCTGTGTTGGCGCAGGTACGGGGCTATACTGGCATGCGCGCACCCACCAAATGCTCACGATGAGCAACACGGCGACAGATCAAGCACGCGAATCCGCGAGTCGCTATGTATTACCGGTGTGGAGTTTTCAGTTATTAGCGGGTGCGCTGATTGCCATGACTTTATCGCCAAACAGCGCGATGGCGGCAGTGTTGAATGCATTGGCGATGCTGGCAGGGGCGGCGTATTTACTGCATATCTTGACCCATCAAGTGTCACTACGCTTGCAACAACAGCAATTTAACTTTTTGGCATTGGTGGTATTGGCAGTGCTTAGTCTTGCGCTAGCCATGCTACCAACTGCTTGGCTCAATCAGCTGATTATTGTAATAAGTTTAGTCACGGCGGTATGGCTAGCCGTATTTGCGGGCTGGCAAATGAAAATTAGCCATTTGCGCAAATCATTGAATTTTAGCTCAGAAGGCTTATATAACCTTTGGCGCATTGCGGTGCGTATTATTGTGCCATTGGCGGTGATTTTGGCGATGGTGGGGTGGGTGCTAGGACTGGCAAAATGATTACTGTTGATATAGCCTTTGCGCCCGATAGCCAAACACAGTTGCGGTTAACCCTGCAACTTGCCGATAATAGCCGCGTGATTGATGCAGTCAATGCCACAGGTTGGCAACAGCAGTATCCGCAGATTTTTAGCTATAGTGTCGGTGTTTTTTCCCATAAACTAGACTGGCAAAGCCCTATCAACACAGGCGATAGAATCGAAATCTATCGTCCTTTGACCATCGACCCGCAAAACAAACGCAAATTACTGTCCAAAAAATCCAACCGATGAGGGTGTGAGCCGGTATTATTGTGTAGCGCACAAAAAAAGCCAATCACAGCATCACGGCAATGATTGGCTTTTTTAGTCAGAAAAACTTACTGAGTCACCGCTGGGCGTTCAATGCTGGTGACAATACCATTTTGGTCAAAATAAATTTTGGCGTATTGTTGGGCGTTATGAATCGCCGGCTTGTTGGCGCGTTTGGCGTTAGTACCTGGCGTAAAATCATACAGGTAATCCCAACGTACCGGATTTAGGGTGTCTCTAAAGGTTGGGCTACCTAGTATATAGAGCACTTGATTGGCATTCATACCCACTTGCACTTGGCTTAATTTGTCTTCATGAATCGGCTTGCCTTGTGGGATATCGATTTTGTACACGCTAAACCATGAGCAACCTGGTAATACGGTGACGCTGCTAATTACGGCAACCAAAGGCAGGACTGCCAGTTTTTTTGATAGTGTTGTGATAGATGTCATTTGTCAAACCGCTTTGAGATGGTGAACGATTAAATTTACGACTTATCATACGTGATTTGGGTTTTTTTGCCTACCTATTGACCCTAAAATTTAAATTATTTTACATACAGTTAATGTTTGGGTGTAAAACGCCGCTTCGGTTTGGTATTTGGCGCTCTAGTGGTTGGCGTACTTTGTCTCTAGCCTGCATTCGCCCGTTATCTTTCAACGGGCGCTTTTGCCAGTGATGTCACGTTTTTTTACTGTGGGATTTTATCGAATTTGTTATTATAGTTATAATTTTTAGTTTATAAGCGACACCTGATAGGTGCGAGGATTTTTATGTCGTCTTTTACCAACCAAGATTTGCGTCGTGCCGGTTTGAAAGTCACGTTACCGCGTTTGAAAATTTTAGAATTGCTAGAAAAAGCCGAATCCCATCATATGAGCGCAGAAGATGTGTATAAAGCCTTGATGGAGCACGGCGAAGACGTGGGGCTTGCGACTGTTTACCGTGTGCTAACCCAGTTTGAACAAGCGGGAATTGTCGAGCGTCACAATTTTGAAAACAACTTGTCAGTGTTTGAAATCGCCAAAGATGAGCACCATGACCACTTGGTATGTGACCAATGCGGCAAAATCATTGAATTTCACAATGAAGAAATCGAAGCGCTGCAAGAAAAAGTCGCCAAAGACTTTGGCTTTACCCTAGCAGGGCACTCGCTGGTACTATATGGAATTTGTGATAATAAAGACTGCCAAAATTCGATAAAGCGCTAATGTCTTGGCGCCTTAATAGATGAATAGGTTAAAAAATCTCACTTGCAAAAATCAGTCACAAAAATCAATTAAAAAAGCGGCTAGATAAATTTTATTTAGCCGTTTTTTTTGCCCGTCGTCTATTTTCTATTGTTTATTGAATGCTATGATGCGGTTTTAGTTCTGATAGCCTAAAGCCAGCGATTAGTAGCGCTGCGCCATACACCACAGCGCCCAACACACACAGCGCTAATAGCGCAACAATACGAATACCTTGATGCGCGGTAACGGGAAAAAAATGAATACCAGCGGCAAGTGCCAATCCCATTGCGCCATTTGCGATGGCAAAGATAACCGCTAATCGTCGCCAAGCCGCACCAAATCGATAAATACCTTGGGTATGTAAATAAAAATATAACAGCGCCGCATTGATAAAAGACGCCAGTGTATTGGCAAGCCCTAGCCCGGCGTGGGGTGCGATTTGCCACTTTTTAAATAACCCAGCCAGTATTAGGCTTAGTACGACATTGGCAATCACGCTAATCACACCGACTTTGACAGGGATGCGACTGTCATGACGGGCAAAAAAAGCCGGGGCAAATATTTTAATGAGCATAAATGCCAAAATCCCACCCGATAAGCACTGTAGCGCAAGCCCACTCATCATGGCATCTTGCCGTACAAATTCCCCATGTTCAAACAGGGATATCATAAGCACATTACTAATCATGCCAAGCGCGATGGATGCAGGCACGCCGACCAACACCGTCAGCCGCGTCGCCCAATCTAGGGTGTGTCTAAATTGTTGATGGTCATCGCTTGCGATACTTTTGGATAGAATGGGCAAAATCACCGTACCAATCGCCACCCCAATCAGCCCTAGCGGCAGCTCACTCATTCGCTCTGCGGTATATAGCCAAGAGACCGAACCATCAATCATGGTTGAAGCCAGTACCGTGTTGACCAGCATATTGATTTGGGTGACCGATACCCCAAACAGCGCAGGGAGCATGAGTTTTAAAATCCGTCGCACGCCGGGGTGACGAAAGCTAACCTTTGGCATCACGAGCAGCTGATGGCTGTGCAATTGCGGTAATTGAATCAATAGCTGCAGCAAACCTGCCACCGCAACGGCATAACCGACCGCCAAAATTGGCTTGGCAAGCAGCGGTGCTACCCAAATCGCGCCCACAATCATACACACATTCAAAAGCACCGGTGCAAAGGCAGGCAAGGCAAACCGCCCCACGCTTTGCAAAATACTACTAGCGAACGCGGTCATGGCGATAAATAACAAATAAGGAAAAGTGATACGAAGCAGCTCAACAGCCGTTGCAAATTTGCTAGGCTCATGCAGATAACCGACCGCAAACACAGCAATCACGGCGGGCGCGAAGATGACTATCACGGCGGTTAAGCCTGATAAAATCAACAATAACGTACCTGCCACCCGACTGATAAGAATTTGAATGCCGAGCAAGGCTTTTTTGCTATCGGTCGTGTCGTTATGTTGGGCTTGGTGTTGATAATCGGATAGTACAGGGACAAAAGCTTGGGCAAAAGCGCCTTCAGCGAACAGCCGCCGCAAAAAATTGGGCAATTTGAAGGCTACCAAAAACGCATCCATCATGCCACCTGTGCCAAATACGCTCATCAATACCATGTCGCGAATCATGCCCAAGATACGTGAAAATAAGGTAAAAAAACTAACAATAGCGGTGGATTTGATAAGTTTTGACATGAAACAATCGCTGCAAGTTTTGCCGAGAAGTGGGTGTGGTGATGGGATTTCGTAGTTTGATTTGGGCGCTGTTACTTTGCAAAATTGTTATCTTACAAAATCGTTATCCTACAAAATTGCCATACGATAAATTTTGGAAAATCATCTAATGGCTGATTTAACTTTTATTGACCATGTTTCTATTGACCATTTTTCTTAGTTTCACCCAATCAAAATACAGCCCCGGGTCGGACTTGCGACCGCGCGCGATATCGCTATGACCGGCTAGATGATTAATGGTTTTGGGATAAGCTTGATAAATCGCGGCAATCACGCCACTTAACGCTTGGTATTGCCTATCATCAAACTCGCTATAATCATCACCCTCCAGCTCAATCCCAATCGAATAGTCATTGCAGTTTGGCACGCCCAAATAACTAGATTTGCCAGCATGCCAAGCCCGCTCATCAAAGCTCACAAACTGCGTGATGCTGCCATCACGCTCAATAAACAAATGCGCGGAGACCTGCTGCTGATAGATGGTTGCAAAATACGGATGGGCTTTGGGGTCTAACTGATTTTGAAAAAATGCACGAACAAAATGCTCGCCTTGGTCATCTTTTAGACCAAATTCACTGGGCGGCAAGCTGATGTTATGAATCACAATCAGGTGAATATCGTTAGGGTCGGGTCGCTCACCAAAATTGGGTGACGCCACAAACTCGCATGGGCTTAACAAACCCTGCTCAATGCTAAATCCCGACATAACTATACCCCGCCCAATCATCCAAATGGTGTTTAAAATAGTTGGTAAAACGCTACTCAATGCTGTGGCTAATTTAGCATAAAATTGGTCTTATCTTCACCTTAACCGAAAGACACAGTTAAAAAAAAGCAATTTGGAAAAAAAATGGTATGCTATCGCTAAGCTGACAACAAGGGTAGGACATCTGATGGATACGATTATAGCGGCGTTGATACTGGCAGTGGTGGGAGCGCTTTATAAAATTTTTGTCCAACAAAAAGCAATTACCCGACTTGAATCCAAGCTCGACAACCTGCAAAAACAACTCGCTGATGTCATGGCAACTGTGTATATCCTAAGCAGCGAGGCAAAGCCATCATCTACCCAGCAATCGGCAAGCGATATTCGCCAAAATCAGCCTGTCACTAAACCTATTACTGACCCTATCACTCAGTCCATCAGTCAAGCTCCAGTCTCAGCGCCCCTTCCAGTGCCACTCCCAACATTAAACTCTTTGCCAATGGCGAATACGCTTGACGCTTCGACTAGTTCAGCTCCGCCAACGGCAACGCCGCCGTCAGTGAATGACGCAGCCCCACCGCATAAACCTAGCGTATCACAGCCATCATCTCCTTCTTTAAAAGATGATGAAAGTGCTACCAATATTGTGACATCGCTTTGGGCAAGTGCCACCCAATGGTTTTTTGGGGAGAACTTGGTGGTGCGTGTCGGGGCACTGGTGTTGCTAGTGGGCGTGGTGCTATTACTCAAACTTGCCAGCCAATATATTGAGGTATCGATGCCCGTGCGCATGGCGCTGGTAGCGTTAGGTGGCTTGGTGATAACGGCAGTCGGCTATCGCACTACTGCCAAAAAACGCAGTTATGGGTTGACTTTGCAAGGCGTCGGCTTTGCGGTGATTTATTTGACGGTGTTTGCGAGTTTTAAATTGTATGGACTACTACCATCAACCTTAACCTTCGGCGTGCTTGCATTACTGGCAGGGTTAACAGTGATGTTTTCGGTGTGGCAAAATGCGCTGCCGCTTGCGGTCTTGGCATTCGGTGGGGCGTTTTTTGCGCCGATACTGGTCAGCCGACCTGACGGTAGTGTGGTGATGTTATTTAGTTATTATTTATTACTCAATATAGCGGTTGCGGTGATTGCCCATTATCGCACTTGGAAATTGCTCAATGCGCTCAGCCTAGCAGTGACCTTTGGGCTTGCTTATGTGTGGGGATTTCGTGCATTTAGTGGCAACAGTGGAGGTGCAGGCTGGCTGTCATTACGCTGGCAACTGCTGGGGTTATTGGTTGGGCACATGGCGCTGTATTTGTTTATTGCAGTTAGATACTCTCAGCAGGTCGTGAGCTATAACCAAACGCTACTGCAAATGAACAGGGGGTTAGCCAAACGCCCGATTCTATCGATAGATTCAGGCTTGTTGTTTGGTACAGCGTTACTAGGGTTTGGGCTGATGGCAAGCTTGCTCAATGATTTGCCTTATCATCTGGCCTTTGCGAGCAGTGCGTTATCGGCTATTTATTTGAATTTAGGACTGTGGCTGCTCAAACATCATCGTCGTAGCATCGCAGGCGACCCACAAGCCAACAACCAATTTGATAACAGCTTTGAGCTACTGATTGAAGCCAGCCTTGCGCTCGGCTGTGGGTTCTCGGCTCTGGTGATACCACTGGCGCTATCAGCCAAATGGATTAGTATCGGTTGGGCAGTGCAGGGTGCTGCATTGGTGTGGCTCGGTGCGCGTACCCAAAGACGCTGGACGGTATATTTTGGGTTGGCATTGCAAGGCTTTAGTATCCTGTTATTGGTGGGCTTTGATACCCTCATGCGGCATTGGTATGGGCTACTGGATCAATTATCTGTCCCGCACCAAATGTCTATAGTGGCGGCTTCATCCACCTTGCCACTGACCGTATTGACAGCGTGTGTGCTGCTGTCTGCTTTTATTTTGCGTCAGCACAGGGTCAATATCGCGGCAGCCACATCCCAAACGGCAGCCACACTCCAAGCTAAAGCCCAGCCTCAACCTCAGCCTAAACCTAAACCTGCGGCAGTCAAAACGACGCATAAAAGGTTTCAACAAATTGCTGATAATGCCAGTCACAGCTTTGTTGCAACCGCGCTTGTGGTTGTTGGGTTTGTGCTGTATCTGTCGGCGATTTTATCCGCTGACCCCTTTTGGAACAACGGTGGCAAAACCACCACTATCAAACTTGCCGTGGCTATGGCGGTATTTTTAATTGTGGGACAACTGATACATCAGCGTTTTGTTTGGCGCAGTATGCGTAAGGTGAGCCGCTTGATTTTACCGTTTGCGATGATAAGCTGGGTGCTAGTCTGTCTCACCCACGTTAAGGTCGAGACGGTTGTAGACCTAAACGATTATCACATCAAAGCATTTAGCGGGTTGGGGCGTTATTTGCTCGCCATGCTTGGCTGTTTAGCCATCGCAAAATTGCTAGGCGCGTGGCTGCTTAGTCGCTGGCACCGCGACCGACCCGATACAAGCGTTGACGCGCTCGTTTGGTTTTTGACACTGATTGCCATGCTAACTTGGATGCTGCAACAAGTGCCATTTAACTATTGGCAGCATGCCCAAGAGCTTCGAGCCATTATCACTATTTTACCGACCGTGTTGGCTGTGCTTGGTTTGATGAGTTTGTTGTTGTTGCCAAGATTGCAGGCGCTTGGTGGTCGTTTGCTTGGTTGGTTAGAGCTTGATAGGTTACTTAAGCACAGTGCTTATATTTTGGTACCGATGACCTTTATTTGGAGTTTATCTGCCAATTTCTCGTTAGACGGTCAGCTATTGGGCGTTTATCTGCCGCTGCTCAATCCACTGGATTTGACCTTAATCAGTATTTTACTGTACCAATGTTATGTGGCACTCAAAATTGATAGCAACTATCGTACTATCGTTTTGGTGGTTTGCGGTCTAGGGGCATTTGTGACAGTCAGTAGTATGTTGGTGCGTGGGTTTGCCAGCGTTTGGGGCACGCCGACGTGGGAACATGGGGCTTGGTCAGTCAGTATGGTACAGACGGGGCTGACTATCTTATGGACCGTCATTGCGATGGTATTGATGTTCTTGGCAAACAAAAAAGCCATTCGCTTGGTATGGTTTGCCGGTATCGCATTATTGACCATTGTGGTTGCCAAGTTGGTATTGATTGATATGTCGAATACCAGTGCGGTATTACGTGTGGTGTCTTTTATCGGGGCAGGCTTATTGATGCTCGTCATTGGTTATCTTGCACCCTTACCGCCTAAGTCAAGTAAACCTAAGGCAGGTAAACTCAATTCAGGCAAACCCAATGCAGCCAAAAAAAGCTAAGTAGACCCCTGCTAAAGCTCGTGAGTAACGTGGGTTATTTTTCGTATTTACGGCAGGCGGGCTTAGCTAAATGCACAAAGACTTGCTGGCTAATTGTCTTTAAATTGTAACATCTGGCTAGAATTTATCCAAAATATCGGTTCTCTTGTTAGTGGTTTGTAGCACGGTATAGAAGTTTTGAATGGGTATTGTTAATATCTTTATAGGGCAAAGTGCAACAGCAATTAAAGTATAAATCTAATTACTATCAATAAGTTAGAAAAACACTTATCGCGTTTCTAACATAAAAAATTAATGTTGTTACTGTCTACTGATGCTTACAATGCGAGGCCATGGTTTTTTTAAATTTTTTTAGATTAACTGCAACTGATGGCTTTATGTTGATACCCAAACACACGCTACGCTGCTTCTTGGGATGATTAATCTGGTAGGTCGGGGTTTTGTCAATGTGCTTCGCAATTTGCTAAGTTATAAAGCAACATAAATTATCAAGTAGCTATGCAGCTAAAATGAAGTAACAATGAAGCTAAAATGAAAAACAATAAGCACTGTCACGTAAGATTAGCCAAACACCGCGCCTGTATTTTATCGGCAACCTTATTTTCGCCGCTATTGTTGATAGCTATCATTTACACACAAGCAGATGCCCAAAATCCCACGCAAACGGCATCCATCACTGTTGCTTCGCAAAAAACCAACACGACCACGGTAGCGCCCGCCATCGTTGACAATTCAGAGCAAGAGCATGACACTGACAGTATCAACTATGGCTTTGAGGCATTGCAAAATAGCTTTGCAATCGATATTGATTTACCGGTCGAAAACCTAGATGACAACCCTAACAGTGCCCAACTGGTAAAATTTTCGTCGTTAACGCCCAGTTTGTTAGCTTTAATCATGCAGCAAAATGGGGCAACTATTAGCGATAAACAAAATTACCGCTTGATTGATGCCAAAGGTCATATTATGCCGATGGCGATTCGCCCGGTCAGTAAACAATCATCCGTCAATCAAGTATTGCAAGTAGTGAGCGTGGAGACGGATAACCCCAATGCGGTGGAAAAATTACGCCATGCGTTGACCGTACAGCTTGATAACCCAGACAACCAACAATCGATTAACATTGACCTTAGTAATTTACCTTCAAACCCAGTCGCCGCTGTTACCAATAGCCCAGTCAGAACTTGGTGGTTAACCAATCCCAACTTTGCCAAAAATCAATCTACTTTATCAACCGCGCAAGCAGTCAATCTTTGGCTAAAATTTTTACCCGTGAATTCAGCCCAGCCCAGCAAGCGCCCACTACAACTGCAAATTTATGGCAGTGATGACTTGCAAAGCTGGCAGATGGTCAGCCAAACGGTGGTCAGCCCTTTTGACTCTAGCCAACGTGGTCAACCTAGCCAGGCTACTCAACATAGCCAAATGGTAGCGCCGCAAGCTGACGGTACCAATCAGCCGATAGCGACAGGCAATGCTATTGCCATCGAGCCGCAGCAAACCAATTATCGGTATTGGCAAGTGGTGGCAAATCAGCCTATCAATCTTGAGGCAGCAAGCTTAAATCGCATGGTGAGTGAGGCAAGTTTCTTCTTGACCCGCGCCAATTTTTCAAAAACCAAAGATAACGCCAACCAATGGCGGCTTAGCCTTGCTCAACCCATGTTGACCACAGGGGTGAGTTTTTTTGTCCCCGAAAATCAGCTGTGGCAAGTGAGCATCAACGTACCTGAGCAAGAAGCCAATCAATTGGCTAAAATCAACAAGACCGCTAATGTAAGTGAGGATAAAACTCTAGCCAATTCACAAATTGATAAAAACCATACCACGGTCAGTTGGCAACCCACGTTGACCAAGTCGCTGCAATTGGGCGGTCAAATGCAGCAAGATGATTTACCAGTTGATCTGTTAACGCCCATGTATGAGATGTACTTTTTAGCACAAGGCACAGCGCCTTACCGACTGGTGATTAACGAGCCAGGTGTATTACAACAACCCAATATCACTCTCTCCAACCAACAACTAACCAGCCTCGGCAATACCGTTGAAGGACAAATGCAAAATATCGAGGCATTGAACAATCCCAACGCGTCATTTGAACGCTACAAAAAATGGGCACTGTGGGGTGTGCTCGCCGCGATTGTAGCGGCTTTGGCGTTGATTGCCCTGCGTTTATATCAACAAACTACTACCCAAGCCCCCAAAGAATAAGCGATAATACAATCAAACATACTTCATCGAAAATACCCCATCAAAAATAAGGGATTATTTGCATGCCTGCTGCTAGCCAAACCATTAGTGACACCTCGACCACCGCGCCGCACATTAGCTCACTACTACGTATTGAAATCGCCAAACAAGTCGCACTTGCGCTGCAAGAAGACATCGCCACTGGGGATATTAATGCCCAGTTAATACCTGACACACAGCGCGATACGGCAACCATTATTTGTCGTGAACCGATGGTGGTTGCGGGCAAGGCATGGGTGGATGAAGTATTTCGCCAGCTTGACCCCAACATGCAGCTTGATTGGGCAGTCAAAGATGGTGATGCTGTGGCAGCCAATCAAATTTTGGTGACGCTCATCGGTAACACCCGGGCGCTACTGACGGGTGAACGTACCGCGCTCAATTTTTTACAGACTTTATCATCCACTGCCACTGTGGTTGCCAACCATGTGGCGGTCATCGCAGAACTACCGACCAAATTGTTAGACACGCGTAAAACCTTGCCAATGCTACGCCATGCGCAAAAATACGCCATGCTGTGCGGCGGCGGCAATAATCATCGTATCGGGCTATACGATGTCTTTTTGATAAAAGAAAACCACATCATGGCGTGTGGCGGTATCGCCCAAGCAGTCAGTCAGGCGCGTCAGATTGCCAATAAGCCAGTGGAAGTTGAAGTAGAAAATTTTGATGAGTTGCATCAAGCCATCGCTGCCAATGCTGATATCGTGATGCTCGATAATTTTACCATTGAAGATACCCAAAAAGCGGTCGAGCTGGTTGCTAGTCTTGGTAAGCCTTGCCAGCTTGAAGCTTCAGGTGATATTAGCCTTACCAATCTACGCCAAGTGGCAGAAACCGGGGTGGACTTTATCTCAATGGGCGCATTGACGAAGCATATCAAAGCCATTGATTTATCGATGCGTTTTCAACAATAAATCGGTTAAAAATACATCGATTAAAAATAGTCGGCTTTTTTAATGCCATTCTCGATAGGTCATAGCATGATGCAAACCATTTTAATGATTGGACTGGGCAAAATTGGTTTACCAGTTGCTAAGCAATTAGCGGCGCAGGGGCACTGCGTGATTGGTGTTAGCCGCTCCACGCCGACAGATTTGGCTTTCTGTAACCCCATGACAGCCAAGTTGCCGCCCGATAATGACCATTTATATCAGCAAAATCTACATTTTGTTGCCAGTGATGCGCGCTCGTTAGCCATTGCGCAGCTAAGTCAATGGACCAGCCAAATTAGCCAAATCTGTATCATTGTCAGTCCAGATACCCTGTCGCTACAAGGCTACCGTGACAGTTATTATGCGATTGCCGAGCATGTGGTGCGATTGGGTGACCATCTGCCAAACCTCAAACGTGTGGTATTTATTTCTTCGACAGGCGTTTACAAACAAAACGCGGGCGAAATCATTGATATCGATACCCCTGTGTTCGCGCCAGCGAGCGCCACTTCTCAAGTGATTTTACAGACTGAGCAGTTGTTGCAGCAGCATTTTGAAGATAAGAGCGTTATCATTCGTCCAAGTGGGATTTATGGGCAGTCACGACTGCGTTTACTGACCATGGCAAAACAGTTCGCAGCGCAGTCGCCAAATAAGGTTAGCGATTATCCGAGTAATACATGGACTAATCGTATTATGGATACAGATTTAGTCAGCATCATTGTCACCGTCATCAATGCGGGTCAAACCGTGCCAGTTTACTTGGCGACAGATAACGCGCCAGTCCCGCTCTATACTGTGCTAAACTATTTGGCGACTGCACAGGGCTTGAACTTATCGCTGCCCTGTATGGAGCCAACAACGGGCAAACGCATTATCAATAACTTGCCAACTACTTGGCTCAACTACCCAGATTGGCAGTCAGGCTATCAGCATATTTTGTCGGCTTTAGGCGAATAGTGATGGGTGGTGGGGTTCAACAAAAATTTTTCAGCATTTACCTATCAGTGATTTTATAGCCGTGTATGCCATGACTTATTCCAACACCGAGCGCCAAGCCGCAAAAAGCCAAGTGGTTAAAGACAGAGACCAGCTACGCCATCCCAATGTGATGACTGAGGCAGAAAGATTGGCTTTGCCCGATCCTTGTCGCCCGATTGATAAGCGCGTCATACCGGCGCGTCATACCCTTGACGTCTATATGCAAAAACCGCTTTCATTGCCAGTGGCGGATACCAACAACCTCACCGCTAGTGTAAAAGAGGTTGCCAAGCCCTACCCAATGAAGGACAACACAACAAAAACCCTTAAAAAAAGTCCGCAAAGTCATCAATCTGAGATGTTAGAGCAGTTACTATCTGAGCAAACCATTGAGATGCGGCACTTTATCCAGCAGCAGCAACAGCACGCCAATAGCAGCCAAAGCAAACACCCGTCATTGCATTTACCGCTGTCTTTGTTGCCACAGCTCGTCAATGACAGCAGTGTTTCACTGATGAAAGAGGTGATGGGTCGATACCCACATTTAGCGATCATGGATATGCTTACAACATCCTTGTCACAGCAGACAGTGCAAAATTCCTGCGCACATCAAGCCAACGATGCCCCCAGCACACAGTCTGACGCCACCTATAACCAAGCGCTACTTAATATCGAAACCAAACTGTATCTGATGGGACAAATGTACCATATTATGCTTTGTGTGTTTTTGCTATGCCAGTGCAAATCACGCAAATCACTCAACCCCCAAATCACCTTGCAAGACTTGGCTGATGCTATCAATCAATACATCGAGGCGCATCGCACCCAATTGCATTTTTTGACCCGGCATAACGATTTATATATCGAGCCGACGCATGTTGCACTCGCTGCGCTTGCCATGGATTGGCAAGTGGGTAAGCAAACAGCCATCAGCAAACGTACTATCACCATTAGCTCGCAAAACCCAATCACAGGCGGCTAATGGTATTTTTTAACTTGTTCTTTTTTGGAGTCGCGTATGTCGCAATTATCTCAAGCCCAAGCATCTCAAACCCAATCAGCTCAAACCCAATCAGCTCAAACCCAAACCGCTCACGCACCGCAGTTTATTCCCCAGCATTTTATTGAAGTGGCACTCAAAAACAATGTATTAAAATTTGGCGAATTTACCCTAAAATCAGGTCGTATAAGCCCGTATTTTTTTAACGCAGGTTTGTTATCAACAGGTGAGCTATTGTCGGTGTTGGCAAATGGGTATGCTGATGCGCTTGCCAAGCAGCTACAATCTAGCGACAGTAAGGATTTGGTAATTTTTGGGGCAGCATACAAGGGTATTCCGTTTGTGGCGGCGACCGCGCAAGCACTGTGGAACAATCACCAAATCAATGCCGATTGGGGCTACAACCGTAAAGAAGCCAAAGACCACGGTGAAGGCGGTATGCTGGTTGGCGCCGATCTCAAAGGCAAATCAGTTTGGGTGATTGATGATGTGATGACCGCGGGTACGGCGATGCGTGAAGTAGTGGCGCTATTAGAAAAATCAGAGGCCAAAGTCGCGGGGATTATCGTTGCGCTGGATCGTAAAGAAAAAGGTCAAAGCGAACAATCTGCCATTCAAGAATTGGCGCAAAGCCTCAATGTACCGGTACTTGCCTTGGTCACGATGGATGACATTACCGAGTATGTCGCCAAAAATGGCACGCAGGAGGAACTTGCCAAAATGCAAGCTTACCGCGAGCAATATGGCGTTTAATCAGCGGTTGCTATCATCCAATCCCGCTAACCCTAGATTGTTTTTAAATTAACCATTAAAGAGGACGGCTATGTTGACAAAAGCCTTGCCCACCACACTAACAACGGCACACCTTTTGCGTGTCGGCACTGCACTCACCTTATTGGCAATATTATTTGGGCTTGCAGGTTGTAGTAGTATCAATGAACTGATGGCGGAGGGTAGCAAACCGCCTGCGATTGTCAATGTGGCAACTGACCAACAGCCGTTTTATGATGCGTTAAATAGCCTTATCTTGCCGCCAAAATCACCGCAAGCTGCGCCTCAAGGCATTGCCGATGGTCCTTATAATGGCGTGATGCCAGAAGGCGAGCAATTTACCACCTTTGTGAAGAACGGTTACTTTGATGAATTTTTGGTGGTGTACTACCCAAACTTTGTGACCCAGCTTCGCACCGACTTGGTTAACGGTTTATATCATGGTTGGGTGACGTATCGATTGTCCGATAGCCGTATCAAACAAAAAGTATTGTTCCGTCAGGGTGTGGTCCAAGAAGCGATTGTTTACAGCCAAGCGGGAAATCCTGAATACCATTTTTGGTTTACCAATGAACAACCGACCAGCGGTATGCGCTACGATAACAATGGCAATGCGGTCGAATCGATGTTTTAATAGCAAAACGAATAATTGATAAAAATTGAACAAGCATACTAACAAGGACACTAAATGAAACCACTGAATTTTCTGATCGTCATGGACGATATCCACACCATCAACTACAAAAAAGACACCACGCTTGCGATGCTATGGGCGATTGCAGATCGTGGTCACACAGCGCATTATTGCCAAATTCACGATTTGTGGCTCGATAATGGCGCATTGCAAATTGATAGCCAATCGCTCAAAACGTTTAAAGACCCTGCACATTTTTATGAACTGGGTGAAAAAACCACGCAGCCTGCTAGCGCATTTGACGTCATCTTGATGCGTAAAGACCCCCCGTTTGACATGCAGTTTTTGTATAGCCTGTACTTGCTAGAATACGCTCAGCGAGCAGGTGTATTGGTGGTCAACAACCCAGAAAGCGTACGTGACTGTAACGAAAAACTGTTTGCGACGCAATTCCCTGAGCTGATGACACCGACGATTGTGACCAACAAACAAACCCATATCCGTGATTTTATCAAAACCCATCAAGATGTCATCGTCAAACCGCTTGATGGCATGGGGGGAATGGGTATTTTTCGTCTGACCGCCGATAGCCCTAATATCGGCTCAACCCTTGAGATGCTAACCCAGCTTGAAAGCTTGCCTGTGATGGCGCAAAAATACTTGCCTGAAATCAAGGACGGCGATAAACGCATTTTAATTGTCGGTGGTAAGCCCGTGGATTATTGCTTGGCGCGTATCCCAAGCCAAGGCGAAACGCGTGGTAATCTAGCTGCAGGTGGTCGTGGGGTCGCCATGCCACTGTCAGCGCAAGAGCGCCAAGTTGCTGAGCAAGTGGCGCCTGTGCTACTGCAAAAAGGCTTGTACTTTGTCGGACTTGATGTGATTGGTGGCAAAGTGACAGAGATTAACGTGACTAGCCCCACCTGCGTGCGTGAGATTGACGACCAATGCGGCACGCATATCGCAGAGGATTTTATTGCGTTTATTGAATCGCATATTGAAACGCAAATTCACTAGCTGTCATTGTCAAAGCAAAATAAAAAACCCAGTCATTGACTGGGTTTTTTATATCATCGCTTGGCAGGGTATTAAGCTTTAAACGCCAAATAACCCACCGCAGCACTGTAGCCATCTTTGAAGTTTTGGTTAATGAGCGGGCGAACTGCTGTCTCAACGGCGGGGACAAATGTCATATCACCTGGGTGTTGGAAGTTTGACATGATATAAGTATAGCCATTGACTTCATCAACCGCGTGTAGACCTGTTGACTCAGCCCCTGCTGGTGTTGACAAGATACGCGCTAATTTTTTGGTATCAACATTGTATGCCCAAAGATAGTTGTTAACGTGGTAACCAGAGTCTTCACCGATAAATAAGGTACGCATTTTTTCAGAGAATTTTAGGTTATCGGGGCAAGAGATTTTGTCAATGTTTGACGTGTTACCGAGCGCGTCTTTGGCAATGTCTTCCCCTGCTAAGCCTTCAGGTACATACATACGGGTAGAGACCCACTCAGAGTTAATCGCTTTACCATTGTTATCAAGCTGACCGCCTTTAAGCTCATGGGCATACACTGCGCCTGATTTTAGCTGAGCCACTTTGACATCGTACTCGTCCGTGGTCATGGATTTTTCAATGCGCGACATGGCAGAGTAGGCGATTTTATCTTTGATATTGACCGTGGTGCCTTCCATTTTGGTAAACGCCATTGATGCACCTTGCAGTGCTGCGTAGCGGTGAGTCTCTAAAAATGCAGCTGCTTGGGTGAGTTTGTCTGCCGGTAATTTGCTATTTGGCGCAAGTTTTACCCAGTTATTTGCCCCGTCATAGCCGATTTTTTTGTAAGAGGTATCATTCGGGTCAGTGTATTTGACATCCATGATATCGGTTGGTACTACCGTATTGGCTAGGGCTTCGATTTCAGCACTGGTCGCATGTCCAAGATGAATCCATTTGATGCTAAAATCACTGGCAGCCGCAGGGCCGCCTTTGGCTGACGTTTGGCTGATTTTGGCAACATAGAGGTTACCTGCAGATAGGTCAGCTGCTTTATCGGCAACAAACATGAATAAACCACTGTTAGTAAAGTCATCACCCATCAACGCAGTACGTTGGTCAGGCATCACTTGAATCAGTTCGTGAGAGATACGACCTAGATTGAAATGTTTTTTGGCAATACCAGACCCATCCGCATTGACTACGATTTCTGGTAAATGACCATAATGGTATGGGTTTGCTTTGGTTTCATCACCGTATAAGTTTTTGCTAAATGCTTTAAATTGGGCGCTGCTTTTAGCCATGAAAGCGTCTGGTTCATACTCTTCTGATGACAAATGCGTATTCCACGGTGAGAGGGATGCACCACAAGTAATCCATAACCCATACACTTTTGACATATCCACATTGTGGTATTTGACGACTTTGAGTTCGCCTGTTTGTGGGTTTTGGTCAAGTGTCACTACCGCAATGGGTGAAGGTAGTGTACCGTAAGTATTGCTGCCTGCTTGGTCTTTACTTGTATATTCAAACTGCACCACCGCAAATACGGTATTACCTGTTACACCCGCAACACGCGCGCCTTTAACTGTCAATAATGAAGAACCATCGGGACAATCAGAGAAAAACTGGCGCGTAGATGCCAGTACTGAACTATCCATGATGGGCTTGTTATAGATATCAAAATAGCCGCCTGCAATGATGTCATTACCCTTTAAGTCTTTTAATTTATCGCCTGTTATAAAAAAAGGTTGATACTGTAGCTTATAGTCAGTCGTGGTATTGTCATCAAAGGTTGCTTTTAGCTTTGAATCGACATACACCGTTGCCATATTGGCGGGATTTGATAAATTTGGTGCAGCCATACCGACAAATTCAGTCGCTTTAATGGTTTTTTGTGTATTATTGAGTATACCTGCTGTGGTATTAGTATCACTATCACTATCACAACCTGTTAATAAGGTGGCAACAGAGCCTGTGGCAAGTGGCAACGCAGGCACCCCTGCCAAAAAACGAATGACATTACGGCGGCTAATGGTTTGGTCTAATTGATTAATTTCAGTCATGAGTGAATTCCTTGCTGATAGCAGTTAGCAGTTGGCTACGAAATAAATTTTATTGAAATAATGCAGAAACAATTATGCTGAGTATGTTAGAGGGGATATGTGACAGTGGCTTGACTGATTCGTGACAGAACGGTGACAACTAATCATCCGGTTTGAATATAAAGCGATACCATGGCTGCAAAATCTTGATGCTACTTAGCAATTAAAGTGATTTACTTTATTATTGACTGAAGTTACGCACCGCTAATAACCTTAAGCTGGGCAAAAGCCGACTGATTAGCGGAGACGAGTAACTTTAAACGCAAAGCGAAATGATTTAACTTGGTTTTGATTTTCAAAC
>NZ_DALZEG010000011.1:0-88862 GCF_031979465.1 Moraxella sp. CTOTU46934
ATTGCTCATATCACTCAATTGTTGAGAAATATGTGCTTGTGAATACAGCTTCTAAGGGTTTATACTACTAATCGTTAAACCACTAATTTTTCAACTGCTAATCGTTATACTAGCATTTTTTTGGCGATACACACTGGTACACATTGAGGCAATCAAAATGATGTTTCTTGAACTTCATGAAGGCACGATTGGTTTGGACGATATAAAGCGTATCGTCCACAAGTTACTTGAGAACAAGGCGGTGTTTAGACAGTTAAGCCCCGAGCTTTACAGCGATTTGGCTTATATCATCACCCCGACGCTTGCAAGCGACCACAATGAAGCCAATATCCGTGCCAAATTTCGCGAAGTTGTACAAAATTTTGTGATTCAAGGCGACAATGGTCAGCCCATGCGGTTTTATCGTGATGAACAATTTAATCGCTTGTACTTTGGTGATGAAGCAGGCTGGAGAGAAGCGCAGGGTTTTGAAGCGCGGGAAATGGATGCAAGCCTGCTTCAAAAACAATTACCTAAGCTTTAAAATCAGCTTTAAAAAAAGCTGTTAACAAGAGGTTAGCAAAAGGACGGGCAAAGTGCACAAACACTTAACATCCGTCCTTCTGTTTGCTACGGTCAACTAAGTACGCTCTCGCACAATGAAGGGACGAGTCAGCAAGTCTTCATACGTGCCTTTGATGAGAATATCTTTGCTCACCTGTTGGATATTGGTATAGCCACCAAATGCCATACTGATGTCCATCTCGTTGTAGATAATTTCAAGCGCGCGGCGCACACCGTCCTCGCCATACGCCCCCAAGCCATACAAAAATGCCCGACCAATCATGGCGGCTTTTGCACCAAGGGCAATGGCTTTGAGCACCTCTTGACCTGAGCGTACGCCACTGCCCAAGAAAATCTCGCAGCTAGTGGCATGGCGTTGATGATAAAAAAATCTGCCAAGACATAATGAATTAAATTTTTAATAGTATGCCAATAATCTATATTGGCTTTTCAGCTTAACGCCATAATATCCATGATGGAAAAAGGATAATATAACGTCTTGGTAGCGGTAACTAGCACAGGTATTTTATCAGCAAATTCCAGCATCTCTTGTTCTGGTAAATCGGCAATATCAATCGACTGCCAGCGTATATCGGCAACGGCTTGTGCTTGCAGCAATAAGCTTTCAGCGATTTCACACAGATGACAGCCCACTGTGCCATATAATCGCCAAGTAGTCGGGTTAGCCATAATTTTATCGTGCGGGTTTGTCATGTTTTGCGCGTCGAAGTCGGACATATTCTGCCTTAGCATATAGCCAAAAATGCCATAATACGTTATATTTTTAGCTTAAGCCATCGCTGCTTTTGCCCCGCCGCTAGGAATACATCGTGCCTAAATCCAAACCAACTACCAAAAAAACTGCTACCAAAATGTCGTTAAAGCCCAAACGTGTCAACACAGCTTTACCACCCACCAACCGCGGTATCGGTGTTGGCGGCTGGTTCAAGCGTATTTTGCTCATTGTTATTGCCTGTTTTGTTGCGTTTCATGTCATAGTTGCCGCCTTATTGGTTGTCTGGAAAACCCAGCCTATCAACAACAGCATGTTCATGATACTGTATCGCTTGGGCAATTTTGCCCCTGTCAGTCAGACCTGGGTGGATGATAATCAAATTTCGGTGAATGTAAAACGCGCGGCGATTGCCAGCGAAGATGCCAACTTTGTCAATCACGCTGGCTTTGATGTGCAGGGCATTGAGAATGCGATTAAGAAAAATGAAAAAGCGGGAGCTATAAGCGCGGGCGGCTCAACCATTAGCCAACAGCTTGCCAAGAATTTATTTTTATACCCCAATCGCTCGTATTTTCGCAAAGGCGAAGAAGCGTTAATTACCTTGATGATTGAAAACCTGTGGACCAAAGAGCGGATTTTGCTTGCTTATCTCAATGTCGCAGAGTTTGGCAAAGGCGTGTATGGCATTGAAGCAGCCGCTCAGCACTACTACCATAAGTCGGCAGCGCATTTGACCAAGCGACAAGCCGCATCTTTGATTGCTATGCTACCTAATCCCAAATATTTTGAAGGCAACCGTAACGACCGACGTCTGCTTAACAAAACCCAAATCATTCTACGGCGCATGGGTGCGGCAGATTTGCCTGACACTGAGTAGTCAAGAAACTCATTTATCATTACACGCTTATCATTACATTGTTAACTTTACACTGTTAAAAATGCTTGACCATAAAAGGACTGTGCTATGCCAAACACTGCTAAACAAGATAGACCCAGCGAAGAGTATGTATCAGAAATTAATCCGATACTAGGCTTTAACAGTATTTGCTACCCAAACGTGTTTGAATACCAACAAAACGATAGCGAGCTGTATTTTAATCGTGAATTGTCACTGTTACAGTTCCATCAGCGGGTACTCGCCCAAGCCACCAATCCCCGCCACCCACTGCTTGAAAGACTATTTTTCTTGATCATTTTTTCATCCAATTTAGATGAATTCTTTGAAATCCGTGTCGCAGGCTTGATGCAAAAAGTACAAATGGGCGATGTGGTGAGCAGTATCGATGGTATGCGTCCCAGTAAGGTTTTGTCATATATCTCTGAAATCGCCCATCATGCGGTAGATGAGCAATACCGTATTTTGAACGATGAAATTTTGCCTGCACTGGCGGAGCAAGACATTCGCTACTTAAAACGTGATGAATTGACCCAAGAGCAAGCCGCATGGGTAAAAAAATACTTTGCCGAACAAGTCGCGCCGGTGCTGACGCCGATTAGTATTGACCCTGCGCATCCTTTTCCTAGATTGGTCAATAAAAGCTTGAATTTTATGGTGGGCTTAGAGGGCAAAGATGGCTTTGGTCGCGATATTAACATGGCAATTGTCCCTGCACCCCGAAGCTTACCGCGGGTTATTCGCTTACCCAATGAACTGACAGGCGGTAAAGAACATCATATCATGCTCACCGCAGTGATTCACGGGCATATCGAAGACTTGTTCCCTGGCATGACGGTCACTGGCTGCCACCAATTTCGTTTGACCCGTAACGCCGATTTAGATTTATCCGATGATGTCGAAGACTTGGCGAAAGCGTTGGAAGGTGAGTTAGAGAACCGACGATTTGGTGCCAAAGTGCGCTTAGAAGTGACGACCTATTGCCCACAGCCGATGGTGGATTATCTACTTGATGAGTTTGGTTTAAGCCAAGAGCAGCTATACCGTGTCAATGGTCCTGTCAATTTGACGCGCTTGTTGTTTGATTTTAAAATCCCAAATTTGCGTTATCAGTCGTTTAATCATGCCATTCCCAAAGCGTTTCGCCGTGATAGCTTGGACAAAAATGAAAATGTGTTCCATGCCATTCGTAAGCAAGATGTATTGGTGCATCACCCGTTTCATTCGTTTTCACCTGTGGTCAACATTTTGCGCCAAGCCGCCAATGACCCGCATGTATTAGCCATCAAACAAACCCTTTATCGCTCGGGGACAAATTCTGAAATTGTCCAAGCGCTGGCGGAAGCTGCGCGTAAAGGCAAAGAAGTCACCGCGGTGATTGAGCTACGCGCGCGCTTTGATGAAAAATCCAACATCGAAGTAGCAAACTTTCTGCAGCAGGCTGGGGCAGTGGTGGTGTATGGCATCGTCGGCTACAAGACCCACGCCAAGCTGATGATGATTGTACGCCGTGAGGAAGACAAAATTCGCCGCTATGTGCATGTGGGCACGGGTAACTACCATGCGGGCAATGCCAAAGCTTATACCGACTATGGTTTATTCACCGCCAATGAAGCAATCACCGAAGATGTGCATAAAATCTTTAACGAACTCACAGGCATGGGCAAGCCAGCCAAAGTGCAAAAACTACTGCATGCCCCCTTCACCTTACATGACAGACTCATGGGCTTTATTGACAACGAAATTGCCCATGCCAAAGCAGGCAAAGAGGCGCACATTATCATCAAGGTCAATGCGATGACCGAAAAATTACTGATTGACAAGCTATATGAAGCATCGCAAGCAGGCGTTAAAATCAATCTGATTATACGGTCTATGTGTTGTATTCGTCCGCAATTACCCGGCGTATCTGACAACATCACCGTGCGCTCTATCGTTGGGCGTTTTTTGGAGCACACCCGCGTGTATTATTTTGCCAATGGGCATCAAAATCCCAATGCTAATGGCAAACGCACCTACCGTTTATATTGCGCCAGTGCAGACTGGATGGAACGCAATTTGTTTAGCCGTGTTGAAGTGGCTTTCCCCATTGAAGACCCCATCGTCTTTAAACGCATTATGGAAGATTTGCACAATTACCTCAAAGACAACGTCAATGCATGGGAGCTTGATGCCAAAGGCACATGGCGAGCGATTACCCCTCGTGAAGGTGAAGCAGCATTCTCGGCACAAGATTATTTATTGACCAAAATTACCAGAAAAAGCTAATTTTGCTAGTCACGAGTTTTGAGTTAATTGCACCGCTATCTACAGAAGATGGCGGTTTTTTTGTTGATGACCGCGTTGATTTACACGCAGCGTTCAAAATTTACCGAATAGTAATAAATCTGCCAAAATTTCACACAGCTAAACACTTATCACATAGTGATAACAGCTTGTTACGCGAATACTTATCACTAACCGCCTTTATTTGCTACTATCGAACTTATAAAAGCAAAAGTATGAAAGCGATTGAATTGGCTATTTTTTTACATAAAAATTTAATCGCGCTCTGTTTAAAAGTCTTTGATTAAAATCTTTGACTTGAATTGGTACTAAAAAATCATAAGGAAAATTACCATGTCACAGAATCAAGCACAAAATCAATCACAGAATCAGTCAAGCAACCAAACCGAGATTCAAAAAGCGACAGAAAATGTGGATCCCAGTCAATTATCAGAAAATTTGGACAAGCAAAATAGCGTGAAAGGTGAGCCACAAGACTTAGACAAAAGTGAAAATACCCCGTTTATTGACGACTCATTGCGTACTGACAACCATTAAAATTTTAATTGTTAAACTTTTAAATACTAAGCTTTTAATCATTCAGTTTTGATTGACTAATTTATGCAGATCAACTGATAAAAATAATAACTTATTGAGCGATAACAATTAATTAAAGGAATAAAAAATGCAAAATCAAAATAACGTAGAAATTGTAGACCCAAAAACGGGTGTTGCTGTGACCCCGCAAGCCGTCACAGTAGAAGACAGTGTCACCCACCAATCAGGGGATGGTGTCACAACAGGCATGTCACCCTCAATGGAAACGCCTGATATTTTTGATAATACCCCACAAGCGGCGGTGAAAGTCCAATCAGCAGAAGACGTGGCGAATGGCGAATTATCGGATGAGAATGTGGCACGTATTTCTGATGAAGAAGCGCAGAAATTACAGCAAACTGCCGAAGCTAACCTCAATGCAGAAAATTCACTTCATACGTTATCAGATGGTAGTGTAGATACCGACCGAGATCACTAATTTTCGATGTGACTAAGTTAGGTCTAAGCATTTTATTGCGTTGATACCCAAAAAGGAATGACCATGAATTCACCAGAAGCACAAACCAAACACGTTAACTTAGGCGATAAGTCTGCCGAGTTCGTCGATCGTCGTAACCAACCGGGACAAGCGTTTGACGATAATGTCAATGAACATACCCTTGGTAGGGACGCGGTTGGTAATGAACAGCTAAAAAGCGACACCATTAATGAGCGCAATCTTTATGCTACCCCGGAAAATGCCCAAAAACGCACTATCAATCCTGATGGCTCTATTCCAAGCGTTGGTAGTGAGTGACAGTAAGTTGCAGTGAGTCAGTTTAAGGATTAAATTCTAATAGCTAACCATAACAGCTAACCATCCACCCCATTTGATGGTTAGCTTTTTTTTATCGTTACAGTCTACAAAAACCTCACGCAATCCAACCTTACGCAATCCAACTGGGTACCCCACTATGAAAGCGTAATTCATCATCTGGTTCATCGATAAGCTGCGCCTCTACTTGACGAAAAAACGCCACCCGCGCATCAATCGGCTCGTCACTGATACTTTGTGCCAATGCCAGATAATCTTCAAAATGACGACTTTCTGATTTTAGCAAATAGCGATAATATTTTGCCAAACGCTCATCCTCAATCACTTGTGACAGTGCCCAGAAACGTTCACACGATCGGGCTTCGATGAAAGCACCAATAATTAACGTGTCTATCATCGCTTGCGGCTCATAAGTGCGTTTATGTTTGAGCATACCTGCAGCATAGCGACCTGCAGCAATATGTTGCCATGCTTGTCCACGCTCTGCCATCAATCCCATCACTTGCTCATAATGGAGCATTTCTTCTCGAATCAGCTGAGCAAGCTTTAATTGCAGCTCAGTATGCGACATATAGCGAAAAATCAAATTCATCGCAGTGCCTGCGGCTTTTTTTTCACAATTGGCATGATCTTGGATGATAGTCGGCAAATCTGCCATCGCAGCTTTTAGCCATTTATCCGACGTCGTACTACCCAAAAACGCCAAAACAGGGGTGATATCAATGGGTTTTGGCTGATAGACAGAGTTATCGTTATCCAAGTCGATGACGGCTAATTCATCAAAACTGCCGTCCGTTTGTACTGGGTTGTTGATAAGAGCGGAATTTGACAAAGAATTACTCACTTATTGACACGTTAATAAAGTGATATTTTACCAAAAATCAGTAATAAAACCCTTGGCACAAAAATTTATATATAACGATTATTTAAAAAATAAATAGTTTTTATTTCTTTATTTTTATAAATGATGTTCGTATAATCAAATGTGAATTTTTTGCTATTTTAGACCAAAACATAAGGAAAAATGCCATGTCAGAACGCGTTCAGAAGGGTAGTCTAGCGATTGATACACAGCTTTATAACTTCATTGCCAATGAAGTTACGCCAGTCGTGGGCATCGATAACGAAAAATATTGGCAAGAATTTGAAAAAATTGTCCAAACATTCCAACCCCGTAATAAAGCATTGTTGGCAAAACGTGACGAGATTCAAACCCAAATCGATGACTGGCATGACAAAAACCCCGCTAGCAACGGTCAAATCGACAAAGCCGCTTATACCCAATTTTTAAAAGACATCAACTACATCGTCCCAGAAGGCGATGACTTTTTGGTTGAGACCCAAAACGTGGATGACGAAATCGCCCATATCGCAGGCCCACAGTTGGTGGTACCTGTACGCAATGCCCGTTATGCGCTAAACGCAGCAAATGCGCGTTGGGGCAGCTTGTATGATGCGCTATATGGTACCGATGTCATCGATGAAACCAATGGTGCAGAAAAAGGCAAAGGCTACAACCCTGTTCGTGGTGCCGAAGTGGTAAAATACGCCAAAAACTTCTTGGATGCCAACTTTGCCTTAGCTGAGGGTCAATATGCTGACGTCACCGGTTTTAAGGTTGAAGACGGTAAATTAGTGATACGCCAAGGTGACAAAACTACCTCATTAGCCCAGCCAGAAAAATTTGCAGGTTTCCTAGGCGATGCGGCAAATCCAACGGGTATTTTACTGAAAAACAACGGCCTACATGCCGAAATCCAAATCGACCCATCAGGCCATGTGGGTAAAGATGACCCTGCAGGCATCAAAGATGTCTTGATGGAAGCTGCGGTTACCACCATTCAAGACTGTGAAGACTCAGTCGCTGCCGTTGACGCTGAAGAGAAAGTAGAAGTATATCGCAACTGGTTTGGGTTGATGAAAGGCGACCTGAAAGACAGCTTTGAAAAAAATGGCAAACAAACCACTCGTACCATGAACCCCGACCGTGAATACACCGCGCCAGATGGTGGCAAAGTTACCCTGCACGGCCGTTCAGTGATGCTGATTCGTAACGTCGGTCACTTGATGACCAACCCCGCGATTTTAGTCGATTTTGACGGCCAACAAGAAGAAATTTATGAAGGTATTATGGATGCGCTAATCACCCCCCTGTGTAGCCTGCCAGATATCTTGGGTAAAAACAGCTTAAGCAATTCACGTACAGGTTCAATGTATATCGTAAAACCAAAAATGCACGGTCCAGAAGAAGTGCAATTTACAGTGGATTTATTCTCAGCGGTAGAAAAAGCGTTAGACCTACCCGAGAATACCTTAAAAGTCGGTATCATGGATGAAGAGCGCCGTACTACCGTTAACCTAAAAGAATGTATCCGTGTTGCTAAAAACCGCGTTATCTTTATTAACACAGGCTTTATGGATCGTACCGGTGATGAGATGCACACCAGTATGAAGGCGGGTCCCTTTGTCCGTAAAAACGACATGAAGAATACCGATTGGCTCAATGCTTATGAGCGTTGGAACGTAGACATGGGCGTCAAATTAGGTCTACCTGGTAAAGCGCAAATCGGTAAAGGCATGTGGGCAAAACCTGATAACATGAAAGAAATGGTTGCCACCAAGTCCAATCATCCAAAGTCAGGCGCGACTTGTGCTTGGGTACCATCGCCGACGGGCGCGACGCTTCACGCCATGCACTACCATGAAACCAACGTCATGGACGTGTTAGATAGTATCAAAGACCGCGAGCCTGCCAAGCTTGATGACATTTTGACCGTGCCACTTGCTACGGATACCAACTGGACAGATGAGCAAAAAACTGCCGAGCTTGAAAACAATATTCAAGGTATTTTAGGATATGTAGCGCGCTGGGTTGACCAAGGCGTTGGCTGTTCTAAGGTACTGGATATTGACGACGTTGCCTTGATGGAAGACCGCGCTACCTTGCGTATTTCTAGCCAGCACGTTGCCAACTGGCTAGCGCATGGGGTTGTGACGCCACAACAAGTGGATGACGTACTCAAACGTATGGCAAAAATGGTCGATGAGCAAAGCAAAGACGATCCAGCCTATATCCCAATGGCAAATGACTACAATACTTGGGCATACAATGCAGCGCGTGATCTTATCTTTAAAGGTACCGTACAACCCAGCGGATATACTGAGCCATTGTTACATCAAGCCCGTCTTAATCTCAAAGCTAACTAGATTTTAGCCATTCAAACCTATCAATCATTCAAAAAACCATCAGATTTGTAACTGGTGGTTTTTTTATGGCATAAAAATATTGCAAAATGTTTCAGAGTGAATTACTCTAATTTCACAATTAAATTTAGATTCTGTTAACTTTTTCATTGTTTTGTAACAAATTGTTGGCAAAATCTATCTATACAAAAGAATTGCTACGCATCTGTGTAGTTTCACCTAGGATACTGTGGAGAAATCCTTATGAAAAAAATCGCAATCGCTTCAGCCATCGCTTTAGCTTCAATCACTGCTGCCCATGCTGCACCAACTGTATATGGTAAAGCATTTTTAACTTTAGATTATGTTAGTACAGACTACGACGCATCTAATAAAAAAGATGAAGATACATTTAAACTTACCTCTAATCAATCACGTATCGGTTTTAAAGGTGACGACGATTTAACTGACACCACTAAACTTATTTATCAATTAGAATATCAAATCAACCCTGATGACGATAGCCAACAGTTTAAATCACGTAATACTTATGTAGGTTTAGCCCACAACACGCTCGGTACTGTACTAGCGGGTCGTCATGATACCCCATTAAAACTTGTACAAAACAAAGTTGACGTATTTAATGACACCTTATTTGATATGGCGAATGCGGGCGTTTCAGGTGAAAATCGCGCTAACAACGTATTAGCTTATCAATCACCTGCACTTGTCGGTATGCCAGTTACTTTTATGGTAGCCACTGCATTATCTGAAAATGATACAGATGGCGACGTTTTAGTGACAGCTGCGACTGATGTTGTCAAAAATGCTGACGGTACTGTTAAAACGCCTGCAAAACCTGCTGTATATCGCGATAGAAAAACTAAAGACAATGGTTATTCTGCATCATTAGCCTATGACCAAAATGGTATTTATTTAGCCGGTGCCTATGATAAAGATATGGGGGCTAACAATGTAAACACTGGCGTTATCGATAATACTTGGCGTTTGGTTGCTGGTGTAGACATGGGCAAAATGAATATGGTACAAGGTTTAACTTTGGGTGCTCTATACCAACAAAGCCAATACTACGATCAGTATAGCATCGTTAACAACAACCGTGTTAACAAAAAAGCCAGTGAAGATGAAAAATCATGGCTGATTAGTGGTAAGTATAAAATCGCTAACACACCTTGGGCAGTTAAAGCGCAGTATGTTAATACCACTGACGAAAAAGGCGTAAAAGATGCCGATGCCGATGAAATCGCAGTCGGTGGCGAATATGCATTCAATAAAGCCACAACCGGTCATATTTACGCTGGTCAAATCAGCCGTGACAATAACAAAGATGAAACTATCGTAGGTACGGGTATTGAATACAAGTTCTAATATATCTAGCTCTTAGTTTATCGTAAAAGCTAACTAATTATTTAGTTAGCTTTTTTATTTTCATTAACGCTAAAAAATTAATTAAAAAAAATATGATTTAATACTAGAAAGAATATTATGTCACTAAGATTAAAAATAAACTTACAATCACGTAAAAATTAACAAAACTATTGCAAAATATTTCAGAATTGATATTCTATAAGGGAGAAGTATGAATTTAGTAACAAAAATGATGGTAATGTAATTTATTGCTAGGATTGTTGCTAGATTTATACAATTAATAGTGCAAGCTATTAACTCAAATAAGACAATTAATTGCCTTAGTTGTCATTTTTGAGAGGTAGTGGTGCTGACAAGTCACCAGTTATCTATAATTTGTTTTTACTGATAGAGAGGACCTATGAAAAAATTACTTTTAGCCACAGCCGTCGCTACACTTTCAGTTTCTGCTGCCCATGCTGCACCTACTGTATATGGTAAAGTATTTTTGACAGCTGACTACACTGATACGAATTACGATGATAACTACCGTGCCAGTGCTACTGCAACTTCAGCACCTAATGACGAAAGTACAGTCAAACTAAACTCAAACGCATCACGTATTGGGTTTAAAGGTAGCGAGGAGTTAACTGACACTGTCAACTTGGTTTATCAGTTAGAATACGGTGTAAGCCCAGATGATGACCGTACCCAGTTTACTTCACGTAACACTTATATCGGCTTAGCACACAATACTTTAGGTACTTTAATTGCGGGTCGTCATGACACCCCATTTAAATTGGCTAAAGGCAATGCCGACGTATTCGATGCTAATGCTGATACTTTGGGTATTTATAATGCCGGTCCACGTGGGTATACCAACCTAGGTGAATACCGTGCTAACAATATGGTGGCTTATAAATCACCGACCATTGTTGGTATGCCAGTGACTTTTACAGCGGCTGTTAGCTTGTCTGAAGTTGATAAAGATACTGACAGTCCTGCTACCGAAAAAGATGAAGGTGCGAACGGTTATTCTGCTTCATTGGTTTATGATCAAAATGGTGTTTATTTAGCCGCAGGTTATGACAATAACATGGGTGTTGAAGATACAGCATGGCGTTTAGCGGGCACCGTAGACATGGGCAAAATGAACATGGTGCAGGGTCTGACCTTGGGTGCGTTATACCAAAATGCTGATTTATTCAACGAGAATGATGATGCTAAAACTTGGTTAATCTCTGGTAAATATGCTATTGCTAATACACCATGGACTGCGAAAGCGCAATATATCAACACTGATTTCGGTAATAATGATAGTTCAGAAGTTGCGGTAGGCGGCGAATACGCATTCAATAAAGCGACCACGGGTCACATTTACGCGGGTCAAATCAGCCGTGACAACTATAAAGATGACACTATCGTAGGTACGGGTATCGAATACAAATTCTAATATATCTAACTTTTAGATTGCTGTAAAAGCTAACTAATTCTTTAGTTAGCTTTTTTATTGGAAAAATGACGTTCGCTATTATCTTGACAAAAATCAACAATTATCAATTTGATTAAAAATAAATCACAAATGATATAAAAATTGTAAAAACTATTGCAAAATATTGCAAAATATTTCAAAATATTTCAAAATTGTTATCCTAGTAGTTAGAAGTATGTTTTTAGTAATTAGTAAGAAGAAATTGTAAATATATTCAAACTTTATTGCTAGATTTATACAATTAATAGTTGACGCTATTAATAGTAATCAAAGTAATAGTTTTCTTGCTTTGGTTATTCGGAGAGGTAGTGGTGCTGACAAGTCACCAGTTATCTAAAATTTGTTTTTACTGATAGAGATGTCCTATGAAAAAATTACTTTTAGCCACAGCTGTCGCTGCACTTTCAGTTTCTGCTGCCAATGCTGCTCCAACAGTTTACGGTAACGTTCTGTTAACTACTGACTATGTTGATGGTAACTTAACAGTAAAAAAAGATGGTGATAAATTAATCGATGAAGATTATAGTACCACCCAACTAAATTCTACAGGTTCAAGTAATTTGACAGGTTCACGTATCGGTTTTAAAGGTGCGGAAGCATTAACAGCTAATACTGACCTAGTGTATCAATTAGAATATGGTATTGATGTTGATGCGGACAAAGGTAAAAACTTCCGTTCACGCGATACTTATATTGGTCTATCAAACAAACAATATGGTACTTTAGTTGCTGGTCGTTTGTCTGCAATCGATGATAATATCAATTACGCAGGTCAAACTGTAAGTCTATATGACACCTATAGCACAGGTTTCAGCGTCGAAGCTGCTGATGAAGAAACAGCAGATATTTTAGGTGTTGACGAAGGCGAGACAGTAAAATTCTTGGCATTTTGGGACGGTAATCGCGCTAATAATTCCCTTGCTTACTTCTCTCCATCATATAATGGTCTTCAGTTCATGGGCATGTATGTTATGGAAGAAAAAAATTCAACTGATTTATGGACTGAATCAGAAGCATTCGGTGCAGGCTTAAAATATGAGCCAACTAACCAACCTTTCCGTGCAGGTGCTACTTATATCAAATCTAGCGACTTCAGCACTGCGCGCGTAAGTGGAGCATTTGATGTAAATGCTGCTACTACATTAGGCGCACTATATCAAGTTACAGATTTAGATGAAGATAAAAATGAGAACTTATTTACTCTAAGCGGCTCATACGCGATTCCTGCTACAAAATGGAAAGCTTACGCACAAGGCGATATGGTAAAAAACATGAGTGGTCTTGATGGCTTAGATGGTTCACGTTTTGTAGTTGGTGGTAAATATGGTTTTAATGCTGCAACAACTGGTCACCTATATACTGGTTACAGCAAAATTGAAGCTAGCGAAGATGGTTTTGATCTAGATGCAAGTGGTTTTGGTCTAGGTGCAGGTTTAGAATACAAATTCTAATATTTACTAGAATTTGCTATCAAAAAATCCACTCAGCGATGAGTGGATTTTTTTATGAGTGCGCGATTTATTGATAAAAATAATTTTTTGCTAAACCTAAGCATTTTCGAGTAAAATTCTTTTTTACCAACGAGCGAAATAGATAACATGACAAAATTCATCTTTGTAACTGGCGGTGTCGTTTCTTCACTTGGCAAAGGTATCACTGCTGCATCGGTAGCCGCGATTCTTGAGGCACGTGGTCTGAAAGTCACCATGACCAAAATGGACCCTTATATCAATATTGATCCAGGTACAATGAGCCCGTTTCAGCATGGTGAAGTATTTGTTACCGAAGATGGCGCAGAGACTGACCTTGATTTGGGCTATTACGAGCGTTTTTTGCGCCACTCAAAAATGACGCAACGCAACAATTTTACCAGTGGGCGTATTTATTCGGCAGTGATTGAGAAAGAACGTCGCGGTGATTATTTGGGCGGTACGGTACAGGTCATTCCGCATATTACCGATGAAATCAAAGCGCGTATCCGTGCCAGTGGCGAAGGCTACGATATTGCCATGATTGAAATCGGTGGTACTGTCGGTGATATTGAAAGCTTGCCATTCATGGAAGCGGTGCGTCAAATGCAAGTTGAACTTGGTCGCAACAATGCGATGCTGATGCATTTAACCCTCGTGCCTTATATCGCGAGTGCAGGCGAGAGCAAAACCAAACCAACCCAGCACTCAGTCAAAGAATTACGCAGCATTGGCTTGCAGCCTGATGTGTTAATTTGTCGTAGTGAACATGCGATTAGCGATGATAATCGCCTAAAAATTGCATCGTTTACCAATGTTGAGCAACGTGCCGTTATCCTTTGCCCAGATGCCAAATCCATTTATCAAATTCCAAGTATCCTGCATGCCCAGCATTTAGATGATTTGATTTGTGAACGCTTTGGGTTAGATACCCCAGAGGCGGACTTGAGTGATTGGCACCAGTTTACCCAAGCGTTGTTAAATACCCAAGAAACCGTCACTGTGGCGATGGTGGGTAAATACGTCGAACTGCCTGATGCCTATAAGTCAATCAATGAAGCCTTGCTACATGCGGGCGTGGCAAATAATGTCAAAGTCAATATTGACTATGTCGATGCCGAAAAACTTGAAAACGATGACAGCCTGTTTGAGCATATTAAAGCTGCCGATGCCGTACTCGTCCCTGGTGGATTCGGTGAGCGCGGCACCTTGGGTAAAATGAAAGCAATTCGCTATGCCCGCGAAAACAATGTGCCTTATTTAGGGATTTGTTTGGGTATGCAATTAGCCGTCATTGAGTTTGCGCGCAATGTATTGGGTCTTGACGCCAACTCAACAGAGTTTGATAAAAAAACCAAAGCGCCATTGATTGGTTTGATTACAGAATGGTTTGATGAAAAAGGTGAACTACAAGTGCGTAGTGACGCCTCAGATTTGGGCGGTACCATGCGTTTAGGCGCCCAAAAAGCCGAGCTTGTGGAAGACAGCAAACTGCGTCAAATCTATGGCAGCCCTGTGATTACTGAGCGTCATCGTCACCGCTATGAAATGAATGGTCGCTATATCGAACAGCTGGAAAATGCCGGTATGAAAATTTCTGGTTATTCAGCCAAACAGCATTTGGTCGAGTCAGTAGAGATTGCCAATCACCCTTGGTATATCGCGGTACAATTTCATCCAGAATTTACCAGCCAACCACGCGGTGGTCATCCATTGTTCAATAGCTTTGTTGCAGCCGCTAAACAAACCAAAAAATAGTATTTATGATGCACAAAAAACCATCTGTTACAGGTGGTTTTTTTGTTTTTGGCTGGCTTTGTATCTAGCCAATTATGCTATAGTGACAATCAATAAAAACTTTAACAACATACTGAGAGCCCTATGACCACTAACTTACCGACACCGCAATCTCACATTCAGCTTAATGATATCACCATCGGCAATGATCAACCGTTTGTGCTGTTTGGCGGCATGAATGTACTAGAAAGCAAAGATTTGGCATTTGAAATTGCTGAAAGCTATATTGAAATCTGTAAGCGTTTAAATATCGGCTATGTGTTTAAGGCAAGTTTTGATAAAGCCAATCGCTCAAGCTTGTATTCATTTCGTGGTCCAGGTCTGGAAAAAGGTATCGACTGGCTAAGCGATATCAAAAAAGCGTTCAATGTGCCCATTATCACTGACGTACACGAGCCGTACCAAGCTGAGCCTGTGGCAGCAGTGGCGGATATTATCCAGTTGCCCGCGTTTTTGAGCCGACAAACCGACTTGGTAGCAGCGATGGCAAAAACCGGTGCGATTATTAATGTCAAAAAAGCACAGTTTTTGGCACCCCATGAGATGAAACATATCATCAATAAATGCCTTGAAGCCGGTAATGATAAAATCATCTTGTGCGAGCGTGGCAGCGCGTTTGGCTATAACAATCTCGTTGTCGATATGCTTGGCTTTGACACTATGAAAAAAATGCAGGTTCCCGTGTTTTTTGATGTGACCCATAGCTTGCAGCAGCCGGGTGCAAGAGCAGACAGTGCAGGCGGTCGCCGAGAACAGATTACCACGTTAGCACGCGCTGGCATGGCAACAGGATTGGCAGGGTTATTTTTGGAAGCGCATCCAAATCCTGATGTTGCCAAATGCGATGGTCCTTGTGCGCTGCGGCTGAGCCAGCTTGAGCCGTTCTTAGCCCAGTTAAAACAGCTTGATACCTTAGTCAAAGGGTTTGAGGTGTTAGATACCCACTAATTTTTACTCGACCTTTTAACACAAATTTGCAACGCCTCGTTATTAAAATGTTATCAATCGATAACGAGGCTTTTTTTGGCTACGTTATAGTGCTAGGTTATAGAACTAGAACAATATTTTATAACCCACAGCATAAATACAGGAATAACCATGGCAATTCAAACAGTCGCGTACGATTTAAAAGGCATTCATGACCCTGCAGGCTATGAGGAAGTCATGAAAGCTTTAACCACCATCGGCGGGGTGCAGGCAGTACATCTTGAGCCTGAAAATCATCGCGTGATTGTCAGCTTTGATGATACACAGACGTCAGTTTTTGCCTTCAAAGCTGCGCTGACCAATGTGGACTATATCACCGAGCCGTTCCCGATTGAAGCACCTGCCAACCCTGCCAACAATCGCACTTTAGCGGGTGATTTGGCAAAAGATGGTAGACTTTCCTAAATCGCTTGTTCAGTGGCTACGCTCGGTGCGGCAAGCGTGCTTGATCACTGAGTCATTTTGTACGCCATCTTGCAAGCCCTTTAGAATACTACAGTTAGGCGAGCCATCTCCCAAACAACTATCGTGCCATCCTTGCAGGGCGGTTTTCATTGATTGTAACCGCTGTATTTTATCGCTTAGTTCATTGATGTGATTGCGGGTTAATGCTTTGACTTGGGCGTTGCTACGCTCTTTGTTGTCTTGTAGAGCCAATAACGCTTCAATTTGCGCTAATGAAAATCCCACATCACGGGCATGTTTGATAAATTTTAGACGCTGTAATTGGGTATCGCTAAAGACACGATAACCACTGTCGGTGCGCTGGATGGTCTGTAATAAACCGAGTTTTTCGTAATCACGAATTTGCCTAGGTGATAATTCAGTCAATTTAGCGACTTCATTAATATTCATTTTTTGCTTGACCTTGACCTAATGTTAAGGTTTATAGTAATACCACAGTGTGATAAATCAATCTTTTTTTTTAAAGAACGTAAAAAAGGAGCGTAGTATGACAACCCAAACCATCACCTTAAATATCCAAGGCATGACTTGTGGCGGCTGCGTCAAAAGCGTAACCAATGCCCTCAATCAATTGGCAGGGGTACAATCTGTCGATGTCAGCCTTGACCATAACAACGCAACCATCAGCTTTGATGACAGCCAAGTACAACAAAGCACGCTTAAAGAAGCGATTGAAGACGCTGGCTTTGACGTAGTATAACGACGCCACGCAAAGACACCATAAGAGAGACACTATCATGACTACCCAATCGATACACGCGTCAGACAACGCCCATACCGAGCAAATCATTCTTGATATCGATGGCATGACTTGTCAAGCCTGTGCCAGCCGCATCGAAAAAGTGCTCAATAAAAAGCCTGCGATAATGCAAGCCAATGTCAACTATGCCAATGAAGTGGCGCAGGTGCAGTTTGATGCCTCACAAACCAACGCCGAGCAGATTGTAGAATGGGTGAAAAAGACAGGCTATGAGGCAAAAGTACAGCCGCAGAACGCGCTATTTGCGCATGAAGCCCATGAGCAGAAAGTGCCCTACAACTTGATTGCGGTTTGGATTTGCTTGCTGCCTTTTTTGATTGGTATGGCAGGCATGATGATGGGCAGTCACGCGCTGATGCCGCCGCTATGGCTACAATTTGTGTTGGCAACTATCGTACAGTTTGGCTTGGCGACAGCGTTTTACAAAAGTGCCTGGGCGAGTATCAAAGGCGGTCTTGCCAATATGGACGTGTTGGTGGTGCTTGGCACACTGACAATTTGGGCGTATTCGACCTATAGTTGGTTGAGCTATCTGCAAACCACAGCCCAAATGGGACATGATGGAATGGCGCATAGTATGCCCCATGTGTATTTTGAAGCCAGCGTGATGGTGATTGCCTTTGTCAAAATGGGCAAGTACCTAGAAGCCCGTACCAAAAAACATAGCCTAAATAGCATCAATTTGCTATTAGCGCTCACCCCTGAGCAAGTGGAAGTTAAAAACCCCAATCCACAAAGCCAAGATGCGCAGTGGCAAACCCTGCCCCTTGAGCAAGTCACGGCCGGTCAAATTTTACGTGCTAAAGCAGGTAGTCGCATTGCCACCGATGGCATCGTCACCGCTGGCGAAGGCTGGTGTGATGAAAGCCATTTGACGGGTGAATCAGTGCCCCTGTCTAAACATATTGGCAGTACGGTGCTGGCAGGTGCCATGGTAGAAAACGGCAGCTTTGAATACCAAGTCACCGCCAAAGGCAGTCAAACACGGCTTGGCGATATGATACAAGCGCTCAACGACGCCCAAGGCAGTAAAGCCCATATCGCCCGTATCGCCGATAAAGTCGCGGGTATCTTTGTGCCGGTGGTGGTTGCCATCGCTTTGTTGACTTTTTTTGCCAATTATTGGTTCTTAGGCGCGTTTGACACGGCACTCATGCGCGCGGTGGCGGTGCTCGTGATTGCTTGCCCCTGTGCATTGGGACTGGCGACGCCGTCAGCCATCATGGCGGGCATGGGTGTGGCAGCACGCTCAGGGGTTTGGTTTAAAGATGCGCAAGCCTTAGAAGCGGCAGGTGCAATTGATACAGTAGTACTCGATAAGACAGGCACCATCACCCAAGGTAAACCCCAATTATCGGCATCGTACCTGATAGATGACAATCTAAAACTGTTTAACTTAGATAAAGCAGCTCTGCTGCAGCTCGTTGCCAGTGTCGAACGTCATGCGAACCACCCGCTTGCGACCACGCTAGTGAACTATGCTGAAGCCTACAATAAACAGACTGATACGCCTCAAAATCCAGCGACATTTACCATAAGCCATGTAGAGACAGTGCTCGGGCAGGGGATACAGGCACAGGTAGCAACTATTGGGCGGGTGAAAATCGGCACGCCAAGTTTTGCCAATCTTCAGTTGCCTGCAGCGACTACCCAAGCCAATCCCGTTTGGCAAATTGCCAGTCAAGTGGCAGTAAGTATCGATGACACCCCTGTGGCAGCCTTTGCGCTAGCTGACGAGCTCAAACCAGACAGTGTTAAGGTGATTGCGTCGCTGCAAGCCCATCATCTAGATGTGATAGTGATGAGTGGTGACAAGCAATCGGTGGTAGATTATGTGGGTGAGCAGATTAACGCCAGCAAGGCACTTGGCGAGCTGTCACCACGTGACAAAGCGCAGCGCATTGATGAATGGCAACAACAAGGCAAAAAAGTAGCAATGGTGGGGGATGGGGTGAATGATGCGCCTGCAATGGCAACGGCGACTGCAAGTTTTGCGGTAGAAGGCGCAACCGATATTGCCAAGCATAGCGCCACGGCAAGGCTAATGGGCGAGTCGCTCAAACATGTCGATTATGCGGTCACAATTGCCCGTGCAACCCTGCGTAATATCAAGCAAAACCTATTTTTTGCGTTTATCTATAACTGTCTTGGTATACCGTTAGCGGCGTTTGGTCTACTCAATCCAATGATAGCGGCAGCGGCGATGGCGCTGAGCTCGATTTCTGTACTACTCAATGCTTTGCGACTGACCCGCATGAAGGTCATTTCCTAACGGCTTATGGTTATTTTGACAACCTGTTGGGGCTGATTTTACTTGGCTATGCATTGTTATGCATGACCTACGGGCGATAGTGATAAGCTGCTAAAACCTGTTAAAATATGCTATGATAAAACCACCCCATTTGTATTTTAACAATCCCATTGTTGATTGTGACAGCCAAGGAAAAAGCCATGTACGCTGAAGAAACCACCACCAATAACCAAATCAAAGATATCATTGCCCGCGAAATTTTGGACTCACGCGGCAACCCAACCATTGAAGCCGATGTGATTTTAGCGGATGGTACTATCGGTCGTGCAGCCGCGCCATCGGGTGCATCGACAGGTTCACGTGAAGCGCTTGAGCTGCGTGATGGTGACGCATCACGCTATCTAGGTAAAGGGGTCAAAAAAGCCGTTGCCAACGTCAATAGTGAAATTCGTTCATCACTCGTTGATATGGACGTATCAAAACAACAAGACATTGACAACAAATTATTAGCGCTTGATGGCACAGAAAACAAAGAAAAATTGGGCGCCAATGCGACCTTAGCAGTATCTTTAGCAGCAGCCCGTGCCGCCGCACAATCACAAAAACTGCCACTTCATCAGTACATTGCTAACCTACGTGGGCAAACATCACTATCGATGCCGGTGCCGATGATGAACATCCTAAATGGCGGTGCCCACGCGGACAACACTGTTGATATCCAAGAGTTTATGATTGAGCCTGTTAATTTCACCAGCTTCGGTGAAGCGTTGCGTGCGGGTACAGAAGTGTTTCATAGCCTAAAATCTGTGCTAAAAAAACAAGGCTTGAACACCGCCGTCGGTGATGAAGGTGGCTTTGCACCAAACTTACGCTCAAACGAAGAAGCGATTACTGTCATCATGCAAGCGATTGAGCAAGCAGGATATACCGCAGGTAAAGACATTTACTTAGCGCTTGATTGTGCCTCATCAGAGTTTTACCATAAAAATGAGCAAGGGAACGGTCAATACGTACTTGAAGGCGAAGGTAATAAAGCCTTTAGTTCAGAAGGTTTTGCGGATTATTTAGCAGGTCTTGTGAGCCAATACCCAATTATCTCGATTGAAGATGGTTTAGATGAAAGCGATTGGGATGGCTGGGCGTACTTAACGCAAAAATTGGGCGACAAAGTACAGCTCGTGGGTGACGATTTGTTTGTGACCAACCCAAAAATCCTACAAGAAGGTATCGACAAACACATTGCCAATGCGATTTTGATTAAATTTAACCAAATCGGCACGTTATCAGAAACCTTAGACGCGATTTATCTAGCGAAGAAAAATGGCTATGCCACCGTCATCTCACACCGCTCAGGTGAGACTGAAGACAGCACCATCGCTGACTTAGCCGTGGGGACAGCTGCAGGTCAAATCAAAACAGGCTCACTGTGCCGTTCTGACCGTGTTGCCAAATATAACCAATTGCTTCGTATCGAGCAGATGGTCACTGCAAGCTACCACGGTGCTGACGAGTTTATCGGGTTACGCAACCCAAAAGCCTAACTTTAAAAGCTTAGCGCTAAAAGATTAACTCTAAAAGCTTAAGTATTAAAGCTTGATAAAGCATTGAAGTGATAAAAACCTTACCCCATGACATTGAATTTGCTACAATGCGTGGGGTAAGGTTTTTTTATGCCAAAAGTTTTTATTATTGAGTGCTGTCATGACTTATTTGCGTCAACTGTTTATGATTATTTTTGCGGTGATTGTGTTGGTATGTCTACAATACCAGTATTGGTTTGGCACCAATGGTCGGGGCGATTTGGCAGCATTAAATAAACAAATCAGCGAACAGCAATCCATCAATACCGATCAGCAAAAAGCCAATGAAGTATTGCTTGCCGATGTTAAAGACTTAAAAAACGGACTTGAAGCGGTGGAAGAACACGCTCGCTCTGATTTAGGTTTAATCAAACAAGGCGAAACTTTTGTGCAAATGTCGACCGCTAGCAGTGTGTATAGTACCGATGTGGTCACACCGACCGCCCACAACACCGCCACGTCTCACCCATAAAAGCATAAGAACTGCCAAAGTTATATTTGTCTCAATTTTTACTGTCAACTGTTTACTTTATTGTTGAAAAGACGCCATGTCAGAACTTAGCACAATACCTGCCAATTTATCTAACAACTTTACGATTGACACCGTGGTCGTCGCTGCAGGCGTTGGCAAACGCTTTGGTAGTCAAATGCCAAAACAGTACGCCCATATTAGCGGTCAGACGGTGCTCCAACACAGCATAGCGGCGCTAAGCAAAGTCCACCAGCTAAGCACTTGCTATTTGGTGATTTCTGAAGAAGATACGATTGCCAAAACACTTAACTTTAGCATGCCAATCGAGTGGGTGATAGGTGGCAAAGAGCGGATGAATTCGGTGTTTAACGCCGTGAAAACGATTTGGCAACAATATCAAAATCCCCTCAGTGACAAGGCCTTCAGTGATAAGGACAGTCATCATGCGTATGATAATCATTGGGTGCTTATTCATGATGCTGCGCGTCCTTGTGTCAATCCGAGCGATATAGAAAAATTGATCACGCAGACCACGCAGCAATTTTTGCAACAGTCACAGCAAGAGCATGGGCAGGAGCCAGCGGGTGGCTTATTAGCAGTACCGGTGCGCGATACGGTCAAACAAATCATCCATTCACAAGACCAAGTGTTGGCACAAAAAACGCTTGATCGCAGTCAGTTGTGGCTAGCACAAACCCCGCAGATTTTTCCATTGGCAACACTGTATGATTATCTAACCCAAGCCATTGAGCAAACGATTGCGTTTACTGATGAAGCCAGTTTATTTGAGCATTTTGGCAAACAGCCGTTATTGGTGGAAGGCAGTCATAGCAATATCAAACTGACGTTTCCAGAGGATTTGCAGTTTGCGCAGGTGTATTTGGCAAAACCTTAGCAAAAATGGCTTTGCAACAAATTGAGGTTACCGCTAAAAACCGCATAAGAAAAGAAGCCCATAACAAAAAAAGCGCACGAGCAAAAAACGGCAATGAGAATTTATAAAGCCACAAAAACAAAAAAGCCATACTAGATTAGCATGGCTTTTTAACTGTATTTTTTAGCGTTACCACTAAAAAAATTGGCGTCCCCACGGGGATTCGAACCCCGGTTACCGCCGTGAAAGGGCGATGTCCTAGGCCTCTAGACGATGGGGACACTAGCACGCTTAGTTTATAGCGTGACCTCGACCGCTTTCACCGTTAATGTCGAAGTGGAGCGTATAATATATATTTTTATTTTTGCCGTCAACTGTTTTTTATGTATTTTTTTATATTTTTAACAATTAGCCCATCATACGGTGACCCATGATGGTTAATAGAGCGGCATGACAAGCGCATTAGCCAACTAATGCGCTTAATTACAGTGTTTTCTAAAAAGTGTTGTCTAAAAATTTCACACCGTGCTTATGAGTGATTTTTCTGATGCGACTCAGATGTTGTATGAGCACGCGTCGTATGAGATTGCGGCGGCAGATTAGCGGCTTTATTTTTTAAGTGATAGCGAATCCAAAAATGGGTTACGATGCTAATCACAATCGATAAACTGATAAAACCTAAAATGGTCATCCAGATTTGACTATCTACTTGCATACTTGATCCTTGTGAGACAATCTAAGTTAACGCTGATTATCGATGCGCTGGCTATCAATACTTTGATTAGCTCCCATTGTTTGATTACGAATCGCATCATCGCGCTGTTTTTTCTTGAGTCGGAACGTTAGCCATAAATATGTTAATATGCCTAAGATTACGGCAGCAATCATATACATAATAATAGTAGTCCAAATACTGTTATCTACGCCCATGAAAGAGTCCTTTTTATTATTGTTAGCATTAGTGTAACAGGTCTTAACAGCTATTTTACGTCATTCACGTAATGATGTGTGGTAGCGATGTTACTGGCTATTTTCAAACACTGTAATAAGCGTCTACAAAAGCACTTTTTTTCACTTTTTCATATTTTTACGTTAAGATAATTGTCTAAAAAACGCTTTGGCAACTGACACGGTTGCAGCAAGGAAAATAATTATGAAAGTAGTCATCAGTGATGGCATCGAATACGCCCTAAATCTTAATTATCGTACCATCGATATTGAATCGACCGACTATACCAATATTGCAGCGATTGTGGTCACGATGACGGACTTGCCGCGTGTGTATCAAGATATTGAAGATTTGGGGTTTGCCATTCCGATATTTGTGGCGATTGAATATGGTGATGTAGTGCCTGATGAATGGCTACCCAATGTGTATGGTGTGCTAGAGCTGGCAGATGATCAAAAGTTTTATAACGGACAATTGGTCAATGCGGCAGCGGCGGATTACATCGCCACGCTCGATCCGCCTTTTTTCCAAGCCTTGATGGACTACACCGACTATGGCAATGCGGCGTTTGACTGTCCTGGGCACCAAGGCGGACAGTTTTTTCGTAAGCATCCTTCGGGCAGACGCTTTTATTTATACTTTGGGGAAACGCTGTTTCGTGCCGACTCCTGTAATGCCGATGTCCGTCTTGGCGATTTGCTAATTCATGAAGGACCAGCTTTTGAGGCACAAGCGCATGCGGCGAAAGTTTTTAATGCGGATAAAACCTACTTTGTGCTCAACGGTACTTCCTCTTCCAATAAAATTGCGATTGGTGCCTTAGTAGCGCATGGTGATTTGGTGCTGTTTGACCGTAACAATCACAAATCTGTGTACCAAGGCGCCTTAACCATGGCAGGTGGTACGCCTGTGTATTTAGAGACCGACCGCAATGCTTATGGTTTGATTGGCGGCATTCCTGCCCATTGTTTTGAGGAAGCCGAAATCCGTGAGCGTATTCGTGAAGTTGCGCCCGATAAAGCCGATGATGCCCGCCCATTTCGCTTGGCGGTAATTCAGCTGGGCACGTATGATGGCACTATCTATAACGCCCGCCAAGTAGTAGATCGCATCGGGCATCTGTGTGACTATATTTTGTTTGACAGTGCCTGGGTGGGTTATGAGCAGTTTATCCCGATGATGCGTGATTGCTCGCCTCTGCTGCTTGAGCTCGGTGAAAATGATCCTGGAATTTTGGTCACCCAATCGGTACACAAGCAACAAGCAGGCTTTTCTCAAGCCTCACAAATCCATAAAAAAGATAATCATATCAGCGGGCAAGCCCGTTATGTCAATCATAAACGCTTTAACAACTCGTTTATGATGCACGTATCGACCTCGCCGTTTTACCCGTTGTTTGCCTCACTTGATGTCAATGCCAAAATGCATGAAGGTAAAGCCGGTCAGCGCATGTGGCATGAGTGTGTCATCGGCGGTATCGAAGCTCGTAAAATGCTGCTAGACACTTGTAGCATGATTTTGCCATTTGTCCCGCCTACAGTAGATGGGCAAGCTTGGCAAGACTACGATACTGAAATCATTGCCCATGATATTCGTTTTTTCCGCTTTGAGGCAGGGGCGCGTTGGCATGATTTTCAGCATTATGCCGATGACCAATACTTTATCGACCCCTGTAAATTACTACTGACCACGCCAGGCATTGATATGCAAACCGGTGAGTATGAAGACACAGGGATTCCTGCCGCAATTTTGGCGCATTATCTGCGTGAAAGCTCGGTCATTCCAGAAAAAGCCGATTTAAACTCGATTTTATTCTTACTGACGCCTGCCGAAACCTTGGCAAAATTCCAGCACTTGGTCGCCCGTATTGTCAGTTTTGAAAAGCACATTCGCGAAAACAGCCCCGTCACCCAAGTGTTGCCGACACTGGCTAAAGCATATCCGCAGTACCGCAAACTGACCATCAATGAACTATGCCAACTCATGCATAACTTCTATGCCAAGCATCAGCTCAATAAACGACAAAAGCAAATGTTTGAGCGCGAACATCGCCCCAAAGTTGCTATAAGCGCGTTTGATGCCCATAACGCCTTTATCCGTAATGAGGTTGAGCTGGTTGCGCTAACAGAAATTCGCGGACGGGTGGCGATGGAAGGGGCACTACCATATCCACCAGGGGTGTACTGTATTGTACCTGGCGAAGTATGGGATGGGGCGGTGCTGGACTACTTCTTGGCATTGCAAGAAGGGGTTAATCGCTTGCCAGGCTTTGAACCAGAAGTGCAGGGCGTGTACTGGGAGTATGACGACCAAGGTAAAAAGATTGCCTACGCCTATGTGTTAAAACAGTCTCACTAAATTTGATTGACGGTTTTTGATTCATAGGCTTTCTCTTTGAGGTCTATATTTGGCGCGTTTGCAGCAGTAACCAATGGCGCAAAAATTGGTCTGTATAGATTGCTCTGTATAGATAGGTACGATGTTATTTAATTGAATGATAATCATTATTATTTACATTATCAATCTATTATTGGATAATGACGGCTCAATTTTTTAAGAGGCAGTCAAACAATGACAATGAAAGATTTTCGTATCTACATGAGGCTTGGGCACCGCTATGTTGGATTCTTTATGGTTGGCATTATGCTGGCCTATTCGCTAAGTGGCATGTTGCTGGTATTTCGCGACACTGATTTGTTAAAATCTTCAAAAACTGTCAAGCAAGTCGTGGCAACCAATCTTGATGAGAAAAATTTAGCCAAAACCTTAAAAATGAAAAACATCGATTTTAGGGAGCAGCAGGGTGATATACAGCTTTTTAAAGATGGACAGTACAATGTTAAAACCGGTGAGGTGACTTATACCAGCAAAAAACTGCCCGTGGTATTAGATAAAATGGTGAATTTTCATAAAGCGCCCTCTAAAGGTAGTATGGGTGGGCTCAATGTATTGTTTGGCATGAGTTTATTGTTTTTTGTGCTATCGAGTTTCTTTTTATTTGCCCCAAGTTCAAAAATCTTTAAACGTGGTTTGGCGTTTGTTGCCGTTGGGGCGGTGTTGTCGGTGATTTTGTTGATGTTGTAAATTACCCTAACAAAAAGTTTTTTAGCAGGGTTTTGGCGCCTTCGGTGGCAAAGGATTCTGGGTGATATTGCACCCCTTGAATCGGATAATCACGGTGGCGAATGCCCATGATTTCATCGCCTGCTAGACTGGCATCTTTGAGATTTTTATCACTATGTTGCTCACTAGACACCACGCTGGTCACTACCAAACAATCGGGGAGTGAGGCGGTGTCGACCATCAGTGAATGATAACGCATGATGTCAAGCTGCTGTGGTAAACCTTGATACACGCCTTGACCATCGTGGCGAATCGGTGACGTCTTGCCATGCATGGGCACATTGGCTCGCACTACTTGACCACCGAAAAAATGCGCAATCCCTTGCATGCCAAGACACACGCCTAGTAGCGGTGTGGTTTTGCCAAGCTCAGTAATGACGTCACCACACACACCAAAATAAGCAGGGTCATCGGGCGAACCTGGACCTGGGGAGATGATGATACGGTCAGGATTCATGGCTTGGATATCCGCTAAGCTAATCTCATCATTGCGTTTGACAACCACGTTAAAAGGTTGATTGTCTGCGGCTAAAATCTCACCAATATATTGGTATAAGTTGAAGGTAAAAGAATCGTAGTTATCAATAATTAACACTTGCATAGTCAACTCTAAAAATAGGTTTGGCGGTTATTTTAAACGTTTAAAATACTGCTGATATACATCGCTATCATACGTATCTAGTTGGCGTATCGTCATGATGGAGCAGACTTTACTGCACTGGCGCAAAATTGGACAGTACAACTTTCATCGCAGACAGTTTTCGCACAATTTCTTCATACTCATCTTCAGGATTGGAGTCATACACATTGCCACCGCAAGTTTGCGCATACGCTTTTTCGCCATTGATAAACAGCGAGCGAATCGGAATAGCAAAAATACAATCCCCATTAAAACAAAACTGACCGAGTGCGCCACCGTAAGCGCCGCGGCCATCGGGCTCTAGTGTATTTATAATTTTCATTGCTTCAATTTTGGGTGCGCCTGATAGCGTACCTGCGGGAAAATTACTGGCAAGCGCGGTGAACATATCATGATTAGGGTCAAGAATACCGACGATTTCACTGGAGATGTGCTGGACATGTGAAAAGCGCTTGATATCCATTAAGTTACGCACTTTTACCGTCCCAAAGCGTGCCACCCGCCCGATATCATTACGATGTAAGTCCACCAACATATTATGTTCGGCGATTTCTTTGCGGTCATTGAGCAAGGCGCGCGCTAATTGGCGATCTTCGGTCTCATCCTTGCCGCGCTTGGTGGTGCCCGCCAGTGGGAAGGTCTCCATCTCACCATTGCGCAATCGGAACAACAACTCAGGCGATGCGCCGATGATTTTTTGGGCGCCAAATTTGACATAGTACATATGCGGTGACGGATTGACTTCGCGCAGTTTACTATAAATTGGCATGCTATCGCCTTGGATGCGATAATGCGACTTGAAACCCACTTCACACTGGAAAATCAGCCCAGCTTTAATGTCTTCTTTGACTTTCATCACCGCTGCCGCATGTTGCTCGCGGTTCATCCCATCGCCCAAGTGCTCAGCAGTCGGCTGCGTATAGTCAGGCGAAATAGCATTCAATAATGACTTGATTTCGTCAATACGATTGCTTTGGTGGTCGGTATCGTAATAATAATAAAAAATTTCACCGGTCATCTTATCAAGGCTTAACCCATCTAAGTACACCCCGAATTTGAACGGCTCGAAATCATCACTGGTTTGAATATTCAGGGTCGGCTCAAAAAAATTGACACTATCAAATCCCAAAAAACCGACCAATCCGCCGGTATGGCTACGTGAAATCACATGCTGTGGGGTGATTTCGCGCAGTAGTTGGTAAGGATTGTCACAGGTATAATCCGTGCTTTCTCCCGTGCGATTGTTGGTGATAGTCAAAGTATGGCGGTCTTTTGCCAACACCGTCATCGCAGGGTCAAAGCCAATGGCATGATGACGTGAGATATAGCTTTCTTCGCCCAACGATTCTAGTAAAAAACAGGTAGCGTATTTGGCTTCGATGCGTTTAAAGAGTTCAAAAAAATCAATGTCTTGTGCAAGTTTAATCAGGCTTGGTTTGCTGGCAAGGGCGATTTTGGGCGGTTTGGCGTGTGTAGTCATCATAGTGTCTTAGATTTATAGTGTCTTAAATTTATAGTGTCCTAAATTTACAGTATCTTAAATTTATAGCGGCTTAAATTTACCCTATCTTAAATTTTAATCAATGTTTCAGTGTTCTAGTATGATGATACATTGTAATCAGATTACCCCCTGCTTGCAACTCTTTTATAGCATGCCAGTTATTTTCACACGGATTTTCATCGCCCTTCTAATCATCCTAAAGTATGCTACTGTGATAGGCTTATTTACGCTTGAAGCCATTGTCACAAATTTATAAGTTTAAATGACTCAGATTTGGCAATAATTGGTTGATATCATGTTGACCATACGCTTTGGCGCCCCGTGATACGGTCGCAATGCCCACCCCCAAGCGCTCAGCGATTTCGCGTTGTGGTAGCGCTTGCTGAAACAAGGCAAAAATCTGGATGCGATTGGCGATTTCTTTTTGTTCTTTTTCAGTCAGGAGCGCTGCCAAAATTTCGCGGATAAAGTCACTATCATCGGTTTGGCTCAATAGCTCAACCAAATAATCATAGGCGGATAGGGATGATGGCGAAGTGTGTGGCATAGTAGTTTTTTTGAGTAAAAGATAACAAGTAAAGCATTTCAGTGTTCTAGTATAGTGATACATTTTACGAAGTTTAGCCAGTGAACTCAATCGATTTTTATCCCTTTAGAAAACTGAATAGGTGCGACGACTGGTTACTTTTGATTACAAAAGCGCAAATAACTGAATATTTAATCAAAGCTTAGTCGACACAAAGTTGCTTTAGCGAGGTTCTATAATGTGGTTATAATAAAATTGCTTAGTTAAAAAGCTAAGTGAGTTTATTAATTATAAATAATGACTATCAATCATAATTTTTATAACCACGCCTTTATCTTTGGTTGTTGTGTAGCAGTCTTAATGGGCAATTAAGAATGCGCAGTTACGGTCAATGTCAAAGGGTAGCAGCGCGATTTAAAAGTTAATTAACGCTAATGATATTCAATACTAATCTTATTCAAAATAAGGCACTTCATTATGACAACCAACGCTAAGAACAACAGTGAATTTTTGAACAATCTGGTTTTTAAAAAGGTCGATCATCAGCCACAGCGGGCGGATTATCAATCTAATCAACCTGGCAATTCGATGCCGTTTAGCGATGCCCGTGGTAACTATCAGCGTAATATCGGCTTTAATACCGGACGTTTTAAAGACAGTAAAGTCTATATCGTCGGTGGCGGTATTGGCGGTTTGGCAGCGGCGTATTATTTTATCCGAGATGCCCATATCCCAGGCGAGAACATTACCTTTTTAGAAGAATTAGCGGTGCAAGGCGGCTCACTTGATGGCGCTGGTAATGCCAAAGACGGTTATATCATGCGGGGCGGTCGCGAGATGATTACCACCTACGAGAATTTTTGGGATATGTTCCAAGATATACCGGCGCTAGAGTTACCAGAGCCTTATTCAGTGCTTGATGAATACCGCCTGATCAATGACAATGACCCCAACTATTCTAAAGCACGGTTGATTCATAACAAAGGCCAAATCAAAGATTTTCATAAGTTTAATCTCAACAAAGCCGACCAACTTGCCATCGTCCGTTTATTACTAAAAAATCAAGACGAACTCGACAATCTCACCATTGAAGATTACTTTAGCCAGAGTTTTTTGGACAGTAATTTTTGGACGCTATGGCGTAGTATGTTTGCTTTTGAAAACTGGCACAGCTTACTTGAGTGCAAACTTTACATGCACCGGTTTTTGGAAGCCTTAGATGGCATCAAAGATATGTCGACCCTGTTATTTTCTAAATACAACCAATATGACAGCTTTGTGGTACCTGCGCAAAAATTTTTAATCAATAAAGGCGTCAAACTACAAAGTGACACGTTAGTCACAGCGGTTGATTTTGAACAGCAAGGCGACAAAAAAATCGTTAAAGGGCTGACAACTACCCAACAAGGTCAACAAGTCCATATCCCTGTACGGGACAATGATTGTGTGATTATTACCACAGGGTCAATGACGGAAGATACGCGCTATGGCACCAGTGACACTGCGCCTGATATCCATCTGGCTGATGATAAAATGGGAAAAACGAAAGGCTGGGTGCTGTGGAATGACCTTGCCAAACAATCTGCTGTGTTTGGTCGTCCAGAAAAATTTAACCGCCATGTGCCCAAATCTGCCTGGATGTCAGCAACCTTAACCTGTAAAGACTCGGCATTTTTACGCAAAATCAGCGAAAAATACTGCGTCAATCCACCGCTATCAGGCAAAACAGTCACAGGCGGTATTGTTACCATCACCGATTCCAACTGGCTTATGAGTTTTACTATTAACCGCCAACCGCAATTTCCTGACCAACCCAAAGACGTGGTGGTGATATGGGTGTATGGGCTGTTGATGGATAAAAAAGGCAACTACGTGCCAAAAACCATGCCAGAATGTACGGGGCATGAAATTGTGACGGAGCTACTATACCACCTAGATTTGCTCGAGCAAAAAGATGATATTTTAGCCAACACCATCGCCAACACCGCCTATATGCCCTATATCACTTCGATGTTTATGCCACGTGCCAAAGGTGACCGTCCACAAATTGTACCCGAAGGCTGCACCAATTTAGGTCTCATTGGTCAATTTGTTGAAACCAACAACGATGTGGTGTTCACCGTTGAAACTTCGGTACGCTCGGCGCGTGTCGCGGTGTACACCCTCACAGATAGCAACAAGCAAGTGCCTGATATCGTGCCAACCCAATACGATATTCGCAACATGCTCCGCTCTGCCAGTACACTCAACGATGACCAAGGCTTCATCGGCGAAGGTATACTACGCCGAGTGCTCGCCAATACCTATTATGAGCACATCTTGCCACCCGTCGCCAAAAAAGCGCCCAAAGACAGCTCGTTGATGCAGACGCTTGCCGAGCAATTTGAAGTAGTCAAAGCCTTTTGGCATAAAGAAGGGCAAAAAGATGAGCAAAAAGCGCAGGATAAAAAATAAGCTTTGATAAACATTTGTCATTAAAATGCAAAATCCTCCTGCCGTCAGGGGGATTTTTTATCAGCAAAATTTCCTTTGCGCCTAAAAACCCTATTTCGTAAAACGGTGGTTTCAAGTATATTAAAGGTAAAGTCACACATCATAAGGAATAAGTGATGAAACTATATACCATGAATTTCCCCCCAAATCCTCGCAAGGTCGACTTATTGTTAAAAGTCAAAGAACTTGATATCAATGATATTCATAATTTACAAGTCATCAACGTGGATATTGGCAAAAATGAGCAAAACTCACCGGAGTTTTTGGCGGTCAATCCACTGGGACTGTTGCCTGTATTAGTGCTTGATGATGGCACTGTGCTCAATGATTCACATGCCATTTGTGAGTATCTGGATAGTCGACTTGCAGGCAATGGTAAGCAAGTGATGGGCTCAGACCCTATACAGCGCGCCAAAATTACCGCGATGTCACGCAATGCGGAGTTTCACGTGCTGTATAACATGATGCTGGCTTTCCAGCATGGGCATCCATCTCGCGCGTCGGTGGGCAACCAAGTGCCTGGTATGGCAGAAGAGAGCATCAACCGCGTCAAAAAAGCATTGCCGTACTTTGACGAGCTATTATCGAGTCACAAATACTTGCTCGGTGATCGACTCACCTTCGCTGATATCGTGTTGTATGTTGGCTTGGATTTTGGGCGAGTGATGAAGTTTAATCCCAAAGATGCCAGTGTGGTGGGTGACCATGTGGCACGTTTTTATGCGCAAATGAGTGAGCGTTTTGGTAAAAAATAACGGTTGTTGATATAAAAAAGGGCAAGGTAAATGCCCTTTTTTTATCTGTAGTGGTTATTCATTGCTTTTATCCACCGTGTCTATTTACTGCTTTTATGCCTAGTTTTTTTCAATAGCGCTAGGGTTGTCATCCTGACTGATTGTTAGCCATTAATGCACTGATGCCCTCATATAGGGTGTCATTGACCGGGGTGTCAATGCCATGCTTATCACCCAATTCACGAATCATCCCTGCAAACAGATCAAGCTCACAGCGTCGCCCTGCTTTTAAATCCTGCCGCATTGATGGCATGCCTTTGGGATCCAGCGCATCCATAATCGCCAACCATTTTTTGAAATCTTCCTCAGTTAAGGTTACGCCTTCAGCGTGTGCCACTGCCATCACTTCACGCATCGCGGCTTTGAACATGTCGCGCGCTTCACCCGCTTGTTGCACGGTATCAAAGGTACCTTGATACAATGCCACGGTTTGATTGACGCCGGTATTTAACATCAACTTGCCCCACAGCTGGCGCGGCATGTCATCGCTTACTGAGTGCGGGAAATTGACTTGATTAAAGAGGGCATCGACTTGTTGCACGCGTGCGCGTTCAGCGTTATCAGTTGTCATCGCGCCAATGACCAATTGTCCATGATCGCGATAAATCAGTTGGCTACCATTTTTCATGGCGTCCATTTGCTGCGCCACACAGTACACAATGCGCTCATCACCAAAGGCGTTTGCCAATACTTTCTCGCTGGCGATACCGTTTAGGGCAGAAACAATCAGCGTATTGTCGCTAAGTTGACTTTTGATGAGCGGTAACACCTCGTTTAACTGATAAAATTTGGTACACACCATCACCAAATCGGCAGGGCTTGGGTTGGAATTAAGGCTTTCGTTTGGTGTGACATAGTTCAATATTAACGGCTCGCCATTCACCAATAAACCTTGCTGTTGGTAACGGTTGACACGGTCAGTATCAGCAACGATACGCAAGTTCTCAAAAGGCATGTTTGGGGCTAATAGACTTGCAAACAACGCCCCTAATGAGCCAAATCCAACAATGGCAATAATCGGTGAATCGTTCATCTTTTTTCCTGTTATTTTGCGACATTGATTAAAGTTGTGATAAAGTTTAGCAGAAAATATAAGGCATGATAAAAAAGGAATCACAATGAAATTATTAAAAATAGCTGTGTTCATGGGTTGGTCATGGGCTGCTTATGAAAAATCAGTAACAAACTTTGCAAGAACTCATGCCAGCATTTGAGCAAAAAATTGAAAAAATCACCCAATCATCTCAAAAAACCACCCAAATCATTAACTATAAAGCAAGTAAGAAATAATGAATCTATCCAATGTTAACGATGCTGCATCTGCACTAAACGGCGCGTATTTTGTCACAGGTACCGATACCGAAATCGGTAAAACCACCACCACCGCGCAATTGGTCAAGAATATCGCTCAGCAAGGCAAAAGTGTATATGCCATTAAGCCAGTCACCGCAGGTCTAGAAACCGATGACAACGGGCAAACATATAGCGATGATGCAAGGCGCATTAATCAATTTGCCAATGTCAAACCACCGCTGTCTGCCATTGCCCCTATCCAGCTAGCGACGCCTTGCTCACCCCATATCGCTGCCCAAATTGATGACGTGACACTTACCAACACCCAACTAGTCGATACCATCAATAACGCCATCGCAGCCTATGCTGCCGATGTGATTTTGGTTGAAGGGGCAGGCGGCTGGTTTACCCCTATTAACGAGCAAGAAACGCTTGCTGATGTGGCAGCCGCGCTCAGATACCCTGTGATTATGGTTGTCGGTATCAAGCTTGGTAGTCTTAATCATGCCATGCTAACCCTACAAGCAATTTGGCAAGCAGGGCTAAAAGTCGCTTTGGTTATTTTTAACCAATTACAGACCGACACGCCGTTTGTCGATGCGCAAATTGACTGGTTAAGTCAGCAAATTTTACGCAAGTATCCTGGGTATCAAAACCTACCACCCTTGATGGTCAAACAAGGCGTTTTAACCCATTAAATTTTTATCCAATCACATTGCTTTTTGGCATAAGTTATGGTATAAATAGCGGCTTTAAATTTACTAGCGATTTTTTGACGCTTGCTTAAAATGGTTTTGATTGACGCAAGTCAAGTGACTACCCGTGAGTAGCTAATTTTAAGTACGCCGCCAAAAGATTAATTATTGATTCAAACTGAGATACTCAACACTAGAATCGTTGAAACCCTAGCTTTTTTTAGCTTCAATGATATGCGAGATGTGCGAGTATCAGTTGTGACAGGCATGAGCAGCCCTCATGCACACCGATTAGGAGTAAGCCATGTCTCGAGTATGCCAAGTGACTGGAAAACGCCCAGCGGTAGGTAACAATGTTTCTCACGCAAACAACAAAACCCGCCGTCGTTTTCTACCAAATCTACACACCCATCGTTTTTGGGTAGAGAGCGAAAACCGCTTTGTTAAGCTTCGCTTGACTACCAAAGGTATGCGTATCATTGATAAAGTTGGTATTGACCAAGTTTTAACTGATATGCGTGCTCGTGGCGAAAAAATCTAATTTTTGCCTTTTCATATTCTTAGGGAGCAATTGCGATGCGTGATAAAATCAAATTAGTTTCAACTGCAGGTACGGGTTATTTTTACACCACGACCAAAAACAAACGTACCATGCCAAACAAAATGGAAATCAAAAAATTTGATCCAGTGGTACGTCAACATGTTGTATTCAAAGAAGCTAAAATCAAATAATTGACTAACATAGTCTATTTGACGCGCTATTTGATAAAAAGTGGGTAACTTAGGTTAACCCACTTTTTTTATGTGCAAAAATTATAAAATCGCTAAAAAATTGGCAGAAAATATCAATTGTTCCTAATCGCTACCGCGATGGATGGTAAGACGAGTGGCAAGGCATCTTGGCAGCTAAAACAGCCGAAACGGTCTACGTTATTTGTGCAGTTGGTGGCTACTTAAGGTATGGGCATCGCTAGTAGCACTGGCGGCAGTCGATGGCGCTATCACAACCGCAGGTAAGGGTTTAAGACTGTTTTCAAATTCTGGCAGTTTCTTTTTAATAGCCTCACCCATCACCAATTGCGGCTCAGACGGTTCAAACCCCATCATTTTTTCCCGTTCAGCAATGCGTTTACTGGCGGCTTCAAACGCAGGTTGAAAACGGCGAAGCTTGGGTAAGCTTTCAGCAAAAAATGCTTGTCCAAAGTATGTATATTCGGCTTCATTAGAACAGCCAAACGATGATTTGTTCGCAGCTGAGGCGGTAATCACGAGGGTATCTGGTGATTTTAACTCATTGATAAATGAGCCAGAATAACAGGCGGATACCACAATGACGCGCCATTTAATGCCAGATTTATCCAATGATTGGCGTAGCCATTTGGCATCGACATTATCGAGCGCTAGCGGTGGGTTGGACATCTCAATCACCTTGTCACCCCCATGCGAGGTCAAGGTCAAAAATAGCACATCTTCATTGACATCCATTTTTTTGGCGATACTTTGCAAAGCGCGTTCAATACTGGTTTTACTGGCAATCGGTAGCGCAGACAGGGTATTGGCATTGTTAATGAGTTCAACCGAGCGTCCTGCTGTGCCAAATTGATGGTCAAAGTATTCTTTGGTTAGCTCAATTTCTGAACGGAAAACATCTTGCTCGCCATGACCTGCGACACCCATAAAGTACCAATCATGTATAGTCGGGCGTTGCGGCTGCACGTTATTTAGCATATCAGCCAGAAGCTCAGGCTGCGCATAAAATGCCGCTTCAGTGACCACGGGTTCGACGGGGTCAGATTGAAAAATCGGCTCAGATTGCACGTTTTTTTGCCATACACTGAGTACGGCAAACGCACCTAGCATAATCAGGACACGCTCAATCCATGACCAGCGTAATTGATTGCCAAAAATCCACAGCAGCGATAATGACTGCCAGACAAACGCCAATACGAACACAATACCAATCGTATCAAACGTCCATTCAGGTAGCCAGCCCAAGTCTGAGATAAACTGAATCAGGCTTTGCACCAGCATCATAAAAGTGTCAGCACACAGCCATAAAATCGCCGGCACAAAAATCAGCATGGCATTAAAATGCCGTTTGGCAAGAATCAATCCTGCCACCAACATCACCATCGGCCACACCAAATAACTAATCAGCCCTTGTGGATTAAAATGGGTGGCATCTTCAGCCACCAACCACGAAAACAGCAAATTACTCGCCAGTGCCGTCAATCCAAACAATAAAAACTGCCATACGGTGGGCTTGACCCAATAAAACGCACGTTTGGAACCTATTAGCATGTGACCCGTGGCACGGATATTGGCGATAACGTTATGAGAAAAACGTTTGAGCGGGGTTAAATCAAGATCGGTAAGAGAAGTTGGCAAAATATCCACACTATTGAAAGGCTGATTCTAAATCGGTAGGCAAGTAGCGATAAAATAATAATACAAAATAGGCATGGGGTGTTAACAACTTTATTAATCATTCATGTTTAGAATCTTAACTATCAACACCAAAAAATCATACGGCTAAAAAATTAATTTATCTAAAATAGTGAATAAATGAATAAAATTTTCTATTAATGTAGAATTATGAAATTATTTATCATAAAAATAGATTATATGATATAATAAAATATATGGTATGATGGTATTGTAGGCTATTTTGCTTGGTTTAAGTGTGGTATATTTCATAAATAAAAGATGGTATTAAAAAGAGTTTTAGACAGATGATAGTATTTAACCAATTTAAAAAATTTTTGGCACACGATATGGCTGCGGGTATCGTGTTGGCGTTTGCCGCTGTGTTGGCGATGGTGGTAGCAAACTCTCCGATGAGTGACATATACGAGCATTTTTTGCATCTACCTATCTCGATAAAAATCGGCTCTTTTAGTATCGATCATCATTTACTACATTGGATTAACGATGGCTTGATGGTGGTGTTTTTCTTTTTAGTGGGACTTGAGCTTAAGCGGGAAATGCTAGTGGGTGAGCTATCAGAGGTCAAAAAAGTCGTCTTGCCTGCGATTGCTGCGGTCGGTGGTATGATGGTACCTGCGATTTTTTATGCCGCATTCAATTATCAGCACGCAGAGTTGATGAAAGGTTGGGCGATTCCGGCGGCGACAGATATCGCGTTTGCCTTAGGTGTGCTGACGTTACTGGGCAATCGCGTGCCCGCCGCGCTCAAAGTATTCTTGGCATCGATTGCTATTTTTGATGATATCGGTGCGATTATCATTATTGCGTTATTTTACTCATCGGGTTTGTCGATGGCGGCACTGGCTTGGGTCGGGGTATGTTTGGTGATATTGTGGCTCATGAATCGCTTTAACGTCACCCGCACCACCGCTTATATAATGATTGGCGTTTTGCTATGGGCAGCGATGCTTAAGTCGGGCATACATGCGACGCTTGCCGGTGTGCTGCTTGCGCTATTCATCCCAATGACAGACAACAAGCACCCTGAGCATTCACCCCTCGAATCGGTTGAACATGACTTGCAGGACACAGTCAGTTTTATTATTTTACCGATTTTTGCGTTTGCTAATGCGGGCATTTATCTCGGAGGTACGGGGATATCCTCGCTGTTGCATACGGTACCGCTCGGTATCGCACTAGGACTGCTGCTAGGCAAGCCGATTGGGGTGATGCTATTTAGTTGGCTTGGCGTCAAGCTTGGGTTAGCTAGCTTGCCTACCAATGTTGACTGGCGACAAGTATTTGGCGTGGGGATTTTATGTGGTATTGGCTTTACCATGAGTTTGTTTATTGGTGGGCTTGCCTTTGCGGGACTTGAGGTCAAACCGTTTGACGAACGACTTGGCATTATTTTAGGGTCATTATTGGCAGGTATGCTAGGGTATTTTTATCTTAAGAAAGTCTTACCAACCCAAGCGCTGACACAGCAGGTGAGTAACCCTGAGGATCATACCTATATTCGCTAAGCTATTTACCCAAGGGTAGTGTAACGATAAATAAACTCTACAAATGATAGCAACGAATATTGCTATCATTTTTTTATATCAATAATAAGGAAAACACCATGCTAACTAACAAGATAAAGGGTAAAAAGGCTGCATGGTTGGGCGGTGGTGTGGCAATAATTGGTCTATTGGCAAGTTGCGCCAGCGTGGCGTACCAATCGCTGCAAAATGGTAAATTAAGCGATATCAAAGAAAGCATTGATAGTGTACCCAAAAAAACGCTGACGTTAAAAGGCACATTTACCCAAAGCTTAGAGCAATCTGAATTTAATGACGGTACCACCAAATACCATGTATTTGACCCAAACAACCTGTTAGCCGACTATGCCAAAGCGCAAGGTCAAACGGGCGTGTCAATTAGTTTACCTGTCTGTATTGAAGGGCGGGTGACTGAAAAAGGACGTTACGGACATTTAGGAAAATATCCGTATGAGCTGTGGGTTGATAAAATTTGCCAGTCCTAGACCAGTCCTAGATAAGCAGCTTGTCTGACCATCCTTCATTGACGATCAGGGTCAATTTCAACCAAATCAATGGGCTGGGTATGCAGCGAACCGTCTTGAATCGCAGTTTGTAGCGGATACTTGATGCGCTCTTCGGCGATGATTTGTCGCGACACATGCTGAATCAACTGACGTAACCAACGATGGGCAGGGTGATGCTGTAATAGCGGCGACCACGCCATCGTCAATTCAAACTCTGGAATAAAAAATGGCGGCTCTTTAATCACGATATCATCATTATTTGCTTGCATGCGCGCCACCCGAGTCGGTAGTGTAGCAATTAAGTCTTTATTGGCGGTGAGCATCGCAGGCATCTGATAATGACGGGTAAAGACACTGATTTGACGTTTTTGACCGAGACGTTGTAACGCCGCATCAATTGAGCCAAGTCCACCAGATTTTTCGGGATTCACCCCAAAACCCACACCCATGCCTGTTTTAGAAACCCAAACGTGCTGAGCTTTAAGATAATTTTTGAGGTTAAAGCGATTGACATACGGACTATCAGCCGACAACAAACAACTAAAAGTATCACGCCAAATCAGCACTTGGTGAAAGCTTTGCGGTACCTCGTTAAAACGATTAATCGCCAAATCAACACGCCCTTGTTCCATATCTCGATACGACACATCTGAAGGCGTCAAAAAGTCCAAAATCACGTTTGGGGCTTCACTGCGCAGCGCTTTAACTAGCCTAGGCACCAGCGTCGCTTCGGCATAATCTGACGTCATAATCCGAAACACACGACTTGAGGTATAAGGACGAAACTCAGTACGCGGCTCTAATAACTGAGTTAAATCCGCTAACAATTCGCGTACGCGCGGCTGTAATTCAAGCGCCCGCTCCGTCGGCGTCATGCCTTCAGATGAGCGAATCAACAAGGGATCATTAAACAACTTACGCAAACGACGTAAAATATTACTCATGGCTGGTTGGGTAATGCCGAGTTGCTCAGAGGCTCTGGTGACGTTTTTTTCTCGAAGTAACACATCAAGATGCACCAAAAGGTTCAAATCCACACGTTGTAAATCCATAAATTACTGTTTGCCTAGTTAAAAGTTAAGAAAAAAAGGCTAAAACCGCTAGTTTTAACAGGGGTAAAACCTAGTGATAAAATTTAAGTTATTGATTGTATTATACTATATTTTAAATAAATACTAAAGATACGAATCATTAAATAGCTAAATTATGAATTAAAGGGTATAGTGCATTCATTCCATTATTTAAGCCAACTTAAAGCTTTATTAGTGCCAAAATAGAATTCTTAATTTTAACAGACTATTTAATATCACTGTAAGAAATATCACGTATTTTGTTAAAAAAATTGTTAGACTATTTTGGATATTTAGTTTGTGTCTTAAACATTATTCATATTTTCGGTGTTTAACGCTCGCTAAATATTGGCTTATTTAAGACTTTTACTTTTATTACAACACAACAATCATCCTAAGTTTTTTTATCCCACCGTCCTCAATAGGAGACTGCTATGTCAACTTACGTTTCAGCGATTGACCATATCCGCGAACTAAAAGCCAAATATGGTAACTGGAAAAACATCAGCGAAAATGATGCTGCGCGTTTGGTTATCCAAAACCGTTTCAAAACAGGTTTAGAAATCGCTCAATACACTGCCGACATCATGCGTCGTGATATGGCAGCTTATGATGCTGACAAATCAAAATACACCCAGTCTCTTGGTGCCTGGCATGGCTTTATCGGTCAACAAACCATGTATGCGGTAAAAAAATACTTCGGTACTACTGAACGTAAATATATCTACCTTTCAGGTTGGATGGTTGCTGCCCTTCGTTCAGAATTTGGTCCACTACCTGACCAATCTATGCACGAAAAAACCGCTGTGCCAAAATTAATCGAAGAAATCTACACTTTCTTACGTCAAGCGGACGAAAAAGTATTAAACGATTACTTCCGTGAATTAAATGCGGCGCAAGAAGCAGGTCAAGACACTAAAGCCATCTTAGACAAAATCAACAACTTTGAATCACACATCGTGCCAATCATCGCCGACATCGACGCAGGTTTTGGTAACGAAGAAGCGACTTACTTGCTCACCAAACAAATGATCCAAGCCGGTGCTTGTGCTATCCAAGTTGAAAACCAAGTATCAGATGCTAAACAATGTGGTCACCAAGATGGTAAAGTCACCGTACCACACGAAGACTTCATCGCAAAACTTAACGCGATTCGTTATGCGTTCTTAGAGCTTGGCATTGACAACGGTATCATCGTTGCCCGTACTGACTCTGAAGGTGCATCATTAACGCAAAAACTTCCTGTGTCACGTGAGCCAGGCGACCTTGCTTCACAATACTTAGACTTCTTAGAAGTTGAAGAAGTGACTTTAGAAAATGCAAGCGAGTACGATGTGCTATTAAAACGTGATGGCAAATTGGTTCGCCCAACTCGTATGCCAAACGGCTTGTACTCATTCCGCGAAGGCACCAACATTGACCGCGTAGTACTTGACTGTGTGACTGCCCTTGAAAACGGTGCTGATCTACTATGGATTGAAACACCAACGCCAGACGTCGCGCACATCAAATCAATGACCGACCGTATCGCTGCGCAAGTGCCAGACGCTAAGCTTGTTTACAACAACAGCCCATCATTCAACTGGACGCTTAACTTCCGTAAACAAGTGATCGCAAAATGGGAAAAAGAAGGCAAAGACATCTCAGCTTACGACAAAGCAAACTTAATGTCTGCTGACTACGACAACACTGAGTTGAATACTGCTGCTGATGAGCTAGCGCGCACCTTCCAAGCTGATGCATCACGTGAAGCCTGTGTATTCCACCACTTGATCACCCTACCTACTTTCCACACTGCGGCATTAAGTACGCACCAGTTGGCAAAAGGTTACTTCGGTGATAAAGGTATGCTAGCATACGTTGAAGAAGTACAACGTAAAGAACTTCGCGAAGGCGTTGCGGCAGTTAAACACCAAGCCATGGCAGGTTCTGACATCGGCGATGATCACAAAGAAATCTTCTCTGGTGAGAACGCGCTTAAAGCCGGTGGTGCGAAAAACACCGCTAACCAATTTGGTCACTAATCTGTTATGTTAAAAGTTAGTTACAAAATTTAGTATAAACCAAGACAACACCCTGCTATCTTAGTGGGGTGTTTTTTTATGCACGCAAACCTAGTAAAAGTAATATTTAAAGATAAAAATTAAGCATTAAAAAAAGGAAGAAATGATGATAGCCGTCTATGCCATTGCTCAAGTGAAAGCAGATAAAAAAAACGAATTTGAAACCGTTGTTAAAGATTTAATCAAAGCTTCAAAAAGTGATAAAGGCTGTATTTCTTATAACTGTGGCAGTGTACAGGGTCAAGAAAATACCTATACCTTTATTGAACAGTGGCAATCTATGGAAGACTTGCAAAGTCATATGAAACAACTGCACTTTAGGGAAGCAGTAGAAAAACTTTCAGCAGTGACAAGCCAAGCGCTTGATGTCAATGTTATGACTTTAATGGACTAAAAGCCCGATTAAATTGTCTGCATAATTTCTTGATAGCGAAGTTGGAATTCTTTGATAAAATCAAGGGTGGTTTGAATACCCATAAACAAAATAATATACGGGTTTAAACTATTTTCGTTCGACAGCTCAACCGCTTTATCACTTGGATATTCACTGATAAGTAACATGTCTTGCTGGCGCTGGGCTTGGATATCCGCAAGTTGTTGCTCAAAGCTTGGCTCCGCGAGCACATAACTACTGGAGTCATAGGATTTGATATCACTTAAATATTGAATACAAATCGACTCCAAATCTGCCCAGCGATAAGTTTCGGTTTCACGCACCAAATTTTCAATACTATTGACCAATTCATCCAAAGCTTGATAATAGTACCAAATCAACGGCTTGCGCGGGTCATCGGTCAAGCGTGCCGAGGCATTAAATAAGTGCTGTAAATTAGTAAATGCTAGCGTTTCGGGAATAGGCTCATGAATACCAATAAGCTGCTGAGGGACTTTGGCGTCAGGCGCCGCGGGCAAATCAGGCGAGCGGTTTAAATTAGCGCGACCCTCACGGTCAGATTGCGCCACTGGGGTTTGCTCTGATTCTATGCCCAGCAGTTGATTAACCCGGTTTAGATAAGTATTCATGTTAAGCGTAATCAAACTATCATGACTGTGCAGGCGCGCGAAGGCATAAGAGATTTCTTTTCTTGCTTCATAGGCGTCCATCAGATTACTCATGTTTTCTTCACGCTGATAAGTAATCGCATTTAAAAACAAACCTGCAGACACCACCCCAATGGTCGCTTCAATCATCACAAACGCCCGTGTAAAGGTATTGGTTGGGGTAATATCGCCAAACCCAGTGGTGGTCACCGTGATGGTACTAAAATACATGGCTTCCAAAAAGCCCACGTTTTCATGGTTAAACTGCATATTTGGCAAGGTACTGTACAAAAAGCCAAATAGCGGAATCAGCGTCAAATAGATAGTGCCATACACAGCAGGCGGCAACGAAAAAATATCATTGCCCACGATAGGTTTGGCAAGCTTATTGAGGGTAAAGGTTTGCGGCGTGTTACGGGTTGATATGGTTGGTTTAGTGGGCTTTTGCGCAAGTGGTTTCATAAGCTGCCTAATTTTTTTTGCTTTAGACTAGCATACCCATTCAAAAAGAAACATAGTATTGTAGTAACCCCTCATGGACCACAGGATAAAAGGCTCAAACCAAAAATGCCACTATTGGGATAAAAATGAAAAAAGCCAACTTACTTATTATCGAATCAAAGAAAGCTAGGTAGGTAAGGGATTAACACTGATTTATGCTAATGAATGATGCCAAACATATCGATAACGCCGCTATTCATCTTTAAAATAGGGTTGCAATAAAATAGGGTTGCAATAAATACAACCCTATTAAACCTAGTGAAAAAGTTACGGCCACTATCAACTAGCTATAGTAAAAGAAATTAAAAACTACCACAAATCCACATAAAGTAGAAGAATAGCTTATCGATATCATCAAGTCGCCAATCTTGTCTTAACCTTTTAACCCAAGCCCAAATATGTTCAATGGGATTGAGGTCAGGACTGTAAGGCGGCAACCAAAGAATTGTATGACCTGCTTGCTCGATAAGATTTTTAATATCTTCTCGAATGTGAAATCTAGCGTTATCCATTACAATCAAGCTATGTGGTGACAATGCAGGTAATAACAGATTTTTTGTCCAATGATAAAAGACATCAGCGTTAATATTAAAATCGTATAGCCCTACAGCAAACAGCTGATTACCATGAATAGCTCCAATCGCATTGGTGGTACTTTTTAGCTGCCAGTTGTAGCTATCAAAGCATTTTTGTCCCCTTGGTGCATAAGCATAAGGGCGATAGCTACTAGTTTTAAAGCCACATTCATCAAGGTAGATAATAGGTCGGTTGCTGCTTTGATAGTCTGCCAGTTGCTCGATAAACACTTGACGTTTTATTTCATCTGCCTGTGGGTGTTTAAGTATCTTTTTTTTGAGTGATTTTAAGCCGCTTTAAGGCTATCCCAATCGCTCTTTGAGTGCAGTTGAAACGTACGGCTCGCTCTCGTTGGTAGCTATCAGGGTATTTTTCGACATCTTGCTTGAGTAAAGCCATGTCGATTTTGCCTTTACGAGTTTTAACCACTTTACGTTCTGGTTGTTTTTTCCAGTTTTGTAAAGTGCGTGTGCTGATATTAAATTCTTGGGCAAGGCTACGAATGCTTCTTCCTGCTTCGTGCTTGTCCAGTATCATTTGTCGGTAGTCGGTTGAGTATGCCATTTTGTTATTGTAGCACTTCTATATTTCTTTAACTATAGATTAACTTGTTATGCGTTATGAGAAGTCTAAAAATAAGCAGTGTAACATTAGTGCTGACCTAGCAAATCTTTTTTCATCTCAAGTGATATAGGATTATCGCCTAACCAAGCACGAAGAATAGCTTGGTCAAAGCCTTCTTCTTTGATATAAGGAAGATCGCCAACCTCATCATAATTTAAACGAACGCCATGCTCTGGCGAAAACTCAATCGTAAACATTGCCCCTTCTTTGATGGTGTTGGTTTTAAACAACTCACCGAACACCTCATCAATCACTGAGGCGATTTTTTGATATTCTTCTTCGCTACTATTCGCTCTGATGCCGTCTTTGAAGGCATTTTCCAGTAATGAGCCTTTGATATTGCGGCGAGATACCATGCGCAATTGCTTGGCATAGCGTGAAGTAATGGCTGTTTCGGCATCTTCAGTCATTTCACCCAAGTATAAGGCAATATCATAGATACCAATCATAAATTTACTGCGAGCGCTAATACCATTTCGCACACAGATTTGACCATCTAGTTTTAGGGTAGGGGGAAATAGGGTTTCAAGATCGTTGGTTTTTCCTTTAAATAAAATCATCCTAGCATCCTTATCGTTCCTTGACGTTTTTTTGTCCCTGGATAATGTCGCAATATCCTTATCTCGTTTCATTGTGTAAATATTGGGGCAAAATGTAAAGTATTATCAATGAACAGCAAGTCATAGAGCGATGATTGGTTAAAAAAAGGGTTAGACGACAACGTACTAACCCTTATTGCTAAATTTATGCCTCCAACAAACCTACGCTGGTAACAAACTTAGGCTTGCAACATCGGTTTTAAGAATCGCCCCGTATGCGAGCGCGCGTTTTGCGCCACGTCCTCTGGCGTGCCCTCAGCGATAATCTCACCACCGCCCGAACCGCCCTCAGGGCCCAAATCGACAATCCAGTCGGCTGTCTTAATCACATCGAGATTATGCTCAATCACCACCACGGTATTGCCTCGGTCACGTAGCGTATGCAAGATGTCTAAGAGCTTGGCGATATCATGGAAATGCAAACCTGTCGTCGGCTCATCGAGCACATACAAGGTCTGACCGGTATCACGTTTAGACAACTCTTTGGCAAGTTTCACCCGTTGCGCCTCACCACCCGACAAGGTTGGTGCAGACTGACCCAAACGAATATAACCCAAGCCGACTTCTTGTAGCGCTTGCAAACGGCGGTAAATTGCCGGAATCGCCTCAAAAAATTCCGCCGCATCTTCCACCGTCATATTGAGCACGTCATTGATATTTTTGCCCTTATAGGTGATTTCCAGGGTTTCACGGTTGTAGCGTTTGCCTTGACACGCATCGCAAGGCACATACATATCAGGCAAAAAGTGCATCTCAACCTTAATCAAACCATCGCCTTGGCAGGTTTCACAGCGCCCGCCTTTCACGTTGAAGCTAAAGCGCCCTGCTTGATAGCCACGAGCTTTGGACTCGGGTACTTGGGCGAATAGGTCACGAATCGGACTAAATACCCCCGTGTAAGTCGCAGGATTGGAGCGAGGGGTACGCCCAATCGGGCTTTGGTCGATATCGACGACTTTATCTAAATGTTCTAGCCCAGTGATACTGTCAAACTCTTCGGCAACGTGAGTAGTGGCGTTATTGAGCTGTGTGGTCGCTAGTGGCAATAAGGTGCGGTTGATTAAGGTCGATTTACCTGAACCCGACACGCCTGTGATGGCAGTAAATACACCAATCGGCAAGTTTAAGGTCACGTTTTTAAGGTTATTACCTTTTGCCCCTGTTAAAGTCAGCATCAAAGGTTTGGCTTCGACTTTACCTTTTTTGGCTTTTTCTTTTTTCTCGCTTTCCGCTTTTTTCGCTTGGTTTTTGGTTAAGGGAATGGCGGAGTCTTGCATTTTTTCATATTTATCGTCATTGGCGATTTTGGCTCGGTGACGCACGGTTGGCACTGCGATTTTCTTTTTGCCTGATAAATATTGACCCGTTAATGATTCGGGATTTTTGGCAATGTCTTTTGCCGTTCCTTCTGCAATAATACTGCCACCATGTACACCAGCGCCCACGCCCACATCGATGATATGGTCGGCTAGACGAATGGCATCTTCGTCATGCTCGACGACAATCACGGTATTGCCCAAATCACGCAAGCGAGTCAACGTTTGCAGCAAGCGATCATTGTCACGTTGGTGCAAGCCGATTGATGGCTCATCGAGTACATACATCACGCCCATCAAGCCCGCCCCGATTTGGCTAGCAAGGCGTATCCGCTGAGCTTCACCGCCCGATAGGGTTTCGGCAGAGCGGGCAAGGGTAAGATAATCCAAGCCCACACTCACCAAAAATTCCAACCGCTCACGGATTTCTTTGATAATTTTGGCGGCGATTTCGCCTTTTGCACCCTCAAGTTTTAATTGCTCGTAATATGCCATCGCTTCGCCAATCGATAGCTTAACCATTTCGGCAACGGTCCGGTCGCTGACTTCGACATGGCGAGCGATTTCGTTCAAGCGTGAGCCGTGACAAGCATCGCAGGTGGCATCGGCAAGGTATTTGGCAAGCTCATCTCGCACGATGTTGCTTTGCGTGGTGCGGTAACGGCGCTCCATATACGGCAACACCCCTTCAAATGGCACGGTTTTGGTAGATTTGCGACCCCGTTCATCAACAAAGTTAAAAGTCATTTTGTCTTTACCAGAGCCGTGTAAAATGACATCTTTGTGCTTTTTATCCAGTTGTTGCCAAGGCGCTTCCATATCAATACCGTAATGCTCGGCAACGGTGGTCAGCAAGCCAAAATAGTAGGCATGGCGTTTATCCCAGCCTTGAATCGCCCCTTGGTTGAGCGATTTTTCAGGATGCCCGATGATTTTTTCGGCAGCAAAATATTGGCGTTTGCCCAAGCCATCACACACGGGACACGCGCCATAGGGGTTGTTAAAACTAAACAATTTTGGTTCAAGCTCAGCAACCGAGCGATCGCAGACAGGGCAGCTATGTTTGGCGGACAAAATTTTATCCTCAAACTCAGCGTCCATGTCATGCAAGATAGCAATGTCGCTACCGAGTCGTAAGGCGGTCTCCAAACTTTCGGCAACCCGATTCCCCAAGTCATCCCGCACTTTGAAGCGGTCAACCACCACATCAATGGTGTGTTTAAAGGTTTTGGCAAGCGGTGGCACATCGTCAATATCATAAATTTCGCCATCGACCCGCAGCCGCACAAAGCCTTGCCCTTTTAGCTGTTCCATCAACTGGATATGCTCGCCTTTGCGGTCATCGACGACGCGCGCGAGAATCATCAACTTGGTATCTTCGGGCAATGCCATGACGGTATCGACCATTTCGGTGACAGTTTGCGCGACCATCGGCAGGTGGTGTTCTGGGCACATGGGCGTGCCAACACGGGCATACAGCAGACGCAAATAGTCATAAATCTCGGTAATGGTACCTACCGTGGAGCGGGGATTATGGTTGGTGGATTTTTGCTCGATGGCGATGGCAGGTGACAGCCCTTCGATGCTATCGACTTCAGGCTTTTCCATTTGTGATAAAAACTGGCGTGCGTAAGCCGATAAGCTCTCGACGTAGCGGCGTTGTCCTTCGGCGTATAGGGTGTCAAAGGCTAGGCTGGATTTGCCTGAGCCTGATAAGCCTGTGATGACGACGAGTTTGTCGCGAGGGATGTCGATGTCGATGTTTTTGAGATTGTGGGTGCGTGCCCCACGGATTTTGATTGCTTCGTGCTGTGCCATTCTGGGATTCTTCTATTTATTTGTGTGAGTTTTTTGGGGAAATATTGGGATTTAATGGGGGGGGAGTGGGATGGTTTCAAGATTCTCTTACTCAAACTAAAAATATTAATTATATAAAACTTTTACTTTAAATATAGTTTTAACTAAAGTAAATTATAGAAATTTGTTCTGTTGGTAATTTATATTTACATATGAAAAATTTAACTTTTAAAGTCATTTTGATTTCTTTCCTAATTTCTTTAGGCATATTTTTTGTTATTAGCTATTTTTCTTTTCTTTCTTACCAAACCTCAATGACTAGGGTTTTAAATATTGAAAAAGGGATTATTGGAGAATTTTTACCTTATAAAATCTCTACAGCCATGACGAATCATGAATCTAAACAAACTATCCAGAGTATGATTGATTCTAATAAAAAAGTTTTCAATATTGTCATCACAGATTGTCCTCTTTTATCAGATGATTGTGGGAATCAGAAAATTTTATACACCCAGAATAATTTTAACGATACCACCTTACTGAAAGGAGAAACTTGGTTTCCTCTACGAAATCCACCGCCACTTTATAATGAAAAGTTATTACAAAGTTATAAATCAGGCAGTTTTGCAGACAAACAAACCACTAATGAGGGTGAAGTAATCGGCAGGGTTTACGTTCTTGAACGCCAAGATATGAAGCAAAGAACACTACTAAACACTCTAGCCTTTAGAATGACAAAATGGATCGAAAGATTGCAGACTGGTAAGTTTTCAAACGATGCCTACATGTATGATAAAAATGCTGGATTATCTCTATTGTTATTTTTTATTTTATGTAGCATTGGCTGGTTACAAAATAAGAGGATGAATGAGAAACTAGAGAGCACTAAATCAATTGCTCAACTCAAAAGTGAAAATGAACATTTAATTGAAGAAAAATCAACTTTATCATCTGATATTAATAATCTTAGAGATTTCAAAGACAAACAACAACTTGAATTGAGTGAGATTTCAAACGCAAGAAAAGTTCTATTAAACAAACTTCAAGAGTTAGCAGAAAAGTTTCAAGCTTTAGAGCAAAACAAAAAAAATCAAGAGTTTGAGTTAGTAAAAATCAAAGAAGAAACGAGTAAATTGATTAAGGAACATGAAGTTTTAGTAGATAAATATACATTTATTTCAAATTATGCAATGGCAAATAAATTCTTATTAGAAAGTGAATTTACCGCTCCAATTAATAATGAACTACAAAAACTAAATTTAATTATTGAAGCTCTCGCACAAAGGCTTCATTTTGATACCAAAGATGCTTTGCATGATATAAATAAAGCTCCTTTACTAAGAGATGAAAACTTAACTAATGAACACGATTTAACGAAGCTATACGTTGGTTTAGTTGATTCGAGAAATACAATTAATTGGACTACGGATAATATTAGACATTTGACGAATCTAGGTATCAGTACATTTGATATTTATGAAGAGATAAAAGATTTTTACAGCAAGCTACCACCCGCAGCAAATTTAAAAGATATTGAAATCACCTTAAGCCGAGTAGGATCAGAGCCTTTAATTATTGAAGCAAATCCTTTCCATATTAGAGCCATAGTAAAAAACGCCCTCTATAATTCAACATATGCCTTAAATAAACTAAAAAGAAAAATGAGGCGTAGCGTGGAGGCTTTTAAGGGAAAAATTGCAATAGAATGTGGCAACTATGATGATAATTATGTTTATATAAAAATCATCGATAATGCAGGAGGCGTTCCTGAAGAGTTTATGGAAAAACTTTATGATTCTTCTCAAAAAGTAAATCCAGATAGCGATAAATTAAGCGGTAATGGTAGTTTAATTGTGACTTCCTATTTATTAATGTATAGAGCAAAGGTATTAAAGAAAAACATCGAAAATGGTTTTGAAGTAATTTTTTTATTTAAAAAGACTAAGAAGGCATAAAGCATGAGAAATGTAATTTTATTAGATGACCAAAAAGAGATAACAAATGAGTTTGCTAGCTACATTCGTGAAATAGGCTTAATTCCTTATGAATGTCAAACAATAGATGAAGCTTTAGAGGTCATTGATACTTTTAAAGATAAAGATGAGGCAGTGGAGTTGTTTGTATTTGATCATGATTTAGGGATGGGCGATACCAGTCTCAACTTAATAAAAACTCTAGAAGATGAAGGCTATACTGATTATCAAAATCATTTTATCGTTGCAACAGGTTTAGACAGCGATGATGTAACATATGATTATGCTAAATATGGCTCAATGGGGCATTTGATTAAACCTATTCATAAAGCTCAATTCTTACAAACTGTTAAACACGTATTAAAAAGAATTGAATACGCCACAACACAGAGAGAAGATTGGCAATCTGCCTATGAACTTTTAGAAAGTGAAGGATTACTTGATTCTATTGATGACTTAAAGAAGAATAATGAAGAAATCAATAATCAATATGTTGCTTTAAAAGAAGTTTATGATAAGTTAGTAGAAGATTTAAAAGATAAAAAAGGCGAAGATATTGCCAAAGCCTATGAATCTGCCAGTAACTCAATTAACCGTATTTCTGGTGGGTTTGATCTAATTTTTGATATCAATCAAAACTTAAAACTTAGTGACAAGTTCACTGAGGATGCCAAAGAAGTTTACAGTACTAATAAAATTTTATTCTTTAGCCTTCTAAATTATATGAAACGCATTGATGAAGCTCCCTTAGCATATCGTATCAAATACCTAACGAGCACAAAAGGCTTATATGAGTATAGAACTGGTAGAGACTATCGTCTTTATTTTACCAAAACAGATGACAAAATCCAGTTAGAACGTTTTGGTCATAAAAACGTACAAGAAAAAATTATTGAAACGTACCGATAATCATGTACTTATTAATTAATCGCTCAACCGAGCGATTTTTTATTTTTTATAAAATGCTTAAACCTTGCTATACTTTAATAAAGGAATATTTAATAGCATTTGAGAAAATAAAAATGGCAACCCTAACTGATGAACAAACCGATTTTTTAAAAAGCCACCACATCCCACTTGAAAAAACCTTTGATGCGAGCGGACTATCGAGCAAAGAATACAAAGCCAAAATGAAAGAAAATGGCGCGCTCGTTGCTTACGGTGTGCCGCCCTGCCCAAAAGGTCACACCCTCAAAAACAAACAAGCCAACTGCCTACAATGCAACCCCCAAGCCATTGCATCGCTCAAACGCCAAGCCACCCCAGGGGAGGTCTATATCGCCGTCTCACCCAGTCAACTGCTTGCCAAAATCAGCCTTGTTGAAAACGCGAGCAATATCATCCAGCAATTAAATAGCGAAAATCATGCCGAAATCAACGATTGGGCATTAGCGATGACAGGTCGCACCGATTCCATCGGACAAATGGAAAACCACTTGCAGCAGCGTCTTGCTGATTACCAAGTACCCAGAAAACTCACTGCCGATGGCAAAACCACCAAAGCCTCGGGCGTGTACGACGTCGATGTGCATGATGCGCTTGAAGTGATGAATGAAATGCCTTTTATCTTAAGCGAAATTGATAACGCCGTGATGGATGATTTTCACGCCCGCTATAGCGACAAACAGCTTCGCGAGCAGCAGCAAACTGAGCAGTTAGCCATCGAAGAGGCGGCGCGTAAACAAGCAGAACTTGCCGAACAAGCGCGACAAAAACAGGCTAAGCTTGAAGAACAGCGCCAACTACAACAACAAGCCAAACAGCAAAAATTGGCACAAAAACAACAACGCCAACAGCAATTTGAAGCCAAAAAAGCGCAAAAACAACAAAAAATCGCCACCCAAGTGAAGCATAGCTCGTTAGATGGCACGCTAGTGGCTATCCCAAAATCATCATCTATCAAACAGTCACCGCAAGGATTTTTTGACAACCAAAAAAATGTGATGTGGCTGATGATTGCTATCGCGGTGATTTTAGCCATCATGGTAACCGCTTACGCAATGCTAAAATAATGGGGCTGAAACAATAAAGCCAAAATAATGGGGCTAAAATAATTTTTATTGCCAATAAATTCTCTGTGATAAAAATTAGGCATATAATAAGCCGTTTTTGGCAAAATTTTGTGAGCCACAATGTCAGTGAAATCAACGTCAGTAAAATCAACGTCAGTAAAATCAACGTCGAGAAATATGAGTCACAACTCCTCCATGAATGCATCCGAAAAGAAAGCGATTGCCGGGTTGGGCGGTATCTTTGCCTTGCGCATGCTCGGACTATTCATGATTGTGCCTGTGTTTGCAGTGTATGGAACACAATATGCACACGCCACGCCGTTTTTGATTGGATTGGCGATTGGTATCTATGGCTTAGGGCAGGCGATTTTTCAGATTCCCATGAGTTTTTTGGCGGACAAATATCCGCGTAAACCGATTATCATTGCAGGGTTATTGGTGTTTGCGCTCGGGGGAGCGATTTGCGCCTTATCAACAGACATCTATATGGTGATATTGGGGCGTTTGATTGCCGGCAGTGGCGCGGTTTCAGCAGTGGTGATGGCACTACTCGCGGATGTGACCCGTGAAGAGCATCGCACCAAAGCGATGGCAACCATGGGGCTGACCATTGCCATGTCGGTAATGGTCGCATTTGGGCTCGGTCCGATTTTGACGCATGTGCTCGATATTTCAGGCTTGTTTTGGGTGACAGTGGCGTCCGCTATTTTCGCCATTGGCTTACTGTGGATTGTGCCCACCCCAAATCGGGTACTAAAGCACAATCTCAATAATCACTCAGTTAAAGCACAGTTTGCTGAAGTATTAAAAATTGCCGATATTAACCGGTTGCACTTGGCGATTTTTGCGCTGCATCTGTCAATGACAGCGATGTTTACCTTATTGCCGCACCAGTTTCATGATGTGCTCGGCTTGACGGTGGCGCAGCAAGGTTTTGTGTATTTGCCGCTACTATTATTGGGCTTTATCATTGCGGTTCCACTGATTATCATCGCAGAAAAAAAACGGCAAATGCGCGCCGTGTTTTTGGCGTCTTTAGCGACCTTGGTGGCGGGATTGGTATTTTTGGCGGTGGCTAGTCAGACCATTGTGGGTTTAATTATTGGGCTTGCGGTTTATTACATTGGCTTTAATAGCCTTGAGGCGACCATTCCGTCTTGGATTTCCAAACGCGCGCCCGTTGCCAACAAAGCGACGGCAATGGGTATTAACTCATCTGCACAGTTTTTGGGTGCTTTTGTGGGCGGTGCCATGGGCGGTATTTTGCTGACCAAACCGATGTGGTTGTCATGGACGGTGCTCGCCATCGTGACCGTCATTGCGTTATTGTTTATCTTGCCGATTGCCGCCCCACCGTATTTGACCAGCCTAACGATTACCCTGCCAATAGGTATCGACACGACTGCATGGTCACAGCAAATTTTGGCGATTGACGGCGTGGATGAGATAGTGATGATGCCAAAAGAAAACATTGCTTATCTCAAACTGGATAAAGAAAAATTGACCGATGACACGCGACAGTATTTGTCACATCTTACCGGTCAGACGCTAGCAATTTGATGCAAAGTTTAGTAAAGTAATGGCATTGTACTTGCGCTAAATCTGCAAAGATTTGGCTAAAAACACTATAGCGTTATTGAGAAATTCATTAAGAAAGTTATCAAAAAAATCATCAAGGAAATTCTATGCGCGGCGTAAATAAAGTAATCATTGTAGGCAACCTTGGTTCAGATCCTGAAGTCAAACAATTTGCCAATGGCGGTAGCGTGACGCGTATCGCCGTGGCGACAAGTGAGCAGTGGAACGACAAACAAACAGGTGAGCGCCGTGAGCAAACCGAATGGCACCGTATTTCATTGTTTAATAAACTCGGTGAAATTGCAGCGCAATACCTGCGTAAAGGTAGCCAAGTCTATATCGAAGGTAGCCTTCGCACCAGTAAATACACCGACCAAAATGGCGTAGAGCGCTATGCCACAGAGATTCGTGCCGACCAAATGCAAATGCTTGGTACCGCAGGTGGCGTTCAAGGCGGTATTGCTAATAACAACAATGCCGGCACAACCTACCAAAACCAGCCTCAAGGTGGTTATAATCAAGTTGGCTACAACCAAGCACCCAATCATTTTGGCGGCTATCCAAACCAAAATAATGCCCAAACTAATAACCAAGCTGCGCCACAAGCGGGTCAAAATGCAGGATTTGGCAATAATCCATTTATGAATGGCAACCAAGCGCCACAAGGGGTAAATACAGGCAATAATCAGCCTGCCCAAAATCCCCAACAAAACCCTGCCATGGCAATGCCAAAACCAGGCGCAGTTGATGATGATATCCCGTTCTAGACTTTAATTTTTACTAGGTTTAAAAAAAATCCTTGCACAGTCACACTGTCGCAGGGATTTTTTATGCCGTTTTTTCTGATCGTAGCCTGCTAGTAAGTTGCAGCGTCTAAGATGCAGATTTAAGTTACAGGGTTTAAGGCGCAGGGTTCGGGTGTAAGGTCTGCACCGCTTCGATATCAGCCAATACCTCTTGGGACAATACCAAGTCTACGGACGCGATATTGCTGGCTAGCTGCTCAATGGTGGTTGCCCCAATGATGTTGGCAGTCACAAACGAGCGGCTATTGACAAACGCCAGTGCCATTTGTGCCATATCTAGATGATGTTTTTTAGCGACTTCGGCATAGGCTTGGGTGGCTTGTTGCGCTTGCTCATTCAAATAACGGGTAAAATGGCTATAAAGGCTCAGGCGACTATTGGCAGGCTTGTTACCGCCCAAATATTTGCCTGATAACACCCCAAACGCTAGCGGTGAGTAGGCAAGTAGCCCAATTTGCTCGCGGTGACTGATTTCTGCCAGTCCCACTTCATACAAGCGATTGAGTAGACTATATGGATTTTGTATGGTGATAGGTCTAGCAAGCCCATGTTTATCGGCTTCTGCTAAGTAGCGCATGACGCCCCAAGGGGTATCATTGGATAGCCCATAAGCGCGTATTCGACCTTTGCTGATTTCATCATTGAGGGCTTCGATGGTTTCCAAAAATGGCGTCAATTCTTTGGTGTCTTGCTGCGCCATACTTTCTGTATAGCCGCGTTGACCAAAAAAGTTGGTCTGACGCTCTGGCCAGTGTAGCTGATAAATATCGATATGGTCGGTTTGCAAACGCTGTAGATTGCTATCTAATGCCGCACGAATGGTTTTTTTATCAAACTTGGTATTGCCATCGCGCAAAAAGTCATTGCGAGAGATTTTACTCGCCAATACGACACCATTTCTTTTGCCTGTCTTGGCAAACCAGCTACCCATAAAGCGCTCGGTATCACCCTGTTTGTCTTTATCAGGGGGTGACGGATACATCTCAGCGGTATCCCAAAAGTTCACACCTTGGGCAAGGGCATAATCCATTTGTTCATGGGCATCCTGCTCGCTGTTTTGCTGTCCCCAGGTCATGGTGCCTAAGCAAATTTTGGAGACGCTATCGCCCAGTTGTGGCAATGTATCAAATTGCATGCTATTTTCCTTGTGTTTTGCATTATAGTTTTAACCGGCTTGGTGAGGTGATTGTAGCAAACTCATGGTGATAAAGTCGGTTGCAAATTGTAGTAAGTGCGGCAGGTAGCCGCAATAAACAGTCCGCCCAAAACAAGCCTGACAAAATTTTGATTTTTTATGGATTGACATTACAACGCAATAAAAATCAGTTATGATAAAGCGTTTCATTTTAGTTAGAAAAATATTCGAGTGTTGGCGCAGAGCGGGTTCAAAATTTTGCGCTAATGGCAATTTTTATCCTGCATGAATTATTTGATTGTTGATTAATCTGCTTGTGGATTGCGTCACTTTATCGGTGTCAAAAATCATTGTAAAAAGGTATTCAAGTTTGGCAAGTGTCAATTCATTACGTCCGACAAAACTATGGTGGCTGGTAGGTCTGGTTTTGCTTTGCTTAAGCTTGTTGATTCAGCTACCTGCAGCGTGGTTGCTGCAAAAATTTGCCCCAAACAACCCTTACTTGCAGCAAATATCCGGCAACCTTTGGCAAGGTCAAGCCAATTGGCAAATCAATGCGCGCCCCAATACGCCGCTGGCGGGTAGTGTCGATTGGCGCTGGCAACCGTGGCATTTATTGATGGGCAAACTGGGTATGGCAGTCGATATCCGCTCTGGCAAAACCGACTTGCAAGGGGTGGTCAAATTCAACAAAACTAGCTGGCAAGCCAATGATTTCAACGGCAAAATCAGCCATGACACATTGGCGCAGTTGGTCAGTTGGCAATTACCCGACACACCGATTACCATCAAAGAAGTGTCAATTGAAAAAAATAAGCAAGGTTATCAAACCGCCAAAGGCAGCATGAATTGGGCAGGCGGTGATTTGGGGTATCCCACAGGCGGCAAAACCTACCTCATCAAACTCCCCACCATGCAAGGCAACTTAAGCGCAGATAAAGCCAGTGTGCAGCCAGCAGACAACAATGGTGCCAATAGTAGCAACAAGGCAGCGCAAGGTAAAAGCTTGCATTTAGCCCTTACTACACCGCAAGCCGAGCGATTGGGGGATTTTTATCTTGACCAAGATAATATGCTCGATGTGTCATTGACCCAGCGGCTGCTCAAAAATATGCCAGCGTACCAAGGCAAAGGGGCTGATGACAGTGTGGTGGTGTCCATTCGCCAACCTTTGACCAGTATGGGTAATTAGAGACGCAGCGATGATAGCAGATATGATAAAAGCGACCCAGCGCCCCTCGTTGAGCCGTAAAACAACGACTGGTAAATTTGTGCCGATGGCGGTGGTAGAAAAACTGTATCCTTGGTTGCTATTGGCAGCTATTTTTTGGTTGGTGTGGCAATTAAGTCAAGCAATTTGGCTGGTGGTTGCACCGCCCAAAGCCCCCGCACTCACCCCAGTACCCATGCAGACGAACTTGGTCGCGCAATCTGCCAATAGCAATGCGTTGGATTTTTTTGCGCAGCCAACTGCCCCACAAGCGCCGGCAGCGACACCCCCAGATATTAAAGTGGTGGGCGTGACCATTGCCACCCCAGAGAGTCAATCGTATGCAATTTTGACCACCAATGGTAAAACCTTAAGCTATCGTATCAACGACATGGTTGATGGCAGTGGTTATAAATTGGTTAAAGTCGCAGCCGATTTTGTAATGGTGGCAGATGCCAGTGGTCAAATCAGTAAAGTGCCATTTGGGCAACCGTTTTTTCTTGACCAAAGCGAAGCTATCAGAGCCAAAGCGCAAGCCAACGGTGCAGCCGGCGTGGGTAACGGCTCAAATATGGGACAAACCCCCACACCGAGCTTAGGCGGCGCTGCGCCACAAGCGATTAGCGGCGCGCCAGTGGCGACAGGCGATCCCCATGATCGAGAGGATTCTGCGCCCACTATGGCGACGTCAAATGGTGCCAATACCTCGCCAAGCGGTGCATCGTCAGCCATTGGCGGGGCGATTCAAGGGCTACAGCAAAATGCCTCGGGGTATCTAAGCCAAATGGGTGTGGCAGCGACAGGGCAGGGCTATTTGGTGACCGATGCGATGTCCGCAGGACTAAAAAACCGTCTGGGGCTACAAACAGGGGATAAAGTCCTCTCCGTCAATGGACAAAACGTGGGTCAAAACCCAACACAAGATGCCCAGCTACTACGTCAAGTGCAACAAGCAGGACAAGCGCAAATCCAAGTTCAGCGCGGCGACCAAGTCGTGACAGTACGCCAGTCATTTTGATAAAAGATAGTAAAAAGCTACAGACGTCATCGCTACGTGAGACACAGTCGGTGATATGCGTTAAAAATTGATAAGGTAAATTATGAAATACCCAACCATGCTAAAGCCACTATTTTTGAGCACGACACTGGCTATGAGTATCAGTTTGCTTAGCAGTGGTCTGTCAGCTGCCCATGCAGCCACTGGCTATAAAGTGCATTTGCAAGACGCTGATATCAAGGCGTTTATCGACCAAATTGCCACCATTACGCAAAAGAACTTTGTGTTAGACCCACGCATTAATGGCAATGTGACGGTAATTTCAAACAAACCCTTATCCCGTCAAGAAGTGTATGACTTGTTTTTAGCCGTGATGAAAGTCAATGGCATTGTAGCGATTGATCGCGGGCTGACCACAGAGCTGGTCCCTGATACCGTTGCCAAGCAAGCAGGGGTAGATGTGGACTTGCGCGGTAATACCGCAGGTAGCCAAATGGCGACCCGCATCTATTATCTCACCAACACCAATGCCAATGACATCTTAAACGTCATTCGTCCGATGATGCCGCCGTATGCCAATGCCGCTGTGGTGCCAAATGTCAATGCGATTATCCTATCTGACCGCGCCGACAGCCTCAATCAATACGCAAAATTGATTAGCGATCTTGATAGCAATATGAATGACAAGCTGACCATTATTCCGCTGCGTCATGTCGATGCCAAGCGCATGATGGATTTATTAAGCTCACTGACAGGTACGGGCGGTGGTACAGCGCCAGCTGCTGCGGGTCAATCAGGGCAGCCTACTGTGGCATCAACCGGTGGCAGCCTGATCAATATCATTGCCGACCCGATTTCTGATAGGCTGCTAGTCAAAGGTAGTGCCGAGATGACAGCCAAAGTACAGCGAATGGTAGAGCAGTTAGACACCGTACCGACGCAACGTCTCAGTGGGCTTCGCGTGTTTCGTCTAAAATATGCCAGTGCCACCCATATTGCAGAAATGCTACGCGGACTGCTTGCCTATCAATCCATCAATAGCTCAGGTGACCAAACCACCTTGCAAGCAAGCTCAATGTTTCAATCTAGTAGCGATACCAGTAATAATAGCGCAGCGACCACCACCAATACTGCAGCGTCACCGACAGGTTCACCGCTAAATACCTCGTCCACCAGCAACACAACGACTGCGCAAAACAACGGCTATCAAGGTAGACCTTTTAGCATTATCGCTGACCAAACCCAAAATTCCGTCATCGTCAATGCCAACCCAGAGTTAATGGTAGAAATCGAAAACGCTATTAATGAGCTAGATACCCGCCGTGACCAAGTATTGATTCAAGCAGCGATTATGGAAATCTCAGGCAATGATACCCAGCAACTTGGCGTACAATGGGCAATGGGCAATGCCAATAGCGGCGTAGGGGTGATTAACTTTAATAACATCGGTGCATCCGCAGTAGGTCTGGCATCTGAGATATTAAGCAAAACCCCAGGTACGGCGGCAGCATCCGTGGCAGGCGCGCTGTTGGGGATTGGCAATAGTAAAACCGATAGTAACGGTAATCGTGAGTTTTATGGTGCGATTTTGCAAGCCATCAATAAAACCAACAATGCCAATCTGTTATCCATGCCCTCTATTTTGACGTTGGATAACGAAAAAGCCAATATTTTGGTAGGACAGAACGTCCCATTTGTGACCGGCTCTTATACCACGGCAAGTAACTCATCAACCACGCCGTTTCAAACCGTGAGCCGTCAAGATGTCGGTATCAATCTTAATGTCATTCCGCATATTGGTGATAATGGCTCAGTGCGACTTGAGATTTCGCAGGAAGTGTCCTCCATTGTCGACGGTACCCTCAATAACGTGAGCGGTGTCGTCACCAACAAGAATTTAATCAAAACCACCATTTTAGCGGATGACCAACAAACCGTGGCATTGGGTGGGTTGATGCGTGATAACAGCACCTATGGTCAGCAAAAAGTCCCAGGATTGGGTGATGCGCCGATTCTTGGTAATTTATTTCGCTCAAAAAGCAAAAACTCGGACAAAACCAATCTGATTGTATTTTTACAGCCGACGATTTTGCGTAATGGTAGCGCGGTGGCAAGCGTGACCGAAAAAAGCTTAGACGGTATTCGTACCATGCAACTGGTAATTGATAAAAACGGCACGCTCAAACAAATCCCACTTAATATCAATGCCATGTTCCCCAATACCAATAGGGTGCAAAATGGCGTCAAATTGCCAACAGACGACTTGGTTACCCCAGCCGAGCAAAGCTTATCAAACACCCCAAGAGTGTATGCCAATGATGTCGATATCGTCACGCCCGTGTCATCAAATGTGTCTCGCACAGGCAGTTCATCGACCACAACCGTGAGTCGCCCAGCGAGCAACGCCATCACCCAAGCGCCCGTCACCCAATCTACCGTTACCCAATCTACAGGGCAGACAGGGCAGGGCGCAAAGATGGCTCAAACGCCTGTGGTGATTGCGACCCCGCCTGCGGTGCAGACCATCACCGTGACAAATCCCTAAAAATGTCCCATAATGCCAAGCATAATGATAATATTGAATACCCCTTAGGAGTAGGAGACATGCATGGACAATTATCAAACTAATGCAGTGAATACGATGAACCTTACCGACAACTCGCAAAGCACTTTATGGCAACTCATTGGGCTGTCACCAGCGTTGGCGGATTTAACCATTGATATTGATAAAAGCTTAAGCATCGGACGTAGTGATAGCAATGATTTGGTATTAGCAACCTCACAAATCTCTCGCCAACACGCCAAGATTAACCGTATTGGTGAGCAGTTGTATGTACAAGACTTAGGCTCAAGCAATGGTACCTTTATCAATGGTGAGCGCATTGGTACAGACGCCCATGCTTTGCAAGCCACCGATGAACTTGCCTTTGCTGACTTGGTATTTTTGGTGGTAAATGCCCCAGTTGACGCACTGGATGATGATAGTTTTCTCGGTAGTTTACAAGATATTGAGAACTTCACACCCACCATTGACATTCATACCCAAACTGAATCGACTGCATCGGTTGAGCCATCATCACTGAACGCTGCAGCCAACGCCGCGCCTGTGATAGATGTCGTTACCACGCAAGATTTTTTACCCAGCGAGCAGCTGAGCAACACTCACGTCGAACAATCCGTACCCTCTACACCGACAACAACAGTCGATGTAGCAAGCGTTGATAACCCACCATCGCCAATACTTAATACACCGTCTCAGCCGCCTGTCGTCACTGAGGCAGTACCATTGCAGCCCGTTGTCCCATCCGTTCAGGTCTCAGCCGTTCAGCCAGCGCAACCATCGCCAGTTAGCACAGTAGACACTGATGCAATGAAGCCTACGCCAATGAAAAGTGAGCCAACAAAACCTGCGGCAAAGAAAAACGCCACAGTCGCAATCATGATTGTGGTAATCATTGCGCTGATTATTGCATCAGTGTTGTTGATGTATTAGGGTTTAGGTAGCAAATAAGCGGTGCAAAGAGCCTAAAATGCGGATTTGAATCATTAAATTTACGTTTTGGCAAAAAAAATGAAAAAAAAACTAAAAAAACGCTTGCAAGATTAAAAATATTTGCTAAAATGCTCACCACTTTCAAGCGATACGCCGGCTTAGCTCAGTTGGTAGAGCAACTGACTTGTAATCAGTAGGTCGCCAGTTCGACTCCGGCAGCCGGCACCATCCTTTAACACATCGTGTTAAGCGTACCTTGAAAGACAACTATGGTGGGGTTCCCGAGCGGTCAAAGGGGACGGACTGTAAATCCGTTGCGAGAGCTTCGAAGGTTCGAATCCTTCCCCCACCACCATTTGCCTGCTATTGTTATCTGAATATTCCCTAATCACGTTAACAGTAAGTCCAGTATGCTTGGGCGGGTCGCATTGCGGGTGTAGTTTAGTGGTAGAACCTCAGCCTTCCAAGCTGATGGTGCGGGTTCGATTCCCGCCACCCGCTCCATTATTCTAAACCAAAGTTTTGCTCATATAGCTCAGAGGTAGAGCACTCCCTTGGTAAGGGAGAGGTCCCGAGTTCAACTCTCGGTATGAGCTCCAGTTTTATAGAAAATACATTGAGATAAACTAAAAAATAGTTAAGGCAGCACAGATGTGTTGCCTTTTGTTTTAGCAATAACAAAAAAGTTTGACCATAAAGATGAAGGCTATGGAAAAAACTTGAAATTTATGTTAAATTTGCTATTTTAGTGACCTAGCAACACTCAAATTGGCAACACCAGCACTGGCAATACAGATACACCAGTTGGTTTATGGCTTTGAGCTAGGGTATTGCTAACAGTTTAACAATGATCAGAGGATTAAATTATGGCAAAGGCCAAGTTTGAACGTACTAAACCACACGTTAACGTAGGCACCATTGGACACGTTGACCATGGTAAAACAACCCTAACAGCTGCGATTGCGACCGTAGCAGCAAAACACAACGGTGGTGAAGCCAAAGACTACGCGTCAATTGACTCAGCCCCTGAAGAAAAAGCCCGTGGTATCACCATCAACACCTCACACATTGAATATGACACCCAAGCACGTCACTACGCACACGTAGACTGTCCTGGCCATGCTGACTATGTTAAAAACATGATCACCGGTGCAGCACAGATGGACGGCGCTATCCTAGTCGTATCAGCCACTGACGGCCCAATGCCACAAACCCGTGAACACATCCTACTATCACGCCAAGTAGGTGTACCATACATCATGGTATTCATGAACAAATGTGACATGGTTGATGACGAAGAACTACTAGAACTCGTCGAAATGGAAGTACGTGAACTACTATCAAGCTACGACTTCCCTGGTGATGACACCCCAATCATCAAAGGTTCTGCCCTAGAAGCCCTAAACGGCGGCGAAGGCAAATACGGTGAACCAGCCGTACTAGAACTACTTGACACCCTAGACAGCTACATCCCAGAACCAGAACGTGCGATTGACAAACCATTCTTGATGCCAATCGAAGACGTATTCTCAATCTCTGGTCGTGGTACAGTCGTAACAGGTCGTGTAGAATCAGGCGTCATCAAAGTTGGTGAAGAAATTGAAATCGTTGGTATCAAACCAACCGCAAAAACCACCTGTACTGGCGTTGAAATGTTCCGTAAACTGTTAGACGAAGGTCGTGCAGGCGAGAACTGTGGTGTACTACTACGTGGTACCAAACGTGAAGACGTACAACGTGGTCAAGTATTGGCTAAACCAGGTTCAATCAAACCACACACCAAATTTGACGCAGAAGTATATGTACTATCAAAAGAAGAAGGTGGTCGTCACACCCCATTCTTAAATGGTTACCGTCCACAATTCTACTTCCGTACTACCGACGTAACTGGCGCAATCCAATTACCAGAAGGTACAGAGATGGTAATGCCTGGCGATAACGTTGAAATGAACGTAGAGCTAATCCACCCAATCGCAATGGACCAAGGCTTACGCTTTGCAATCCGTGAAGGTGGCCGTACTGTAGGTGCGGGTGTTGTTGCTAAAGTTAACGACTAATCGTTAATATGCATACAAAAGAGTCACTTCGGTGGCTCTTTTTTTATGGAAATAAATTATGACTGCTATACAGATATATAAGTTAGATAAGACGAGTACACAAGATAATGGTGCCGACAATATACTGGCGCAGCTGGCACAAATTGAATCCGAGCTGTTTGTCTACGATGCTTGGTCGGCTGCGCAAATCAATTCCCTGCTCGCGCAGCCATTTAACCATATAATTTATGCGACAGACGAGTTGAATCAGCGATTGGTCGGCTATTGTTTTTACAGCCACATATTTGAAGATGCAGAGATTTTAAAAATTGGGACTTGTCGCGATTATCAACAGCAAGGTATTGCAAGCCAATTGTTAACGGCTATGGCGCAGATGTGCAAAGTAGCGGGTGCCGAGCGGGTGCTATTAGAGGTAAGAGAAGATAATTATGCTGCCCTTGCATTTTATCAAAAACATGGGTTTGAACAGATTGCCGTTCGCAAGAATTACTACGATAATCATGACATGACCAAAACCCATGCGTTAATTATGCAGCGCAAATTCAATGCTAAATTAAATGCTAAGTAGTATTCCACATGTTTAGATAATGCGCTTTTATCGCCTGTTGAAGCATTGGCTCAACTTGCGCGGCTGTGACAGCCTCATCGAAGCGATGCCACTGTTGATTGATTAATAATTCACTGGGATAAAAACGCGATTTATATGCCATCTTATCCGAATCTGGTACCCAAAAACCTAAATATAAATACGGTAATCCAAGACGTTTAACATAGTCAATTTGGGTAAGTATCGCAAGGGTGCCCAAACTATTTATGGTTGCATCGGGATCATAGAAAGTATAGACTGCGGATATGCCGTCATCTAATTGGTCGCAAACTGCCACCATGACTAATTCATCATGAAGCCAAAACTCCATAAAAAATGACTGGGTAAAGCTATATTGTAGAAACTGTTTAAACCCTTGTAAATTGGGTGGATACATATCGCCATCACTATGGCGAGCGCAGATATAGCGAGCATATAGCGTAAAATGCGATTCATCGGCATCATCACAAGCCGTAATTACCACATCCATCTCGTGCGATTTTTGCCACAGTTTGCGCTGGGTACGATTGGGTTCAAACTCGTTAACTACTAAACGTGTAGAGATACAGCGTTGACAATGAAAGCATACAGGGCGGTATAGATGTTGTCCACTACGCCGATACCCAAGCCGTGAAAACTGAGAAAAAATAGGCGTATCTAAACGTTCATCCTTTGCTAATTCAATCAGCTCTAAACGTGCTGCACGATCCGGCAAATAACTACATTGATGCAGCGGCGTCAATTGGCTGGTCAATGCTAGACTGGTCGGGGGGTGGGGTGGTTTTAACGTCATTGGTGCTTTTAAATACCCTTAACTTACCTAAGCTTGCATAGTTGGAGGTAGGTAATAAGTCATCAAATCCTCATTTAACAGTTGATTAAGTGGCAATTTTTGACCGCAAATCGATGACCAATCAATGCTCGGTAGCGATAATTGTTGCGCAAGCCCAGCTAAAAATTCCGCTCTGGGTAGGATGGATGCCCCTAAACGCAGCAAATGTGGGTTAGGCAACTGACAGTCCACCCAAGCAAATTGGGAATGCGCACACAGCTGCATTAACACAAAAAAAGCCGCTTTAGATGCATCTGTGACTCGGTGAAACATACTTTCACCAAAAAATGCTTGTCCTAGCTTTAGCCCATAGAGACCACCAATCAGCTCATCATCATCCCAAATCTCGACACTGTAAGCCACTTGCTCGGCATGGAGCGCTGTATACGCTTCAATCATAGCGGGGCTGATCCAAGTGGCTGATGCAGAAGCTTGGGCATAGGTGCGGGTATCAGCACAGGCGGCAATGACCTCAGCAAAGGCAAGATTAATGGAAAACGTCCAACCTGCATTTTTGATACGCCGTTTTAGGGTTTTACTGGCGCGAAAATCGCTAGGATAAATAATACAGCGCGGGTCAGGCGACCACCAAGCGATGGGCTCGCCTTCATTAAACCACGGGAACATCCCTTGGCGATAAGCACACACTAAGGTATCAGCTGCCAAATCACCCCCCAACGCAATCAAGCCTTCACCGTCAGGGTCTGCCGCCATCGGGTCGGGAAATTGATAACGGCAAACGAAAGGGCTTTGTAATGGATGGTGATTTGGCAATGGCATCGTTGAAAGTATTAGCTAAACAGCAGAGGTGTTGGCTGATACCGTGGTATTGGCATTCGCTAGATTGACAATATCTAAATATTTTTCTGCATCCAACGCCGCCATACAACCCGTGCCTGCTGAGGTAATCGCTTGGCGATAGATATGGTCTGCCACATCCCCACAGGCAAACACGCCTTCGACACTTGTCGCTGTCGCATTGCCATCTAGACCGCTTTTGACCACGATATAGCCATTATTCATCTCAAGCTGATCTTGGAAAATATCGGTATTGGGTTTGTGCCCAATCGCCACGAACATACCAGGCGCGTTGATGGTTTTGGTAGACTGGTCTTGGAGATTTTCAATCACCACACCCGTCACGCCTGCGTCATCACCCACCACTTCTTTGACTTGGCTGTTCCATTCGATGGTCACATTGCCATTTTTTTGTTTTTCAAATAATTGGTCTTGCAGAATTTTTTCTGATTTTAATTTATCACGTCGATGCACTAGGGTGACGTGGCTTGCGATGTTTGATAGATATAAGGCTTCTTCAACCGCTGTGTTGCCACCGCCAATCACCACCACAGGCTTGCCGCGATAGAAGAACCCATCACAGGTCGCACAGGCAGAAACGCCAAGCCCCATAAATTTTTGTTCAGAGGCGAGACCCAAGTATTGGGCTGAAGCCCCTGTCGCTACAATGAGTGCATCACACGTGTAAGTGGCACTATTGCCGACTAAGGTGAAGGGTCGCTGAGTTAGGTTCACTTGGTTGATATGGTCATACACCAATTGGGTACCAAAACGCTCGGCATGGGCTTGCATGCGTACCATCAAGTCAGGTCCCGTCAAGCCTTGTGGATCACCTGGCCAGTTATCAACTTCCGTGGTGGTAGTCAACTGCCCGCCAGTCTGCATACCTGTGATAATGACCGGTTTTAAATTGGCGCGCGCTGCATACACGGCGGCAGAATAACCCGCTGGACCTGAACCCAAAATAATAAGCTGGTGATGGATAATTTCTGACATACGTCTTTCCTAACAATCGCTGAATAATAAACTAAATAAAACATGTTAATTTTTGATTCATAAGTAAGATAGGGGCTAACATCGAAAATAGCAAGTAAATGTTATTTTTATAACAGATTCATCGCGCAATCAAAGCTCAATCAACGCTCAAAAATGGCGTAAGCTTGTTATCAAAAAATACCCTACTATCCGGCTTTGTTGGCTCAAACTGCATTTATCATAGGGCTTGAATTGACTGATTTAACAAAGCAATTTTTCGCAAAAAAAGCTCAGCAACGCACCACTGAGATTTGATATGATAGTCGATTAAAAGGGTGATTTTAATCAACGTTTTTCCAAAATCATTGTTTTTCACAATCATTATCAGTCAGTCATGGCTGAACAAAGCGTTGGCTTACGGCTTATCCAAAGCGGGTTCAAATTCAAAGGTAAATTGCGTTGTCTTATTATATTCGTCAAAGTGTGCTTACGATTATCTGGCTAATCGTGGCATTGTTGTTAGTCATGTCCCTCATCAGTTATTCTGCCAATGATCCTAGTTGGTCGCATATCAGTAGTGCGGCAAATGAAGTCAGTAACTTGGCAGGCACGGGTGGTGCTTGGCTGGCTGATATTTTGTATGCGTTTTTGGGTGCGGCAAGCTGGTGGCTCATTGTCATTGCCTGTTATGAAGCTTGGAATGTATGGCGCCATGATGTAGAGCCTAATGGCTTATTGCGTTTTTTGGGTTATATCTTTTTAATCATTGCCACCGCAGGGCTGACAGGGGTGTTAGCGTTTGGCTGGTTAGCGCAAGGCATGATCGGGCAAATCGTTGGCAACGGGCTTAGTGGTTTATTAACCTACTGGGGGACTTTGCTGTTTTTATTGGTGTTTATTGCCATCACCGTGACGTTTACCTTTGATTTACATTGGCATGAGATTTTATCAGGTCAAGCCATTCGCAGTCGCCTACAAGCTGAAGCCGCAGATGAAGAAGAAACCAATACTAAATTCAAGGCAACTGCTCAAGAGGCAAGCCAAGCAAAACCAAACGATACTGCGCAACTGCCTTTGCCACTAGCCTCCCATGACTCAGAACAAGCGGCTTATGACAGTAGTCATCTAGCGGATGATGAGGATTTTGTCGGTAGTCCACTCGATGCGTTTTTGGATGAAACGGGTTTTAGTGAAATCAAAGATTATGAATGGCTCGAAGAAAACGATGCCACCAATCCATTTAAACCCGTCAGCTCAACCTATGTAGCAAACACCAAGCTGACCAAAAAACTCGATGAAAAACTGCAAAGTGAAATCATTAAAAAACCGTTTAAAATGCCTACCTTGAACAGACCCCATTTGATACAGGTAGACTCGCAACTCACTGAGCCAACTCAGACAAAGCAGCCTAGTGTAGATAGTGTAGATAGTGTAGACGTATCACCAGCTATGCCAACTATCGATGACGCATCTATGATATCTGCTATGTCTGCCGCAGGCACAGGGGAGCTAGCGGATAAACAAACCTCTGAGTCGATGACGGGTGTAGAGATGGCTGGACAGGACGCGGCTATTGGGTCGTCAGATTTGGATCATTTAGCGAATAGCGTAGATGCTAGATATGACTTATCACAAAATCCTGTGCTAGAGCCATCATTCGAGGGCATTCAGACAGAGGACATTGAAGCAGAAAGTATTGAAGCAGAAGGTGCAGAAGGTATTGAAACACCAACCCCCTCAGTCGCGTCGTTATTGGGTATGCGACAAGTCCCAGCGCAAGCTAGGGCTAATCCATCAGATGACAGTGCCACCGCATCTGTGGGAGCGGAATTTTCAACCCCTGCAGCAAGTCCGATGCCAACCCAAATAGCACGTCCAGTGCAAGCCGTCACCCAGATTACTGGCAACGAGATTGCTGCAGCCGAGATTGATACCAACCAGATAACGTCTTCAATACCGACCCATAGTCGTTCGGTGGAATCTGAGCTACTCGACCAAATCGAACAGCCCGCAGCGACTCAGGTCGACCAGCCGCTCGATATCAATGATGATAGCCTATTTAGTCAGAAATCGCGTGCCATGCAAACCGCAGCTTATCGTGCCAATTTAAGCCCGTTACCTGAGTTATCGCTGCTTGACTTGCCTGACCCTGACCGCAAGCCAAGCTACAGCCGCGAACAGTTGCAGCAGTTGTCAGCGCTGTTAGAAATCAAGCTACAAGAATTTAATATCAAAGCAGAAGTGGTCAATGCGCAAATGGGTCCAGTGGTGACACGCTTTGAAGTGTCGCTGGCGCCAGGGCTTAAAGCAAGCAAGGTAACAGGTATTGCCAAAGACTTGGCTCGGTCGCTATCCATGGCATCGGTGCGTGTGGTAGAAGTCATTCCAGGTAAACCTTATATCGGTATCGAAGTGCCCAATCCGCAGCGCCAAATGGTACGACTCATCGAACTGCTGAAAACAGAAGCTTATCAAGACCCCGATGGCTTAATCAGTATGGCAATGGGCAAAGATATTGCAGGTAGACCGATTATTGCGGATTTGGCGAAAGCGCCACACATGCTAGTAGCAGGTACCACAGGCTCGGGTAAATCAGTGTTGGTGAATTCGCTGTTATTGTCAATGCTGCTCAAATACACACCAGCGCAGCTGCGATTGATTTTGATTGACCCCAAACAGCTTGAGCTTGCCAACTATGGCGATATTCCGCATCTGCTCACCCCCGTAGTCACCGATATGACCGAAGCAGCCAGTGCTTTGGCATGGAGTGTGGCGGAGATGGAACGTCGTTATCAGCTGATGTCATTATTCAAAGTGCGTAAGCTTGATGAATTCAACAAAAAAATCATGGCAGCTGAACAAAGTGGTGAGCCGTTACTAGATCCGCTTTGGCGACCCAATGACAGTGTCAGCCAAGATAGAGCGCCAAAATTAAAACCGTTACCACAAATTGTGATTGTGGCGGATGAGTTTGCTGACATGATTATGCAGGTGGGTAAACAAGCCGAGGAGTTGATTACCCGTTTGGCACAAAAATCGCGCGCCGCAGGGATTCATTTGATTTTAGCGACCCAGCGCCCCTCAGTGGATGTGATTACTGGCTTGATTAAAGCCAATATTCCCGTCCGTGCCGCGCTTCGTGTCAACTCAAAAGTCGACTCGCGTACCATTTTGGATGCCGGTGGCGCAGAGGATATGCTTGGGCATGGGGATATGCTGTTTTTAGGACCTGGTCAAATCGAGCCTAACCGTGTACATGGTGCTTTTATCAGCGATGCGGAAGTCAACCGTGTGTGTGATGCATGGCGCGAGCGAGGCGCACCTAATTATATTGATAATATGTTTGATAACTTTGAGTTAAGCTCAGCACCAAGTGGGGGCGATGCTAGTGGGTCTAGCAATGGTGAAGAAGACCCACTGTATGATGAGGTGGTGGCGTTTTTGCTCGAAACCCGTAAAGTCTCTGCATCAAGCATTCAGCGCAAATTTAGTATCGGCTATAACCGCGCAGCACGTATTGTTGATGCCATGGAAGAGGCGGGCTTGGTAAGTGGCATGACCAAAAGTGGTAAACGTGAGCTATTAATGTAGAGGTTAGACAAAATAAAAAAAGGTGCGATTTATGCACCTTTTTTATTTAACATTTTGAGCGGTTATGGGTTCATTTAGTCTATGGTATTTTGCGCTGCGACTACGACAATTTCTAATTTCCATAAAGGATTAACCAATTCAGCTTTGACTGTCGCACGGGTAGGCTTTGGGCAATCGGTTAACCAGTCGCCCCACAAGCTATTCACCACCTCAAAATCCGCCAAATCCTTGATAAAAATCTGAGCGGTTAGCAGACGTGATTTGTCGCTATTGGCTTTGGCGAGCATGGCGTCGATATTGTCTAGCACTTCTTTGGTTTGTGTGTGGATATCGGCAGTGTCGGTATTTGGCACTTGTCCTGCGAGGTACACCACGTGGTTAAAAATGGTAATTTCACTTAGATAGTCATTGCTATCAAATCGTTGAATTTGTGCGGTCATGGTGTTTTCCTTGTACTTGTAAATGGATAAATGTTATTTATGCATAGTCTTTTCAAATGCTATTTACAGGTATTTCTGAAAGAGAATAGATACTAGGCATAACGCTGTAATGATAAGCCATCAATGCGAATATCAGGCGTTTTGCCGAGCAACAAATCGCTGATTAATTTGCCAGAGCCACACGCCATTGTCCAACCCAATGTGCCATGTCCTGTGTTTAAAAATAAATTGCGATACCGAGTCGCGCCAATGATGGGTGTGCTATCGGGGGTCATCGGACGTAGCCCTGTCCAAAAACTTGCGTTTGGCAAATCACCACCTGCGAATAAGTCCTGCGTGACCATTTCGAGTGTAGCACGGCGCTGGGGGTTTAGACTTACATCAAAACCACTTAATTCTGCCATACCGCCCACGCGAATGCGGTTGTCAAAGCGAGTGATGGCGATTTTATAGGTTTCATCCAGCACCGTTGATTGGGGCGCTAAATCAGCATTGATAATCGGCACAGTCATTGAATAGCCTTTGACAGGGTATACAGGCAGATTAAGCTGTAGCGGTTGCAAAAGCGCCCGCGAATAACTGCCCAACGCCAATACATACTGGTCTGCCGTTAATAACTCACCATTTACTATCACCCCTTTAATCGCCCCAGCGTCGACTACTAGCTTTTCGATGGTTTGATTGTATAAAAATTTCACCCCCAGTGCTTTGGCTTGCTGCGCTAATGCTTGGCAAAACAAAAAGCAATCGCCTGTTTCATCATGCGGCAAATGCAATCCACCAACCAGCTTATCAGTGGCATTTGCCAACGCGGGCTCAATCTCAGCCAATGCCTTGCTGTTGTCAATCAGCTTAAAAGGCACGCCTGAATCTTGCAACACCTTAATATCTTGCTGTACAGCATCTAGTTGGGCGGGTTTGCGAAAAACTTGTAAGGTGCCTTGCGAGCGGTTTTCGTAGTGAATGCCGGTGTCTTGACGCAACTGCTGCAGACAGTCGCGGCTGTATTCTGCCACTCGTACCATACGCTCTTTGTTGATGGCATAGCGCTTGGCATTGCAGTTTTTGAGCATTTGTAGCATCCATTGTAACTGCCACAGACTACCATCTAACTTGATGGCTAAAGGGGCGTGTTGTTGAAATAACCATTTAACCGCCTTTAATGGAATACCAGGCGCTGCCCAAGGGGTAGAGTAGCCAGGGGAGATTTGCCCCGCATTGCCAAAACTGGTTTCTTGTGCGGCACCTGCTTGGCGGTCAATCACCGTGACTTCTACACCTTGCTTGGCTAAATAATAGGCACTTGTCACCCCAATTACGCCACTACCCAGTACCAATACGCGCATACCCACCCCCAAATATCTGCTTAATTATCAGTTAATTTCGCTAGTATAAGCAAAGTTTTGCAGTGAATTTTGCTGTTTTTATGCTAGAATTTTGCTGATATTGTCGGTTTTATCATGCCAATCATCAAAAAACAGGATTTTCATTTTGCTATGCGTACTTTAGACCGTACCGACCGTTTAATCCTTGAAATCTTGCAACAACAAGCAAGAATTTCTATCAGCGAATTGGCCGCCAGAGTTAACCTATCAACCACGCCTTGCTCAGACCGAGTTAAACGGCTGGAGCGTGAAGGCATTATCACAGGTTATCATGCGCGGTTAAATCCAAATTTGGTCAATAAAAGCTTGTTGGTATTTTTGGAGATAAAGCTATCTACCAAGTCGGGCGATGTCTTTGAGCAAGTGAGCAAAAAACTGTCAGAAATTCCAGAGATACTAGAATGTCATTTGATTTCGGGTGAGTTTGATTTTTTGGTCAAAGCGCGGCTAAAAGAGATGAGTTCTTACCGAAAGTTACTGGGCAATATCCTAAAGCAATTGCCAGCGGCGGTGGAAACCCACAGTTTGATTGTGATGGAAGAGATTAAAGAAAGCTTGCATTTGGATGTGACAATGACCTAACTGTCGTGCAAGCTTTACTATATATGCTTTGTGATACATAATTTCCGATACATGCTTTGCGACAGATGAAAAAAAGACTGCCAAATCGCAGTCTTTTTATGTTGTCCCGCCTTAGAATTTTGGAAATTAGAGTTTTGGAAACTCTAGCGACCAGTGATTGACGAGTGGATAGCGACGTTCACGCCCAAAGGCGCGGTGAGTAATCTTGGTGCCAATCGCCGCTTGACGACGTTTGTACTCATTGCGGTCTACCATACTGAGTACTTTTTTCACCACGTCTTTATCATAACCGGCTTCTACAATCGCATCATACCCAAAGTCGCGATCGATATACAGCTCCAACATTTTATCGAGGGTATCATAATCAGGCAGACTGTCTTGGTCTTTTTGGTCAGGGCGAAGCTCGGCAGAAGGCGGACGCGTAATCACACGCTCAGGAATCACCGGCGTTTCTTCTAGTCGGTTGCGATAGTTGGCGAGGGCATATACTTGGGTTTTATACACATCTTTTAAGACATCAAATCCGCCTGCCATATCCCCATACAATGTCGCATAGCCCACGGCCATCTCTGATTTGTTGCCAGTGGTGATGACTAGATGACCAAATTTGTTGGACAATGCCATCAAAATCATGCCACGCGCACGGGCTTGGATATTTTCTTCCGTGGTGTCGGCGGTAGTGTTGCTAAACATCGGCTCTAGCGTATGACGCATGCCTTCAACAGCGGCATGAATCGGGCACACGGTATAAGACACGTTGAGTCGGTGTGCCTGCGCCTGCGCATCTTGCAGGCTGATTTGCGAGGTGTACTCATAGGGCATCATGACCGCATAAACTTTATCTGCACCCAGCGCATCAACCGCGATACATAGCGTGAGCGCCGAGTCTATTCCGCCTGACAACCCAACCAATACGCCTTTAAAGCCAGAATGATTGACATAATCACGCAAGCCGACAACCAGCGCTTGATAAGTTTCAGCGATTTGGCTGAGTGCAAGCGGTGGTTTGCGCTGTTCTGATAACATCACTTGACCGCTTTGGGCATCATGACGAGCAACCACATACAGGGTATGCTGCAAAAATCTTGGCGCTTCTTGCACGATTTTACCTTGAGCGTTGACGACCATCGAGCCGCCATCAAACACCAAGTCATCTTGACCGCCCACGCTATTGGCATACACAATCGGGATGTTGTGCTCAGTGGCACGACTTTTTAATAAAGCCTTACGTTGTTCTTGCTTGTTTTGCTCAAATGGCGAGGCATTGAGGCTAATGATGATTTCTGCACCTTTTTCTTTGAGTGCGCGAATGGGAGCGTCTTGCCATAAATCTTCGCAGATAAGTAGTCCGATGGTCAGCCCTTGATAGTCAAACAACACTTGGTTGTGACCGGTATTAAAATAGCGGCGTTCATCAAACACGCCATAGTTTGGCAGGCATTGTTTGTGATAAAAGCCTTTTTGCTGACCATTGTGAATGATAGCCACTGAGTTAAATGTGCCATTGGGGTCAATGTGCGGATAACCCACTAGCATTACGATATCTTTGACTGTGTAGAGCAATTCAAAAGCAAGTTTCACACGTGAGGCAAGACTTGGACGTAGCAACAAATCTTCAGGCGGATAACCCAGCAGTGATAACTCAGGAAAGACAATAATATTGGCACCCTTGTCACGGGCATCTTTAGCCAGTTCTACCATTTTTTTGGCATTGTTGATGACATCACCGACAATAAATTGCTGCTGTGCCACCGCAATTTTTAGCCCCACCATAGAATCTGCTTGGCTAGTTGGTTGGCTAATCGGTTGGCTTGATGACTGAGAGGTTGACTGAGAAATTGATTGAGAAGTTGGCTGAGCAGGTTTTTGAGAAACTGGCTGTGGGTTTGCTGGTTGGTTTGGCGCATTGCTAGTATCAGCCGTGGGCGCATGGTTTGGCGTAGTAGCTTTGGCAGTCATTGACTCACTCGGCAGCTGCGTTGGTACGCTATCATCTGGGGTTAAATCAAGGTGTGACATGAAAAATCCTTCAGTAAAAATTTATTATGGGGTCATCCCTTTAGTCGTATCCGTCTAGAACGGTAGGCAAGCATGATGCCGCTATTATAATTATGGGTGGCAACAGCGATGACATTACAAGATAAAATTATTCTACATTATATCGCTTTATGATGTGTTTACAATTGCAATCTTTAGATGCTACAACCGAAAAATGCTGCAACTGGTAAAATTAGCCTAAACATAGCACGAATAACCCATCAATGCGCGATTTTTTGCAGTATAATCAAACCTTATAATGCTAATTAACAGGCAGTCATAACGCTTAATTGGCAACGATGATTCGTTCTTTAGACAATGAGGTGAAGCGATGTTTACCGCAATTTTTGTGGTTTTGGTGATTATGGGGCTTAGCTGGGTTGGGATGAAATGGATGTATCCGCGACCACCGCAAGGTTATTTACAGCCGCAGCCAGGCGAGAGTACCGAGATGCGAGCGTGTGATTTTTGCCATCATACGTTAGCAGAGTGGCGAGGAATTGTAGAAGGGGATAAGTTCTTTTGTAATCAAGAACACCAAGCGGATTTTCATGCTGGCAAACACTACCAGCGCGCTCAAAATTAGTTGAATTTTATTTTACACTAAATACGTTAGGCAAAACGCGCAACGTCTTCTAACATTTTACCCACCAGGTCTTGCGCTTGGCTTTCGTTTTCTTGATAGCGTTGTAAGTTTTCTGATTTTTCAAACAACGTCAACGCGCACAGTACCAATAATTCTTCTTGGGGTAGCTGAGGCGCTTGGCGGCGTACCTCTTGCATAAACTGGTTAATATAGCTTGCTGCACGCTGCAACGCAGGCTCTTCCGATTCTGGGCAGTTAATGGTATAGCTACGACCATTGATCAGGATATCAACTTTTTTAATGCTTTGGGCAGATGCCATAAGATTTTCCTAACGTATTCAAATGTTTTAAACATCACTAAGGCTGGCTTAATTAAATAGGGGCGAGGCGGGTTAGTTTTCGCTGTCAATTTTTGCCAAGCGCTCTAACACAAGCTTGGTATGCTCTGCCGCAACGCGATTTTTTTCAATCAGCTTTTGATTTTGTGCGGTAAAGATCTGTAATTGGTTTTGGGTTTGTTCGTATTCGGTACTTAGCATGTTGTGAGATTCGGCAAGTGACTGATAGCGTTGCTCGAGTGCTTGATACTCTTCGGCTTGTCTGGCAAGTTGTTGTTCCAAATTTTGCTGCAGTTCTTTGCTGGCATCGAGCTTAGCTTGTACCGCTTGCAATTGGTCTGCGGTAACAGTTGGCTGTGCTTTAATACGGGTTAGCTCGCTACTGGCGAATTGATATTTATCGCGAAGCTTAGTCAATGCGGTTTGTAGCTGGGTCAGTTGGTCAATTAGGGTGCTCATGATATGATGTCTAGTCAGTAATCGAGTGAATAATTAGGTAAATCATCAAGAGCGACGTGATGGGCGCTCATTGAAATGAATAGCAAAAGGCTTTTTTGGTATAGCTATAGCGTGAAGGCTTAAAATTTGAGTGATACTTATATTATTTTACCACTTTAATAATGCCATAGTTGACCGCATTAAGGCTAGTATTATCTCAATGTTGATATAATTTTTTGTGAAAAAAGGGTAAAGCGATGGATGATTATATTTCGGGTTGGCAAGATTGGACACAAGCATTTGAGGATTGGCATGACGTCACCATTAGTGAGTTACATGGGCTAATCTCAGGGGTGCTCAGTGTGTGTGATGCGCCAAGCGAGCAAGAGTGGCAACTGCTACTGACTGAGCTGAGCTTTACCGAGCTTGAGCCAAAAGCGTTAGAGATAGTGACCGAAGAGGGCGAGGATATGGTGGCGGTGTTAACCGATGATGCTGATAGCTACCAGTTTATGCCATTGTTGCCTGATGATGACCATCCACTGTATGAGCGTTTGATGGCACTTAAGAACTGGGCAAATGGCTTTTTGACAGGCTTTGGTGTCACCGATAGTGCGCTACGTCCGGAAGAAAATAGCCTATTTAATGACTTGGCAAAAATCGGCGCGCTGCGGATTGATGCGTATGATGAGGCGCTGCAAGGGACAGACAATGCTGAAGGCGAAGTTGAATATATGGAGCTACTTGAGTTTGTGCGCATGATTCCTGTGAGTGTGTCACAAGGGCGAGTGCGTAAATCAGTCGCCAAATTGCCGCTCATCGCAGGATTTGCCATGAATCGCCCTGTGGGCAAAGCCCAAGAGATTGATGAGGAGCATTTGGATTTTATTGAGCAGCTACGTGATGATGAACTCGATTGGGAAGCAGAAAAAGAGACCAATGATGATTTTGTTACCCATATGGTTATAGATGCCATGACCGGTAAAAAGCCGAATTGATGCGAATACCCTATTTCGACTAGATTTACCCTGATAGGGTGTTTAATGGTTTAAAATTTGAGAAAAATGGAACGACTATGGGCTATCCATCCAACGCCGTAGACTGGTTAACAAAGCTGATTGGTTTTAACACTGTCAGTCGCTACTCCAATTTGCAATTGATTGAGTATGTGGCGGGCTATTGTGAGCAGTTGGGGTTGTCGCCACGTTTGACTTTTAATGCTGATAATACCAAAGCCAACCTCTTTGTGACTGTACCTGCGATGGGTAAGGGTGATACCGTAATGACAGGGGGTTTTGTGTTTTCGGGGCATACCGATGTGGTGCCCGTTGATGGGCAGGCATGGGATACTGATCCGTTTGTGGCGACCATTGTGGAAGATAAGCTATACGGGCGTGGGGCTTGTGATATGAAAGGCTTTATTGCTTGCGCCTTAACCCTGTTGCCCACTGTGGTGCAAGCAAGCCGCGATAGAATTCTCAACAAACCGATTCATCTGGCACTGTCGTATGATGAAGAAGTGGGTTGTTTGGGTGCGCCATTACTGCTTGCGGATTTAAAAGCCCAAGGGATTAAGCCCGACTACTGTATCGTCGGTGAGCCGACCATGATGAAAATGGTCACCGCGCATAAAGGCATTCAAGTGTATCGCTGCCGCGTGCATGGTAAATCGGTGCATTCATCGCTGACCCCGCAAGGTGTCAATGCCATCAGCTATGCCAGCAAAATTATCAATTTTATTGATACACTTGCCGAACAATTGCAACAACGTAACGACCAAGACATGGCGTTTGATGTACCGTTTTCGACCTTGTCAGTGGGCACTATTACCGGCGGTACGGCAACCAATATCGTGCCCAACCTGTGCGAATTCACCTTTGATTACCGTAATTTGCCGCACATGAATGAAAGCCAAGTGATTGAGCCGATTCGTGCCTTTATCAAAACCCTTGAGCCTAAGATGCACGCCATTGACAGCGACACGGGCATTGAGCTAACTCGCAACGAAAATGTCCCTGCGATGACCGATAAAGATAGCCAAGCCTTGCAACAGCTCATTGAAAATTTGGTTGATGAACAACAGCGCCATAAAGTAGCGTATGCCACCGAAGGCGGGCAGTTTACCAATGCAGGCATTCCGACGGTGATTTGTGGACCTGGCGATATTGGCAATGCCCATAAAGCCAATGAGTTTGTCAGTCTAAACCAATTAGCAAAATGCGAAAGCTTCCTACAGCAAATCCTTCAACAATGCTGTGACAGCCATTAAAAATTTTTGGAAATATCATGTCAAATCAATTAACCATACAGTTGTTGCCCAAGCTTCCCCAAAGCCAATTTGCCAAACGCCGTGCCAAACTTGCTAAAGCCTTGCCAAACAATAGCATTGCGATTTTGCAAACGGCACCCGCTCATATCCGCAACAACGATGCTGAGTACAAATACCGCGCCGACAGCAGTTTTTTCTACCTGACGGGCTTTGCCGAGCCAGAATCCGTCATGGTGTTGGAAAAAACTGACCATGCCGTCAACTACACTTTATTTTTACGTGAAAAAGACAAACTACGTGAGATTTGGGATGGTAAGCGCGTAGGGCTTGACGGTGCAACCGCAGATTTTGGCGTGGATAAAGCGATTGCCATTGGCAAAATTGATGAGGTGATGCCAGCCCTGATTTTTGGTAAAAAACACGTGTTTGCCCGCTTTAATAATGAGCTGATTGACTGGCTTAATCAAGCCAAGCAACTGCAGCGCGGCGAAGGTGTGGTCGATACCGTCACCAATATTGACAGCCTTATCAATGAAATGCGGCTGATAAAAGATGAGTGTGAAATTTCACGCATGAAAGTCGCCGCCCAAATCAGTGCTTACGGGCATATTCGCGCCATGCAAAGTGTGGCACCCATGATGCAGAAAAATCAAGGGAATGAAAGCAGACTGGAAGCTGAAGTTAACTATGCTTTTGCCCAATACGGCTGCGTACCCTCTTATAATAGTATCGTTGCTGGCGGGGACAATGCCAATATTTTGCACTATGTCGAAAACGACCAACCGCTGCACGACGGCGACTTGGTGATGATAGATGCGGGCGCCGAATACCAACATTATGCCGGTGATATCAGCCGTACTTTTCCTGTGAGTGGCAAGTTCAGTGACGTGCAAAAACAGGTGTATGATATTGTGCTAAATGCCAATATCGCCGCCATCAACAGCCTAAAAGTAGGTGAACATGGAAAAATCCATCATGAAACTGCGCTCAAAGTACTGACCCAAGGCTTAATTGATTTGGGGATTTTGACAGGCGATGTCGATGAGTTGATTGCTGATAAAGCCTACTTACCGTTTTATATGCACGGCACAGGGCATTGGCTTGGCTTAGATGTCCACGATGCAGGGCGCTATACTGGCGACGACGGCAAACCCAGAAAGCTTGAAAAAGGCATGGTAATTACCGTAGAGCCAGGCTTGTATTTTGCGCATGACAATGCATTAGTACCCAAGAAATATCGGGGTATAGGCATTCGGATTGAGGATGATGTGGTCATTACCGAGGGTGAGCCGCTGGTTCTCACCCGTGATGTGCCAAAAACAACGGCAGCAATTGAAGCGCTCATGCAGCAAAAAGTTGATTCATAGATAGAGGCACATCTATATATAGAGGCAAAGAAAAAAAATAGAAAAAAGAAAAGCCCAAGAGAGTTGGGCTTTTTTACGGGCAATCGTTTATCGGCATTTTAGGCATCCGCTGATGGATGTGCCAAATGTTCGATTTTATCTTCTGGCAAGTTTGTCAATAAATGGATGCGCTGAGAGAGTTGGCGTAATACTTGGCTAAATGCGGCTTTTTCCACATCACTATCGGCTGATACACTGTCGGTATCATTGATATGCCAATGTGCGGTTAGTGGGAATTTGCCATCAATGTCCGCATGTTGTTGTAAAGAATTGCACAGCCCAATCACCAAATCAATCTTTGGCGCATTGTCTTGTAAAAACTGCTTGACGGATTTGGGTGATAAGCTTTCGATATCATAACCTTCTTGTTTTAATACCTCAAGCGTGAATGGATGCGCGCTAGCGGATGGCTCAACGCCTGCGCTATAGGCTACAAAACGGTCACTGCCAATTTTATTTAAAATGGCTTCTGCCATTAGGCTACGGCTAGCATTGTGCTTGCACAAGAACAACACGTTATAAGGCTGCGTCATCAATAAAGCCCTTGTCATCATTTTGCGAACGGTCAGCACGTTTGGGCGTGCAATTTTTGAAAATGAAATTTTACCTTCAATAGAAAAAAATTGCTATCAAAATCCCTACAATTGTGCGAGCTTATACGGTCTATATTAACCGTCTTAGCTAACTTTATAATCTAATTGTCGAAGCCCACCATTGAATAGGTGAAAAAATTATTGATTCCAAAAAGTAATATTTAGTATAAAAATAATTTGCGTTTAATGAATTTTAAAAAAACCATTTTAAATATTTGATTTTATTATATTTTGTTTAACTGCAAAAAAATAATGACTTGCTTGTATAACTTTTGGTTGGGTTTTGTGAAAAGAAAGTTTGACATTAACTATTGATTCATGAAAAATCTACATACTGCAAGATTCTCGTTGCAATTTTTTCATTTATTTACATTCGATTAGGGAGGGATTATGAGCACTAATCACAAGTCGTCTCATTCCCAGTGGAGCTCAAAGATTGGGTTTTTAATGGCTGCCGTGGGTTCTGCGGTCGGTCTCGGTAGTATTTGGAAGTTTCCTTACATGACAGGCGATAGCGGTGGCTCGGCATTTGTTATCGTGTTTATCATCAGTATCGCGCTTATTGGTTTTCCAGTGTTGGTCACTGAATGGCTGATTGGTCGCCGTGGACAAAGTAACCCAGCGGCAAGTTTCCGCAAAGCGGCGGTAGCCAATAACACCTCACCTGCTTGGAGTCTGCTTGGCTACTTTGGTATTTTAGCCGCTTTTATGATTTTGTCATTTTATAGTGTGATTGGCGGCTGGTCGCTTAATTACACCTTAAAAGCTGGTATCAATGCATTTGGTGGTCTCAATGCCGATGCCACTGGCAAAATTTTTGAGACGATGTTAGCCAATCCAACCGAAATGACGTTGTGGCACACGGCGTTTATGGGCTTGACGGCGCTAATTGTAGCAGGTGGTGTATCAGCAGGTATTGAGAAAGCATCAAAAATCATGATGCCTGCGTTGGCTTTTATCCTATTATTTATCGTGGGATATAATGCGATTAATATGGATTTTGCCAAAGGCGCAGAGTTTTTGTTTAAGTTTGACTTGCAGCGTATGCAGGAAGTTGGCGTGGGTAAAGTGCTGATGGCAGCGCTAGGACATGCGTTCTTCTGTCTGTCACTGGGCATGGCGATCATGGTGAGTTATGGTTCATACCTAAAACAAGATGTTGATTTATTGGCAACCGCGCGCACGGTGATTATCTGGGATATTATCTTCTCATTGGCGGCAGGTCTTGCGATTTTCCCAATTTTATTTAGCAATCATCTGGATCCAGCGGCAGGTCCCGGTTTGGTGTTTGTGACCTTGCCAATCGCCTTTGGTCAAATGAGCCTAGGTGTGGTGGTGGGTACTTTATTCTTCTTGTTATTGACTTTTGCGGCATTGACGTCGTCGATTTCAATTCTTGAGCCCATTGTCGAATTCTTGGAAGAAAAAACCCCGATGAGCCGTAAACTCTGCACGATAGTAGGGGCAGTGGCAACGTGGGCAGTGGGTGTACTTGCGTTATTGTCATTCAATAAATTGTCTGATTTTGCGGTATTTACTATCCACAAAAACGGTAAAGACATCCCACAAGGTATCTTTGACGCGCTAGATTATACGTCCAGTAAAATCATGCTACCTTTGATTGGTTTGGGTACCATTATCCTCATCGGCTGGTTTATCAACCAAGAATCGGTAAAACGTGAATTGGGGCTAGATGGCATGAAATGGACTATTTGGCAAATTGTGGTAAAATTTGTCGCACCGATTGGTATCATCGCTGTATTTTTAACGGAGTTACTGGGTTAATCCCAATGGCTTTATCTCAACAGCTTTATGTAGTTAATTGCTGACAATAAAAAACCCCGGATCATCGGGGTTTTTTGTTTCAATGAAACATTAATCAGTGCCATATTCTTGGCGTTTTGTGGCAAAAAAGCGCTCAAGTCGATCCATCGCTTCATGCAAATCTGATGCATTGGGCAAAAATACCACGCGAAAATGGTCAGGTGCATGCCAGTTAAAGCCCGTACCTTGTACCATCAAGACTTTTTCTTGCAGTAATAATTCCATCATAAACTGCATATCATCTTCGATTGGATAAATCTCACGGTCAATTTTTGGGAAACAATAAAACGCCCCTTGTGGCATGGTACATGAGATACCTTTAATGGCGTTTAGGCGCTCGATAGCGATGTTGCGCTGCTGATACAGGCGACCGGTTGGTGCGGTCAAGGCTTGCATACTTTGATAGCCACCCATCGCCGTTTGAATCGCGTATTGTGAAGGGACATTGGCACACAGCCGCATCGATGATAGCATGGTTAACCCTTCAATAAAATCAGCCGCATGGTGTTTTTTACCCGATAACATCATCCAGCCTGAACGAAAACCTGCGATACGGTGCGACTTTGACAACCCATTATAGGAGATAACCAAGCAGTTTTTGGCAAGGGTGCACATCGGTACATGCACGGCATCATCATACAGCACGCGGTCATAAATCTCATCCGCCATCAGTACAAGCCCGTGTTTTTCTGCTAGTGCCACGATTTTTTTTAAATTTTCGGTAGAATAAAGCGCGCCTGTTGGGTTGTTTGGGTTGATGACCACAATGCCTTTGGTGCGCTCATTGATTTTGCTTTCGATATCGGCAATATCTGGCTGCCAGTTGTCGGCTTCATTACACAGATAATGAACCGCTTTACCCCCTGCCAAATTCGTCGCCGCTGTCCAAAGCGGGTAGTCAGGCATAGGAATCAGCACTTCATCGCCGTCATCCAATAACGCTTGCATGGTCATCACAATCAGTTCAGAGACGCCATTACCCAAATACACATCGGCAACGTCTACCGCTTCTAACAATCCTTTGGCTTGATAATACTGCAAAATCGCTTTACGCGCGGCAAAAATCCCTTGAGAGTCTGAATAGCCAATCGCATTGGGCAAATTCATCGCCACATCTGATAAAATCTCTTGTGGCGCTTCAAACCCAAATGGGGCAGGGTTGCCGACATTGAGTTTGATGATTTTATGACCTTGTGTCTCCATGCGGTTGGCAGTTTGTAGCAAAGGACCGCGAATGTCATAGCACACGTTTTGCAGTTTATTGGATTTGTTCAAAGTTTTCATGGTAGATACATCACTACTAGGTTTGGGATTGGGTTTGGAATGGCTGGGTTGAAAATTGGTAGCAGCCGGAGCGGTAGATTGAGCCGTTTGATCCTGCCACGGGTTCGCTTGATTGGCATCGCTTAATGCTTGTGCTACAGTAGTATCATTGACCGTATGCGCTGCTAACGCTTGGGTGCTGACGTTATGACTTTCCACCCCAGTACCTGATAGCAAATAGCTCTCGCTGCACCCTAACAGACTGGCAAGCACAGGCAGTTTATTGGACACGATGCCATTGGAGCCGCGCTCCCAATTAGAAATGGCGGCACGGCTAACTTTAGCACCAGCTTGGGTCATTAAATCGGCAAGTTCAGCAGTGGTCAAACCTTTGCTTTTACGCAGCTGCGTCAAGCGTTGTCCAGCCGATAGTTTAGCGTCAGTGAGCATAGCGGGGGAATTCCGGTTGAATATCAATGAATTTTATCAATATTTTGTCAGAAATACTGACAAAGTTAAAGTGTAAATATTGGCGGATAACTGCCAATAAATAAACTACGCTTGTCAGCATAATAATGCAAGAAAAACTTACAATTTTTTAACTAACAACTTTTTAACTAACAACAAGGAGATTTGCTATGGAAGATTTTTACCAATTATCCGCGACCGATATTCGAGGTCAGCTATTTGATTTTGACACCCTTAGAGGTAAAGTCGTATTGATTGTGAATACCGCGAGCAAATGCGGCTTTACCCCACAGTTTGAGGGCTTGGAAAAGCTATACCAAGCTTACAAAGACCAAGGGTTGGTGGTATTGGGTTTTCCCTGCAACCAATTTGGTCAGCAAGATCCTGGCAATGAAGCGCAAATTAGTGAGTTTTGCCAAATCAATTATGGCGTGACCTTTCCGATGATGGCGAAAGTTGACGTCAATGGTAAAGACACCCATCCTGTTTATCAGTTTTTAAAATCACAGCCACAAGGCAAGGGTATGTTGGGTGACGCCATTAAATGGAACTTTACCAAGTTTTTAGTTGATACACATGGTAGAGTCGTAGATCGTTTTGCACCAACCAAAGCCCCCCAAGACCTTGAAGCGGATATCAAAGCACTACTGGCACAACAGTGAGAAAAGGCGGGAGAGAAAAAATAAAAAGGATTTAATTGGGGGAATTAAATCCTTTGGGTGACAAGCGATAGAGACATTGTTATTATTGCTATCTTATTATTCTTATTGTTAGCTATGACCTTGCTGGCCATGTAGGTATGATAGGGTTTTTATGTGACAACCACATGACATGCTCAGCAAAATTTTTTAAAAATTTTAACATTTGCCAAAAAAAATCGTTGACAGCAAAAATAAATTCTCTATAATACCCACCACAGACGATGGGTCGTTAGCTCAGTTGGTAGAGCGTCTGCCTTACACGCAGAATGTCGGCGGTTCGAATCCGTCACGACCCACCAATTTGACAAGTTTGGGTCATCGTCATCAGCTACCGTGCAGTGGTAGTTCAGTTGGTTAGAATACCGGCCTGTCACGCCGGGGGTCGCGGGTTCGAGTCCCGTCCGCTGCGCCACTTATTTTAGTGGATTTAAAAACGAAATTTTTAAAGTTTTATGCCTCAAATCTCCCCTGATTTGAGGTTTTTTTTGACGTAAATTTTATACCAAGTTGTTGATTTTAAAAAATATATTATTTTATACATTTTTCTCTTGATGTAATTAGGAAAATTGATTTTTATTGTTAAGTTGAAAAGATATCTATTTTTAATATTTAAGTAAAACTAACGTGACCAAACGCTTGTGACCAAAACGTGACCATTTTGTGAGCAAAAATTTTGGCTGACGGTCTGTTAGGGTCACCCGCCAATTATTTTAGTGAGTTGGCAGGTGAGGTTTTTAACCAACTGCAGTCTTTTATTACCCACCGTTTTCGTTGGCTTTTTATCATTTTAATGAATGTCGCGGTGGTGTTTAGCCTATATATTGCCTTGAGTCGTTATGGCGATATTCGGCTTGGCCATCAGACAGAGCATCCTGAGTATAGCTTACTGTCATGGTTTGGGATGCTGTTTAGTGCGGGGATTGGGATTGGTCTGTTGTATTGGGGGACGGCAGAGCCGTTATATCATTTTATGTCGCCTCCGATGGGGCAAGCCGAAACCGTAGAAGCGGCTAAACAAGCGATGAGTATTTCGTTTTTGCATTGGGGGATTCATGCGTGGGCGTTGTATTGTGTCGTGGCATTGTCATTGGCGTATTTTCATTATCGCCGTGGCTTGCCGTTGTCGATTCGCTCGGTACTGTACCCATTGATTGGTCAAAAAATCTATGGCAAATGGGGGCATGTGGTCGATACCCTTGCGGTGTTTGGCACGATGTTTGGCACGATGTTTGGGGTGGTGACATCTTTGGGGCTAGGAGCGATGCAAATCAACGCAGGCTTTAGCAATGTGTTTGGTATTCCCAACAACGTCCCGGTACAGCTTTGTTTGATTGCGATTATTACCGCGATGGCGACGCTATCAGTGATGATGGGGCTGGATAAAGGGATTAAACGCTTAAGCGATATCAATATTGTGCTGACTGCGTTGCTGCTTGGCTTTATGTTATTTTTTGGTCCGACCCAGTTTATCATCGATAGTTTTATTGAAAATATCGGCAATTATGTCAGCCAACTTATTTCACTAGGATTTTGGAGTGAGGCGTATAGCAATACAGATTGGCAGGCAAATTGGACGATTTTTTATTGGGCATGGTGGGTGAGTTGGTCGCCATTTGTGGGAATTTTTGTGGCGCGTATTTCTCGGGGTCGTACTATCAGAGAGTTTATTTTTGGGGTGTTATTTATTCCGATGCTGTTGTTGTTCTTTTGGTTTACCACCTTTGGCGGCAGCGCGGTACACATGGAATTGATGGGCAATTATGGGCTGATAGAAGCAGTCAAAGCCGATTATGGTAGTGCGATTTTTAAACTGATTGAATATTATCCTTTAACCAAGCCTTTGACGCTGGTGATTGTGGTAATGATTATGTTGTGGTTTGTCACTTCGTCAGATTCGGCAAGCCTTGTGATTGATATGCTCACCGCAGGCGGCGATACTAATCCGCCAAAAATTCAGCGGTTATTTTGGGCATTGAGCCAAGGGGTGATTGCTGCGGTGTTATTGGTGGCAGGGGGGTTATCTGCGTTGCAAGCGGTCGCGATTATTGCAGGCTTTCCGTTTGCCATCGTGGTGTTTGTGATGATGTATTGCTTATGGCGAGGGCTGACACGTGATAGATTGACCTTGTACCGTAATCAACAATGGTATATCACGGCAGAATCTGCTGAGCATAATTCAGCGAATGAGTTTATTGATGAGCATTTATTGTTAGGTCCGCCCGTGGTAGCTAAAGATGACTAATATTGTTTTTCTTGATTAACATAAATAGACGGGTGCAAGCATCGCAAAGCTGATGCCTGTCTAGGCAGTCAAGCAATGGGCGTTAATTGACAGATTGACAGCCTAGACATGCGTTACAAAGAAAAACGCTATAATAAATGCCTAATCTATGGCAATATTTGATATGCCCATAAAATTGTATACCCATCAAATAATGAGGAAACCCCAATGAGCAAGCCTGAAAAACCTTTTATTGCGCTTAATATCGCAATCTTAACTGTATCAGACACCCGCAGTTTAGAAGAAGATACCTCTGGTAAATACCTAGCCGATAGCCTTGTCGAATCAGGGCATACCCTAGCGGAGCGAGCCATACGCACCGATGATATTTATCAAATCCGTGCTATCGTGAGTCAATGGATTGCCGACCCTGAGATTCACGCTATCATTACCACTGGCGGGACAGGTTTTTATATCCGTGACCAAATCCCTGAAGCCCTAAGCCCGCTGTTTGATAAAGAAGTACAAGGTTTTGGTGAGATGTTCCGCGCGTTATCTCGTGATGAAATCGGCATGTCAACCTTGCAATCTCGTGCGCTAGCAGGCATGGCGAATAATACGGTGATTTTTTGTTTACCTGGCTCCTCGGGTGCCTGTCGCACGGGCTGGGAAGGCATCATCAAAGAACAGCTCGACAACCGTACCCGTCCGTGTAACTTTGTGCCGCATCTGATGCGTGAAAATCCAAAACATGACCATTAAATTGGCAGGGGTGGTGATTTTGGCGGGGGGTGAATCATCTCGGATGGGTTCACCCAAGGCGCTATTAAGCTTGCCAAATGGCGAGACTTTGCTTGATTTTCATATTCGTCATGCCAAACGCTTAAATGTCCCTGTCATGGTGGCGGATAATGGTAAGCGCTTATGTCATGATACAACCGTCAAAATCATTGATGATTATCTGCCAAATCAACAAAATGGCAAAGGGGCAGGGGCGTTATCAGCCATGGCAAGTGCCATGAATCAAGTCATGTCTCCTTACCATTATTTACTGGTGATAAGCTGTGATAGTTTGGTTCAAGCCAATCAAGTTTTTGATAAGTTGCATTATGCGGCAACCGATAATGAAGCGGTGATTTATTTAAAAGCTGAAAAGGATTATCCATTGTTGGGTTTGTATCGTACAGATTTATTAATAAAATTATACGATTATTTGGATAAGGGTCAGCGCGCAGTGATGAAGTTTTTGGCGGATAAAAAAATACAAACCGCTGCATTGCCGAATGAATGGATAGCTTTAGCAAATTTTAATACCAAAAATGAATTTGATTTGGCGTTGAACTCACTCAATGAAATAGGATAAATAGGTCAAATTTTGGGAAATTATTCACATTAACAGGATATAAAATAATTTCATCAATTAAGGGTAGGATTAAGGGTATGAGTTAAAATTTAGGCATGGTAATTGCATTTTTAAATTACCTTGTTTGATTATGTTGGAAAACTGCTATGCCTTCAATCAGTAGCCCTGTGAGTGTTGAACTTTTTCCCCATGACAGCGTGAAAGAAAATCGTTTTGACCTTCTTACAACCCCCAAACATGCAAAAGCTGTACAAAATCAGGGCAAAGTGTATCTTGTTGGTGCAGGTACAGGTGACCCAGAATTACTCACAATTAAAG
>NZ_DALZEG010000012.1:0-5050 GCF_031979465.1 Moraxella sp. CTOTU46934
CCTGCTACCACATTGCTGGAAACCATCTCAATAGGGGGATGGTCGGGGGCTTACAAACCTGTTAATTTCTCTGACGTAGATATTGCCAATATTGTTGAAGCGGTTATTAAAGATGATCCTGATGCAATTGTCATTAAAGATAGTTTAGCCAAATCACTCGCTCAATTGCGAGAAGGACGGTATGTACCCATATCGGAAGTTAGCCAAGTCCGTCAAAAGACAGGCTTGTCGCAAAGTCAATTTGCCAAGTCATTGGGTATTTCGGTCAATACGCTAAAGTCTTGGGAACAGGGTCAGCGTAAACCTAGCGGTTCAGCTCAAGTCTTGCTTAAGTTATTGGGCAAAAAACCTGAGTTAATTGATGAAATTGCTCATTTGGCGTAGTTTTCCAACTATATCCACTTCCAGTCTGACCTAAGCTTATTTTGAGTTTTCTGATAAACTCAAGATAATGGGTTTATCTGACGCTGTTTTATAGACAAGTAGATTGACAGAAATAAGGGCGGTTTGCTCTTGTTTTTTTGTGGAAATGGAAGTGTCTAAAAAACCGACGTTTTGTAGACAACTTAACCATTATCAATTTTAAAAATACTCGACTAAATTCCTTAACGTACTATTTTCTCCGAATTCTGGGGTAACCCCAGTATGTGTCAGTGTGCTTTAGAACACTTTTTACCGTACCAGAATTATAGTTTCAAACGGCGCAATCGCAGCGCGTTAGCAATCACCGAGAATGACGACAAGCTCATCGCTGCCGCTGCTATCATCGGACTAAGCAGAATCCCAAATATGGGATAGAGCACACCTGCGGCAATAGGAACACCAAGTGCATTGTAGATAAAGGCAAAAAACAGATTCTGTCTGATATTGCGCATGGTGGCGTGGCTAAGCTTATAAGCTTTGGCAATGCCCATTAAATCACCTTTTAGCAGGGTAATGCCCGCACTCTCCATCGCCACATCGGTACCGGTTCCCATAGCGATACCAACATTAGCTTGCGCTAGCGCTGGTGCGTCGTTGATACCATCACCCGCCATAGCGACCAATTTACCGCTGTCTTGCATTTCTTTGACGATACGGTTTTTATCCTCTGGTGAGACATCCGCATAAACTTCATCAATACCTAGTTTATTGGCGACTGCCTGCGCGGTTTTTTCGTTGTCACCGGTTAGCATCACAACTTTTAAACCTGCGTCATGAAGCAGTGAAATAGCCTCTTTAGTGCTTGGTTTAATAGGGTCAGCAACTGAAATAATACCAGCAGCTTTACCGTCTATAGCCACAAACATTACCGTTTCACCGTCTTTTCTACGGACATCAGCTTTAGTGGACAGCTCATTATCAAAACTATTTAGGCTTTCCATAAGCTTAGAGTTACCAATAGCGACTTTCTTACCATCGACCACGGCTTGTACGCCTTCGCCAGTAGTCGAATTAAAGTCAGTAGCTTTAGGAATAATGAGTGATCTTTCTTGAGCTGCTCTAACGATAGCTTCTGCTAAAGGATGCTCGCTAGCGCTTTCTACTGAGGCTACCAATGCGAGGAACTCGTCTTCATCTTGACCTACCTGCGCATCAATTGTGGTAAGCTCGGGCTTACCAGCGGTCAGTGTTCCGGTCTTGTCGACGACAATGGTATCGACTTTTTCCATACTCTCTAACGCTTCAGCATTTTTGATGAGGACGCCGTTTTGCGCGCCTTTGCCGGTACCAACCATAATGGACATCGGCGTCGCTAGACCAAGGGCACAAGGACAAGCAATAATCAGTACCGCAATCGCGTTAACCAAAGCATAGGCCATAGCGGGCTCAGGGCCGAATATCGCCCAGACAATAAAGGTAATGACGGAGCAAATAAGCACGATCGGTACGAACCACCCAGCTACCTTATCTACCAATTTCTGTATAGGTGCGCGGCTACGCTGGGCTTCAGCAACCATTTGTACAATTTTAGATAATACTGAATCTGCTCCAACATTGACCGCTTCGACTAATAGCGTTCCGGTGCCATTTACCGTACCACCAGTCACTGTATCTCCTGCTACTTTTGATACAGGGATTGGCTCACCCGTCACCATTGATTCATCAACATTACTATTACCATCGATCACTGTACCGTCTACGGGTAGTTTCTCACCTGGTCTAACCCGTAACTTATCGCCAGTGACGACCTCATCAAGCGAGACTTCGATCTCTTCTCCGTTTTCGTCAACACGTCTTGCAGTCGGTGGAGCTAGCTCAAGCAATGCTCGAATCGCACCTGAAGTTTGGCTTCTGGCTTTGAGCTCTAATACTTGACCCAACAATACTAAGGTTACAATGACAGCTGCTGCTTCATAGTAGACTCCGACTTGACCACTAGCGTCTCTAAAACTGTCTGGGAAAATATTGGGAAAAAAGGTCGCGACAATACTAAAAACATAAGCAGCGCCTACGCCTATCGCAATCAAAGTAAACATATTAAGATTGCGGCTTTTTATAGACTGCCAGCCACGAACGAAAAACGGGGCGGCCCCCCAAAGCACTACAGGTGTCGCAAGCACCAACTCAGCCCATTGTAAAACCTGTGAAGGTATACCATACTGACTAAAGTCAACTCCAAACATACCGCTCATAACATATATTAATAGCGGTATAGTGAGTACCGTACAGATCCAAAAACGACGAGTCATGTCGTCAAGCTCTGAGGTGTCCTCTTCACCGATAGTAAGCGTTTCGGGCTCAAGCGCCATACCACATATCGGACAACCGCTATTTCTAACGTCTCTCACTTCAGGATGCATAGGACAGGTATATACCGTGCCATCGTAATCAGCAGGTACTTTATCGTATTTACCGCCTTTAACAGATTTTACTCCGCTACTATCAGTATCCTTTCCATGACAGCTAGCGTGACTATCATCTTTAGCAACTTCGTCTTCAGGTTTAAGAAACATGCCACATATTGGGCAGTCACTTTTTTCAACATCTCTTACTTCTGGATGCATAGGACAAATATAGACCGTACCGCTATAATTTTCCGGTATCTTGTCGTACTTATCGTCTTCGACAGAATTTACCTCATTACTATTATTAGCATCCGCTCCATGACAATGCGCATGACTATCTTCATGGTTGTTGGATTCAGCAACCTCGTCTTCAGGTTTAAGAAACATGCCACATATTGGGCAATCACTTTTTTCAACATCTCTTACTTCTGGATGCATAGGACAAATATAGACCGTACCGCTATAATTTTCCGGTACTTTATCGTACTGACCACCTTTGATAGATTTTTCATCGGCAATATGTTTCATAAAACCACTCCTTGAAGACAATAAATATTGATAATAAGTACAACTCTTAAAGCACTCTCACTCAAAAATAGCAATCGACAGATATTGAACATTTCGATATAGGAATAAGAGGTTTTGAAATAAGAACAGTAAAACAAAGAGCAGTTACTGCAGTTGAAGGGGTAGGTAAAAAATCACATTAATTATCTGTGCAATCTGTCCTTTTAAGGTAAAGATACCAGCGAAGACTATAGCGCTGATACTAGGTATCACCATTTTTTCATAATCAATTTCTTAGCTTGCCATACCTCTATATATAGCCGTCTATTCGAGCTCTTCAATAAGCGCTTGCATCTCAGCGATTTCACGCTTTTGCGCTTTAATAATATCGTCAGCGAGCTGTTGTACTCTAGGGTCTTCAATATCTGCTCTTGAGCTCGTCAAAATGGCAATCGAGTGATGTGGTATCATGGCTTGCATCCAATCGACTTGATCAACCGTTGCTTGGGAACGCACACCCCAAATACCTACAGCAAACATTACTACACTTATTCCATAAACCAGTAAATTAATCTTAGTCTTTTTATACATATTGCTCATAAAGGCGAGCATGATAATCGCCATGACTGCGCCCATATATAATGCCATATAGGCTCGGGTCTCACTAAAATAAACATGATCCAGCTGATAGGTATTAAAATACATCATGATAAACATTACAATCGTAGACGTCAGAATCATCAAAGTGAACTTCACTTAAGGATTCATGCCCTGTTGATGGCTTTGATGATTCATGCTGTTTTGATCAGAAGTATTCATAATATATCTCCTATAATTTTGACAATGTTAGAACCAGAATGTAACCCCCGCAGTCAAACTACTGCTATCAACCGATTTATTTTCTTGACGGCGCAAATCTCGAGCATCGCCTAAAGCCGTCTCATAGCTCACACCGACGTAAGGTGCAAGTTGACGATTTAAAGTCTCGTACATTAATCTAACTTCAGCGTCAAAATCATTGAACCCTTTAGCAATACCGTTATCAGTATCGTCTTTACTAAAGGCTTTCAGCCCTACTTCTGGTCTGACAACCCAACGCTGAGTCAAACGCCACTCATATGCCGTACCTAAGTCAAGACGTACTTGACCATCAGTATAGAGATAGGCTCTTGCATCTGTTTCAACAAAGTATGGTGCAGTACCTACGATACCCGCCATAAGGGCAGCCTTATCGTTTTTGGTATCATAAGCGACACCTGCTTCACCATTCCAAAAAATACTTAGCGGCTTCCAATAAGCCAGTGAGGTCAGACTATCAATTTTTTTATCGTCCTTAGTCTGAACACTACCTTCGCTGCGTACAGCTAGGCGTCGCTCATCTTTTCCATACCAAGCATCCACCTCATAGTTAATCTGATCGTCATCAAACTGATAGCCCAACTGTTCTACAGAAACACCCCATAACGGCATATCACCCATCATCATAGGCTGACCATAGCGTCCATAGGGAACGCCGTTTGAATAGTCAGGACTGCGAGCATCAGCTGGAGCTTTACCACCTTGCATACCAGACATATCCATTTTGCCATGGTCCATGCCTGACATATCCATTTTGCCATGGTCCATGCCTGACATATCCATTTTGCTATGGTCCATACCTGACATATCCATACTGCCATGGTCCATACCTGACATATCCATACTGCCATGGTCCATGCCTGACATATCCATTTTGCTATGATCCATACCTGACATATCCATTTTGCTATGATCCA
>NZ_DALZEG010000012.1:5150-65384 GCF_031979465.1 Moraxella sp. CTOTU46934
TGCCTGACATATCCATACAGCCATGGTCCATGCCTGACATATCCATTTTGCTATGGTCCATGCCTGACATATCCATACAGCCATGGTCCATGCCTGACATATCCATTTTGCTATGATCCATATCCGACATGTCCATTTTGCTGTGGTCCATGCCTGACATAGTTATGTCTTTTTTAACCGTGGACGGGTCAGCAGCATTAGCAAATGATGATGCTAGTAATACCAATGATGATACCCCGGCGAACCGTAAACCTACTTTATGTATTTTCATCTCATCTCTCACTTAACCATCAAAGATTTGCTTAAACGACCGCCACTTCTCTAAACATACCGGCTTCCATGTGATAGAGCAGATGACAATGCCATGCCCATCGACCAGCTTCTCCTGTGACATCAAAGCTAATTTTTTGTGCCGGTTGCACCATAATAGTATGCTTGCGCACCTGAAACTCGCCGTTAGGCATGCGCAAATCGCTCCACATCCCATGTAAATGCATCGGATGATTCATCATTGTGTCATTGACTAAGGTGATACGGACGCGCTCATTCGGCTTAATATTGACCGGCGTGGCCTCACTGAACTTAACCCCATCAAACGCCCAAATATAGCGCTCCATGTTACCGGTTAAATGTAGCTCGATCTCTCGGGTAGGCTTGCGCTGCTCCGCAAATATTGCCTCATCGACAGAGCGTAGCTGACTATAATTCAATACCTCTCTATTAATATTGCGCAGGTTGATACCTGGATCGTCAAGGTTCATACGTGGACTGTCCACACGCATATCAGACTTAAAGTCATATTCTGTTTTAGCGTGCTTAGCTTTATAACCATTAGCACCCATAGCACCCATCATATCTGACATGGTGAGCCATTCAATTTTGTCCATAGCAGGCGTTGCCGCACGAGCACCTTCTTTGGTGGCAAGCGTTGCTGCGACATAGCCCGAACGGTCTATGTTTTGGGCAAATATGGTATGCGCATCTTTGGTCGGGGTGACAATGACATCATAGGTTTCAGCCACGCCTATGCGAAAGTCATCAATCGCAACTGGGGCGACATCAATGCCATCGGTTGCCACCACAGTCATTTTGAGACCGGGTATGCGCACATCAAAGATAGTTTGTGCTGAGGCATTGATAAAGCGTAATTTAACGCGCTGTCCTGCTTTGACGATTTGCGCCCAATTAGCTGCGGTCGTTTTGCCATTGATAAGGTAGGTAAAGGTTTTTTCACCCGACAAGTCCGTAAAATCAGTGGGCATCATGCGCATCTGATTCCACATTTTGCGCTTATCAAACGCGGTTTTCAGATCCGTTTCGGCAATATCAGCAAGCAATTTTTTGAAGTCTGGTAGATGGTAGTTGTCAAAGTCGGCGCGCTGTTTGAGCAGCTTCAAGAGATTATGCGGGTTGCGGCTTGTCCAATCGCTAAGCACGATCACATGGTCTTCGTCGATAGGATGACGCTCACGCCCTTTAGGTTCAATCACAATGGCACCCAGCATACCGGTTTGTTCTTGGAACCCACTGTGTGAGTGATACCAATAAGTGCCTGATTGTTTTAATTTGAATTTATAAGTAAAGGTGCTGTGCGCAGGAATACCATCAAAGCTAATGCCCGGCACCCCGTCCATCTCAAACGGTACTAGTAGTCCGTGCCAATGAATAGAGGTTGATTCATCCATCTGGTTATGAACACGTATCACCACCGTATCGCCTTCACGCATTTTTAGCGTCGGTGCTGGTAGTGAATCATTGATGAGCGTCGCCATGCTCTTTTTGCCGTTCACAATAACGGACTGTTTACTGACGTATAAATCAAACTCTTTGCCGGTCAATACAGGTACTTTATGAACGTTTTGATCACTATTAATCGTAGCGCCCTGACTGCCTGAGCGACTCGATTGTCCCAATGCGCTACTAGCAATAGTCGGCATCAAGGAGGCACCAAGGACAGCAGAGGATCCGGTTAAAAAACGTCGGCGGTTCAGTATGTTCTGTTTATTCATAATGATGACCTAATTTAATTTGAGAGATGGTGGTTAAGCTTATAGTTATAATATTTTCGATATTTAACAGAATCTATTCACATCTAAGCCAACACTACAGCTGCTGCTGAGGAGACTCAATAGCGGCATAGACTTCTGTGGTGCCGTCTTTATTAAGCTGCATTACCTTATAAGGCATGAATTTACCTTCATACTCCATACCTGGGCTACCAACCGGCATATTCGGTACAGCAAGTCCAATAGCTTGTGCAGGAGGATTTGCTAAGAATTCAGCCATGTGTTTAGCAGGGACATGCCCTTCAAAGACAAAACCGTCGGTGGTAACGGTGGTATGACAAGAACGCATTTGCTGTGGTACGCCATAACGCTCCTTAAATAAGGATAGATCTGCAACATCGTGCGTGGTTGCGTTTAATCCATTACCTTCTGCATAGCCTACCCACTCTTTGCAGCAGCCGCAGTTGGCATCTTTATAAACCGTGGCTGAGACGTTTTTGAGTAATGATGACAAGCTGTTAACGGGAGCATTTGCAGGAGCAGAACTTTCATTCTGTACTTGTGCATTCTGGGCAGCAGACTGTTCAACCTTTACTGGTTGAGAATCAGAGCCACTGATATTAGATTGGCTGCAAGCGGCTAGCGTTAACGAGAGTGACGATGTCACCACCAATAAAAGGACACGACCGGATAACCAGTTATGTCCATTAGAAAACACATGTGTGTAATGTCTCATTAAATTAATCCTAAACGTCTATTGTTATGCTCGCTATTCTAAAAACTTACACCCTATATTTGAATTCTTATGTACTTAACTAAAAACATTAAATGTAGCACTGTTTAGTACTACATTGGTGATAGCGACAACCGTGAGTTAGGAGGCTTTTATATCTAGAAAGTATTAATGCTGCATTCCAGATCCATCATCCGACATATTCATATCACCATCAAATGACATGTCCATCATATCGTCATCTATCCTAGTGGTTAGCATCGTGTACTGAGCTTCATCTAATTTAGGTAACGATCTGATAAAAGCAACCATTGCCCACATTCTAGCGTCATCATGAGAGGCGCCCCATGCAGGCATTCCCGAAGCCATAATTCCGTGTTTGATTGCCCAAAAGCTTTGCTTTGCACCGTCTTCTGTTTGATAACGTTTGACGATCTCAGCCTTAGTGAAGTTAGGTGGCTTTGGATATAAGTTTTCGCTAAAGTCAGTTTTGTCCACTCCCGGAGATAAGTGACAGCCTGCACACATATCCTTATAGTCCGCGCCCCCAGAGCTGATATCGACCTTCTCTAAATCTGGTACCACAATATCTTTACTGGCATTTGCTATGGAACGATTGCGAGCGGTTTCCAAAAAGCTAAACATCATTGGGCTATGCTCTTGGTCAGCTCCCACATTGACAACGCCACTGGTAACAATCGCAAACACGCTAACGATTGCCACAAATACAGTAAAGAGCGCACCCAATAAAAATTTCATATGTTTTCCTATAAATTTATTTCCGTTAAGTGTTGACTGCTATTTAACAGAGCTAAAATTTTTAAGATTTACTGTCGTTAGTAACGCAGTGTTTTTGGTACATTTGCTTCATTTTACCCATGTTAGCCATCATTGCTTTCATAGCAGGATCGCTCATGTCCATCTTGCTATGATCCATTTTTCCCATCATATCCATATGCTTTTTCATCTTTTCACAGTTCATTTGATCTTTTTCATCATGCATTTTAGGATCATGCGCCATAGCTGAGGTCGATACGACAAGAGCGATGGCCGTCATTGCGATTGATTTAGACAGTAATTTAAATTGTGACATGATTAACTCCTATTGTTTGGATTAAAGACTATTGAGTTCAATAGCTGTTAAACTAGCCTAAATGATACATTAATCATTCTGACTGGTAGATGACGTTAAGATTACAATGCTGTCATTCTTACCGCTTTAGATTTTAATGCGCGATATATTCATTTAATATGGCTTCAGCATTTGTATCACGATCGCTACCATATTTTTTCAAAAAATACTTTTCAGACTGCAAATGTTGCTCGTAGAGATGGTCTGTATCAGAGACAAACCTCTATGCGGTGTTGATTTAGAATACTAAATGGTGGCTGACAGCTAGATGACACGGATATTACATGTTCGTTAGGAACAGCATAATATTGTCATCTTCTTGTCATTAAAACCAAATACCAGCATCTGCCTCTATCCAAAGAACACTGTTATAACAAGGGTTCCTGATAAATATATGGCTGATAAGCTAACAATGTTAGTGATACGCTGTTGACAACTATAATGATATAAAGGTAAGCAACGATGAAAGTACTGTTAGTAGAAGATGAGAAAAACCTTGGAGAATATATTAAGAAAGGCTTAACTGAGGCCGGTTTCATCGTGGATCATCACATGACAGGTTTAGATGGCTATCATGCGTTAATGACTGAAGATTTTAGTGTGGTGGTGATGGATGTGATGCTGCCTGACGTCAGCGGCTTTGAGCTGATACAGCGCTACCGTGCTGCTGGAAAGCATACGCCTGTTTTATTTTTAACCGCTAAAGATGATTTAAGCGATCGGATTAAGGGCATTGAAATTGGTGGCGATGATTATCTGACCAAACCTTTTGCTTTTGCCGAGCTAATTGTCCGAATAAAAAGCCTATTGCGGCGTGCCAATCAATCAGACTATAAAAGCTCTGTCATACATATGGCTGACCTAAAAATGGATATTGCTAAACGCACTGTATATAGAGGCGATACCAACATAAAATTGACTGCTAAAGAATTTGCTTTATTACAATTTTTCTTAGAACGTCAAGGTGAGGTACTGCCGCGCACTGTGATCGCCTCGCAAGTATGGGATATAAACTTTGAGAGTGATACGAATGTCATTGACGTGGCTATAAGGCGCTTGCGGATAAAAATTGATGATGGATTTGATATAAAGCTGATTCATACGGTACGCGGAATGGGCTACAAGTTAGAGCCACTGAATGTCGGAGCAGACAGTAGCATGGGCGACGATGACACCAACAAAGATGATCTAAAATAAAATGAGAGATAAATTTAAGAATCGACGCTGGCCTTTGTTATGGCGTACTGTTTTTTTACTGACAATATTTGTTGTTATCTCTCAAGTTGTTATTTATATATGGGTTCAGCGCTCTGTTAACGAGCACTTTGAGCAAATGGACTCAGAGATTATTACCCATGCAGCTTTTAACCTGCGTAAACGCATGGTGAATTTTAACGATCACATAGAACCTTTTACAGTGTCAAAGTCGCAAGCGCTAATTGATGCCAATCATCCACATTCTTCTTGGTTAGACTATGATTTAAAAACGTTAATATCAGACAAAAACGGCAATTTATTGTCCAGCAATCCCAGTAATTTCATCAATGATCTACCGGCAGATTTTAGCTTGTTACAACTATTGCAGGACTATCGCGATCAGCAGTTTATGATCAAGATAAATAATAGGCATTACCGAGCCATTATCGTCACACATCAAGAGGTTTTGGCATTTATTGCTCTACCTATCGATGTGCATCATCAATATCTTATCCAGTTTAATCGCCAGCTGAGCTTGATACTTATCGCCATTACCTTATTATTGGTTTCAGTAGCAGCACTAAGTGTACACTGGGGTTTTGCTCCCCTAGCTACTATCGTACAAAAGATGAAAGGCATTAATCTTCAAAGGTTAGATGAAAGAATTGTGGTTGGCGATATGCCGTTAGAATTACGTCCACTAACGGAGTCTTATAATTCTATGATGGTCAAGCTTGAAAGTAACTTTGAATCATTATCACGGTTTTCAGACAATATCGCCCATGAGCTACGTACGCCAATAGCGACGCTGAGTACGCAAACGCAAGTCATGTTAACTAAGCCAAGAGAAAGCGACGAATACATTGAGCAATTGCATCATCAGCATGATACGTTAAAGCAGTTATCCGCCATGATTAACGATATGTTATTACTGGCAAAAACTCAAAAAGAGCTGAGTGATTCGCAAATCAGTCATGTCGATATAGAGAGCTTGATCACAAAGCTTATAGATTATTATGAGATGATTGCTGAGGATCGTGAGATAATCTTTGAAAAATCGGGTGATTTTAAAACAGTACTAGGTGATAAAGGCTTATTGCAACGGCTGTTTGCCAACCTGATGTCAAATGCGATTTATTATGCGGCTAGTAATAGCACTATTATGATATCCGCTACTGTCCTCACTTCAAGCACCTCGCTTAATGCGCCAAAAGACGATATTCAATCCCCAGAGCAGCTCTGGTTAAGAATAACTATGACCAACCGTCTAGACAAACCATTAAATCAGATTGAAGCCGATAAACTGTTTGAGCGATTCTATCGTCATGATAAAACGAATACGATGCATTCAGGAACAGGCTTAGGCTTATCTATTGTGCAAGCTATCGCCAATGCTCATAATGGCAAAGTTAGTATTACTATCAAAGATGAGTGTCTTTTTGAGGTTGCTGTAAAGTTGTTGATTGCCAGGTAGTAAATACCTTCATACTGTCTATGAACCGCTCAGATTAGATCGAAGGCGAGTTTACTTGGAAGGCCTCTCTATACATAAGATGAGATTCTGACTTGCGATAGTTGTACTTTTCAATTGTTGGACAAAAAATTTCTTATATAAGCCTATTTCATACATTTTATTACCAATAATTATGATGCCTTTATGATGATTCATCCTCAGTATGATCCCGTAGCGCTTTCCTTCGGTCCATTGGAAGTGCACTGGTATGGGCTAATGTATTTGCTAGCCTTTGCTGCCGCTTACGGTTTGGCTTGGTATCGCAGTGAACCGTCCCGAGATTGTCGGAGACAGGTTTGCTAGAGTCAGGTCAGGTAGGGGTCAGCACAGAATTCGGAGAAAATAGCACGCTAAAGAATTCAATGTTGATTTCTAGTACATTGTTTAATCCAAAAATTGGTCACTTAAACATTGGCTCACCATCAATGGTAGTAGATAGCTTTCCTTGCTGCCAATGGAGTCGTGGTGTATCTTCACTATGCAACTTTGAAGTTTGTCCCGAATGCTCAATGACAATGCCTTGTTGATCGATCACTGCAGTACCAATGACATACGTGTAAACATAGCTACTCTTAGCTTTGGCAGAGACACTAGGATTAAAGACACACTCTACAATTTGGTCGCCATACTGCATACGCATTTTCGGCTGTAGCGAAGCAATTGATACCGCACCATTGCTAATGGCAGAGTATACAGAGAATACGATTCCAACCCGACCACCTATTAATTTTGCAATGTCACTATTAATTTCGACTCTTTCAACACCAGGCTCGCTAGTGCTAGCGCCAGTAACATCACCCAAGTGTCTGATAAAAGGAAATTTTTCCAAAGCGCCCATTTGCTTTGGTGCATGTATATAATGCATTTTTTTCTCACCTTCAATCAAAATGCCTACCCTTAAATCTAAGTCATCGTTATCACTACAGCTATCACCATTATCCACCCAAATTGCTTCGACAATAAATGATGACTGCTGCTTTGTTAGATTCACTCTATGTGGGATATTAGGCTTATCAAGTGTAACCTTTGTTAACGAAACTTTGGTTGGTGTTGCGACATTCTGTGTCTGAGCTTTAGAAGCATCTAATGCAGGCGCTTGGCTCGATTCTGCAACTTCACCGCCATAATACTCAATCAGACTTGGTAAGCCACCATTAAATCCTTGACCAACTGCATTGAAGCGCCAAATACCGTCCTTTTTATAGCATTCCAATAGCATAATAGCGCGCTGCTGTTCAAACATATTGCCATCAAATGCAAAACTGGCTACTACCTGCCCCTGTAAGTTTAAGATGCTTATCTGGCTATTGCCAATTTGCGACATCATACCAGGTCCGTCGATCGCTAATGTCACCATCAGATGCTCAATCTTAGTGTCTAAGGCAGATAAATTAACCTCAAACACTGAGTGTTTGTCACTGTTTTTTGTCAATTTGATAGAGTTACAAGGACTAATGGGCTGATTGTAGAAAATCATATAAGCTTCATCGCTTAATCGATTTGCATGATCTAGACCAAATATTGAGACATCAATCACAAGCGAACTTGTTATATCTACTTGTAAAGAAAATGATGAGGCATTCGGCAATATATCATTGACCTTTAATTTTTGACCGCGAATCAGCTGCATAATTAGTCCTTGTTTTTTTAATTGTTGTATTTTGTAGTGGCATAGTAAACCAAGACAGCTAATAAGAGATTATAATACCTTCAGTAGAGGAATAATCTCATGACAAAAGTTAGAAATCAATACTCAGCAGAATTTAAACTTGAACTCATTAAATTAATTGAAGAACAAGGGCAAAAAGTGCCCGATGTTGCAGGACAATACAATGTTGGCAAATCAACCTTAGAAAAATGGCTACAACGATACCTTGCAGAACAATCAGGCAAACCACTCATCACAGGTAGAGCTATCACACCCGAACAACAAGAAATCCAGCGACTTAAAAAAGAAGTCGCACAGCTTAAGCTGGAACGAGACATATTAAATAAGGAAGGATAAGCGAAGCGCTGCTTCGCCCCGACGCAAGGCGAGAGCTATGCTCGAGTGGGCCGCGGTGTACTTCGCAAGTCAGTCCAAATGAAGTACGCCTTTATTCGGGACAACCAGCACATATGGTCTATTCGTCGCCTATGTTCTACTTTAGATGTTCATCACAGTGGGTATTATGCTTGGTTAAAAAAGCCCATTAGCAAAACCGCTAGAGAAAATCAAAAGCTATCAGGATTAATCAAACAGTTTTGGCTAGAATCGGGTGGTGTCTATGGCTATCGCAAGATTCACTGTGATTTAAAAGATGTCGGTGAAGCTTGTGGTATCAATCGAGTACATCGTTTGATGAAAGCAAATGGTCTTAAATCACAGCGTGGCTATCGTAAACCTCGCTCCCATGCAGGTGTACCATCTGTTGTTGCCGCGAACACGTTAGCCCGACAGTTTAATCCAATTGAGCCAAATCCTTGCGAAACAGTGTTTCTCAGGTCACAGATATTACTTATATCCGTACACATGAAGGATGGCTATATTTAGCAGTGGTAATTGACCTGTTTTCGCGCCTTGTCGTTGGCTGGTCAATGAAGTCAAGGATTACCACAGACCTTGTACTAGATGCATTATTGATGGCTTTGCTTAGAAGACATCCGAAGAATAAAGTACTGGTCCATTCTGACCAAGGCAGTCAATACACTAGTCATGAATGGCAGACGTTTCTTAAGCATCATAATCTTGAAAGCAGTATGAGCAGACGAGGCAACTGCCATGATAATGCGGTTGCTGAAAGCTTCTTTCAGTTGCTAAAGCGTGAGAGAATCAAAAAGAAAATATATCTTTCAAGAGATGAAGCTAGATCAGATATTTTTGAGTATATTGAGATGTTTTATAATTCTAAACGCAGACATGGCTCCATTGGTCAGCGTTCTCCGTTAGAGTATGAAAAGAGCTATCAAAAGATGGTTGCATGTGTCTAGAATTTTGGTGGCTATTCAATATTGAGATTTTTTATAACCGTCAACGGATACGAAAAGGGTTAGGATTCAAGTCGCCTGCGGGGGTTTCCAAGACTTTTACCGTCAGGCTGCCTGACATAATCTACCAAGTATTTTTCTCCGTTCTTGACAGCAGAGGTCAATCTAAAGTCTGTCGATAACGTAGCATTGCAATAATACCTACAATAATTAGTATGGCAAGTAAGGCTAAAAACTCATTGGATAATAAACTTAATGATGTGCCTTTTAGCATAATCCCTCGAACAATACGTAAAAAATGCGTTAAGGGTAGGATTTCACCTAAATATTGTGCCCATTTAGGCATCCCCTGAAATGGGAACATAAAACCAGACAACAACATCGAAGGTAAAAAAAAGAAGAATGTGAGCTGCATTGCTTGCATTTGAGATTTTGCAATTGTGCTGAAGGTAAACCCTATTGCTAAATTTGCCAATATGAATAACCCTACGCCTAACCCAAATGTGGAGCCAGAACCAACGAATGGCAGATGAAATAACATATTACTTGCGAGTAAAATAATCATCGTTTGCACTAGACCCATGAGTACATAAGGTGTGATCTTACCAATCATCACTTCAAGCGGCTTACTGGGCATTGCTAGTAAATTTTCCATCGTCCCTCTTTCAGCCTCACGAGTCATGGCGATGCTAGTAATCATGACCATAGTCATGGTCAAAATCACTCCCAACAGGCCTGGTACAATATTAAATTGACTGATACCTTCAGGGTTATACTTATTATGCACAAGTGTAGTAATAGAACTAGGTTTTGGTTTCAAATAATCCAACGAACCTATTTGGATATCCGCTAGGGTTCTATCGACAATTGGCTTGATTTGAGCTACCGCCATTGCGGCAGCAGCAGGGTCAGTCGCATCAGCTTCCAACAACAAACTGGGTTTTTCACCTCTTACCCAAGCTTTGCTAAATCCTGAGGGAATAGTTAAAACAAAATTTACTCTTCCTGATTGTAATAAACTCCTAGTGTCTTGCAAAGGGGTGTCACCCCGATAAGCGTTTAAGGTATTGACATCATTTACAATATCAAAATAATCTGACTGAGCCATATTACTTATAATACTACGGGTGATCTCGGTATTTTCTTGTAAATATATAGCGGTTGGTAGATGTTTAGGATGGTTGTTAATAACGAATCCAAATAGTACAAGCTGCATAATCGGTATCATTAACAGCATCGCAAAGGTGAGCCTGTCACGCTTCATTTGAATCAACTCTTTGATTAAAATGGCCTGAATTCGACTAATTGACAGTCTATTCGGACTACCCAAATAATAAGTCATTAGCGATTATCCCCACCTGTTTGCTTCTCTAAGGCAATAAACGCATCTTCGAGAGTTGGTGTTATGGTTTGCCAATAAATAATAGGTTGCCCTCGAGATTGCAAGTTTTGATTGAATATGACAAAGTCTTGTTCCATGGCTTGCCTATCATGCCCACTGACTTTGATTTTATCGGCATAGAAACTAGCTTCTTCGATACTAGGCAGTGCGTGAATGTCTGATAGCAAACTTCGAATAGTATTTTCTGTCGTACCTTTAGACTGAGTTTGCTGTATTTCGAGAGTAGGGTTACTCTGTGTTTCAAATGCAATCAAACCCGACTGCTGGATAATCTCATTGACGGTACCTTGTGTAATGAGCTTACCGTAAGCCAAATAGACAATATGATCGCAGCGTTCTGCCTCATCCATATAATGGGTCGATACCAATACTGTCAGTCCTTGTTCACTTAAACGATGGATTTGCTGCCAAAAGTCACGCCGAGCTTGTGGATCAACGCCTGCAGTAGGCTCATCGAGTAATAACAGCTTGGGCTCATGCATGGTTACTGCTGCCAATGCCAGCCTCTGCTTCCAACCACCTGATAAACTACCTGCCAGTTGATGCTGGCGTTTTTCCAATCCTAGATCAATTAAGGTTTTTTCTACAATTTTTCTGCGATTAGGCATTTCATACAACCTTGCCACAAAATCCAAATTCTCTTTAATCGTTAAATCTTCCCAAAAACTAAATTTCTGGGTCATATAGCCTGTTAAGTTTTTGATTTCACGAGATTGCTTGACCACGTCAAAACCTAGACAGCTCCCTTCTCCTGAGGTTGGTTCTAATAACCCACATAGCATACGTATGGTTGTGGTTTTACCAGAGCCATTGGGTCCTAAAAATCCCCACACTGATCCCGCAGGCTGTGCAATTGAGACATTGTCGACAGCCACTTTATTGCCAAATTTTTTACATAAATTTTTGACATCAATCGCTAATCCTTGGGCTTGGTTAATCATTGATAAAGGCTCTATCTTGCTATTAGAAGCTGAATAGGTAGAGGGTACCATAAGATTTATATCCTTCATTTTTATTCGAGGATGACTTGTACAGGCTGCCCTACTTGCAAATTGGGCATATTATCGGCTGTATTTAACACTCCCTCAACTCGAAAAGTGAGTTTGTCAGCGTTTTCATTGCTATAGATAACAGGAGGGGTATAACTCGCTTGTGGACTTATATAGCGAATGCTAGCGTTTGACAAGGATTGCTGACTTCCTATACCTTGTAAATTCACTACCTGCCCAACTCTAAGCGTTGATAATTTATCTTGGGGTACATAAAAGATAACTTTGCGATTGGCATGGGGCAAAATTTGTACAATCGGCTGACCTTGAGTTACATATTCGCCCGTATGATAATAAACTTGGCTAACTTCGCCCGCTAACTCACTATTTACATTCAGTTGACTTAAATCATATTGGGCTTTTTCTAACACCGCTTTGGCAGCTTTACTGGTAGCAATCGATGCTGTCAGTGTCTGCTTTCTAGCGGGTAAATTAGCTGCCCGAATTTGTGCTTGAATACTATCAACGGATGCTTGTGCTGTTTTAACTTGAGCCACCATTTCATCCACTTGGACTTGTGCCACTGCCCTTGACCGTTGGAGCATCTGAAACCGTTGAAGCGTTTGTTTAGCAAGCAATAATTGAGCTTGCGCAGATTTAAGCTGAGCTTGTAGACTGGCGATTTCTTCAGGTCTGGCACCGGTAGTGAGATTTTGACTTTGAGCAATTTGTGATTGCAGCTGGGCATCAGCTTGGTTGACAGCAAACTGCTCGCTATCACTACGATATTTAAATACCAATTGACCTTGATGGATTGCATCACCAAGATTGACGGTGACAGACTTTAACCACCCACTACGAGGTGCCGCTAAATAGCGATAATCGCCTTCAATATAGCCAACAGTACTATGTGCTGTCGAATTGTTATTAGTGTTAAGAAAATGACTGATTTGTTCACAGCCTACTAAAGAGATAGCCATCAGTATCAACGTTGCATTAGGTAGGAATTTTTGCATTGAGAGACTAAGCCCCTTAATCATCGTAGGATTTTAAAAGGTACTGATATGCACAAGTCGTGAAAAGTAAACTTGCCTTAAAAAATAATAAAATGCCCTAAACCATTATATTTAGCTTGCTAAATTTTTATCAATGGCATCGGCTTTATTGAGTCGCTGTCAGATAATTCATTAATATCTTTTGGTGGACCTGCAATAAGGCTTGAATTCTTGCTCTATCTGCTTGTCTATCTTCACCGAAAAACAATACTTGCATTAATACGCTTAAAATAAAGGGTGCTATAATAAGTTGCGCAGTGAGCATTGGCTCAGGTACATTGAGTAATTTCTTTTGATGGGCTTTTTCCAAAAATAATGCCAATTGAGACAAGGCGACATTTATGACATTTTGCTTATAATGTTCGACAATGATAGGAAAATTTTGACTATCACCTATCATAATTTTAATTAATTTAGGTAATTGGGTATCGACTAGTATGTAGGTTATTTCATCAAAAAAACCTTTAAAGATTTTTTCAATCGATTGCTCTGTCTTATCAAAATTATTTAAAAGTTGAGTGAGTTTTTGAACATTACCTAATGCTAATCGTTCGATTAATGCTAAAAATATGGCTTCTTTATTCTCAAAATACAGATATAAGATACCTTTCGACAAACCCGCCTGTTTAACAATATCTTCTAAACGTGTCGCATGAAATCCTTTTTGAAAAAAAATTTCGATCGCAGCATCTAATAATTTTTCACGACGCTGGGTTTTTTCAAACTCTGTGGTAGCTCGCTGTTTCATTATTTAATTACCATCTTGACTTCTATCAACGTATTTGCCAAAATTATATCATTAAATAATTATCCAGTCAGTAATTTATTTTGTTGATTTATTCAATATTTTTCTCGACGAGATTATAATGGCATCTAATTCAGTTTCACTAGAATATACGGATGTGTTGATCGTGGGTGCAGGGCCTACTGAACCGTGCCGGGATTGTCGGAGACCTAAAACTCTGAGACAATACCCTTATGAAAAGCAAACAATACAGGGCAGAAGTTAAGACACGAGCTGTCGAATTACTCATCGAATCACAAAAAGATTATCCCTCACTGTGGGCGGCCATCCAAGCCATAGCACCTGAGCAGCATGCTGCGCAAGGGCTGCACACCCGAAACCCTACGCGCATGGCATCAAAAGCACCTAGCTAAGCAAAATCCCATCACTGTTACCACCGAAAGCCAAGCCGAGGGTCGGCTGGGATTCGCGTAAAATTCCGCAAAAACAAGTATAACCTATTGAATATTATCCTATAAAATGCGGATTTTATAATTCATTGGTGGGACTTTCTGATCTAAGTTCAGCGTGTAATCACCATAGCGATTAATGTGCTCTGTGCGATATGGTGCTAAACCTGCCAGTATCTCTTCATTGATCGGAACGCCCTCTTCCTGCATTTTTTTCAATGATCCCGTCATTGCTTCAACGTTATGTAAGATAGCTAAATTAGCAACCAACTGATTGTATTTAACAACTTTGCGTTGCTCATGGCGTACATTCTCGGCAATTACACCCTGATTACCAAAAAACAGCCATTTTATAAACTGATTAAATTCTTCACTTTTGTTGGTTGCAGCATTGATGGTTTTGCGCAACTCAACATCACCGATATATTTCAGTAAAAATTCAGTTCGCACCACTCTTCCCAGTTCGCGGAAGGCAAAATATAATTTATTTTTGCGGCTTGCTGTTCCAAGGCGACGCAATATGGTTGAAGGGGTAATTTTTCCAGCTTTGATTGATAAAGCAATTCTGAGCATATCTGGCAAATGAGTTTCTATGAGCTCCCAATTAACCGCTTCGCTAAACAATCCGTTGATATGTTCATATCGCACGCTACGATCAGGTTTGAAGAACACTAATTTTTTAAGATTACGAATCCGTGGCATTAAGTTTATACCCAGTAGATAAGCCAATCCAAATACAGGTGCGCTTTGTGCGTGTGTGTCGCCATGCAAGGTGTCTGGCTGAATATCGGATTCATTCTTAATCAAACCATCAAGAATGTAAATCGCCTCGTAAACACCGCATGGAATGAAGTGGCTGAATAACGCAATATACATATCTGAGACATGGTAGTAGCCTATACCACCGTATCCGCCATAGCGAATATGATACTCAGACAGCAGGTTTTGTTCATACATATTCCACTTTGTGCCATCAGCGGAAGCACTTTTCCCTGTGCCCCAGTATTTGGGTAACAAGAATTTATTGTACGCATTGATGACTTGAACAATCGCTTTTTCCAGACGCTCCTCAGTCATATGATGCAGGTTAAGCCAAGCAACTTGTTTTCGGCTAATTCCTTTAACTGAACGAGCGGTTTGAGTTGGGCCTAAATTACAGCCATAACAAAACAATGTTGTGACAAAGCGCTTACGGGGATCATCTATTTTTGCTTCAAATCCAGAGAGTGGGCCAAATTGTTCATGAAGATCCAACCAGCCTTCTGCTTCTACTAAAATATCGAGGATATTTTTCTCAGGTAATCGAGAAGCTAACTGTTTGTCTACATAATCAAGCGCAGCGGGCTTTGTATCAGAATGTTGTTTCCGCAAAATAAGTTCGGTACCATTTAGGTCAACATGCTCATTTTTTGGAAAACCTTGATCAACGCGCGATGCAGTATCAGACAGCCAAACTTTCAATCCCTCAACAAATTCTTTTGGTTCGGTTGAAATATTTAGCATTTCACCATATTCAGCGACTTGAGTTTGATACGTTTCCCAGTCTACTAATTGATCTCTGTAATCGCTATATTGATCACTATTTGACACATAAAGATCACCAGATTGCAATTCCCGCATTGTTTCGGTTAGCACACAGAGCTCAAAATACTTACGGTTTACTTCTACGACCGCACCAGATCGTTGGCCTGTCACTAATCTTCGCCATTTCTCTGGAATCCATTTGAGACTAATATCAGTTCCTGTAAGTGGCAGCCATAGTTTGTGACTTTGTCGATGAGCAAGGACAAAATGAATCGCATTAATTAACGATAAATCCGCAGACGTTGACTTCAGGTCAAGTAAACTCAAACAGTTGAGTAGAAATGGCCGCTGATTTTGATAGGGTACAACCATAAATGGTAGGTAGTTATTGCCAGCGTATGCCATGTGCTCTTCGCATTCAGCTAAGAGGAGTGCTGGCTCACTATGCATGGCCGCTGCAACACGTTGACCGCGTTCTTGATCCGATTCACCTTCTTGAAAAGCTTCTAATACATCCCGTAATTGTGAGACCAGTTTTTCTGCCCGTTTTTGATGTTCTAAATAATATTGCTGGAGTTTTTCTTCAGCACCAGAATGCAGTTTTCGTAACTTACGCACAAACATCTCAACCGCATCATCAAGCACTCGACTCAACTGTGTATGAAATAAAATCACCATCAGCGCATAACGTTTATTTTTCTGAGTATTCCTTAAATCACCAGCTTCCAGTGCCCGTGCTTCATGCATATATTGGTTACGTTTAACCACAGGAATATGAGTCACTTCGGGGAGGTCAACTGAATAAGTTTTCAACCAAGCAACATGGTCTAGATATTGTCGAACCTCACTATTCGTAGGCTTCTTTGGTTCTTGTTTTAATTGTTGCCAACCGCTGAATGTTTGGTCTGGTGCAACGATGAGCATCGTATCAAACTGGTCGATTATTTGTGGAGAAAGTGCATCCGTCAAACTTCGGAAATAGCGCTCATTGACTTGATTACGAATACGCTGGGCGCTTCGATTTAGTGTACTAAAGGCTGGAAGTTCAAAACGTTGTCGAATGAGCTCTTCAATAATAACATTGATGATATCTGCCAATTCTTGTTTGGTTTGCGCCGCTAAAGTCGCAGCTTGCTCTGTGGCGGCTGATGTTTCAGAGGAAATTGGTTTAATGTTTAAGTAAGATCGAATTGCCTCGATGGAACGTTGACGAAAATCGGACTTTTCTTCGGCTAGTAGATCACGCATAGGGATTATTCGTAAATCTAATTTTTTGTTCAGAAAGGCTATGATGACAGGCGGTATTTCAGCGAGCATTGGAAAGTATCCAAGTCGCTGTACAGTCTTGAGTAAGATGATTAAATATAACTTTGCTGGTGCCCTACGAGTAATTCCTTTTACAAATTTGAGTTCTTCGGCTGTTGGCGTGTAAATGTCATGTAGGTCACGTGAGGTCAATTCTTGTTTAAAGCGTGGATAAGCTGTTTCATGAATGCTGGTCACGCTTTATTTCCTCTTATCTGGGTAAGTTTTATACAAAGACTATAATTGAGTGACCAACTGCTCTGAAGGCGTCAACATTGACTCAATACGATGCTGCGCAAATGGATCGACACTTTCAAGATAACGCATTGCTGAATTTATATTTTTCCAACCTACATATTCCATTAGCATTTTTAAATCCCAACCATTGGAAGTTGCCCAGTTTGCAAAGCCACGACGTAATGAATGAGCACTATAAAGCATAGGCGAATCAATTTTTGCTTCTGTAAACAGTGAACGCAGTAATGGAATAAGGCTATCTTCGTGCAGGCGGTTTTGGCCGATATGTCCCCATTGGTTCACAGAGCGAAACACGGCACCGCTTGTTAAGCCACTGACTTCAATCCAGTCGGTATATGCTGTAACGGGGCATAATTGAGATAATGCAGGTGCTTTAAAACGAGTACCTTTAAGTTGGCGATCTCCTTTGGTTTGAGGAAAAAAACAGATCATCCCTTCATTTGGGACGATTTCAACATGTTCCACGTGCAACCGTGTCAGTTCATCACCACGGAAGCCACGCCAAAATCCAAGTAAGAGCATGGATTTATTGCGGGTATGTCGTAATACGTCGCCATGGCTATCCGTAAGTCTAGCCGATTCAATAGATTGATCAAGCCAATTTATAACCAGCCTTAATTGCTCAATTTGAAATGGTTTTGCTCGCTTTTCTTGTGCGGGATGAAGGGTTTGAATGCCGCGAAATACCTTGCGCACAATAGGGGCTTTTGTGGGATCAGGAAAGCCTTGATCAAGATGCCACTGCGCTAATGCAGCCAGCCGTTGCCTTAGTGTATTGATCGACAACAATCCCACATGATCAACTAAGTATCGTGCAACACCATCGGCAGTTGCAGGTAGAAAGCCACCCCATTCAGTTTCAAAGTGCCGAATAGCAGATTGATAACTGCGACGAGTATTATCACGTGTCGCGGCATGAACATATTGATCTAGTTTAGTCACGGATACTCACCTGATATTCTTATTAGCAATCGTTGAAGGTTTGCTAATTTATCGACTACTAAATTCTAGGATTGAAAGAGATATTACTCTCCATGGAGTGCTGCAATTAGCGGGCATGAAACGTTTTCCCCCTGTGCATGGCAGGCACATACAAGCTCAGACAGCACTGCTTCCATACGCGTTAGATCGGCCATTTTTTCACGGACGTCTTGGAGCTTGTGTTCGGCCAGATGACTAACTTCATCGCAGTGGGTACCATCGTCCAATCTGAGTAATTCAGCAATTTCATCCAGACTAAAGCCTAATCGTTGGGCTGATTTTACAAACCTCACTCGCGCCACATCAGCCTCACCATATCGACGAATACTGCCGTAAGGCTTATCTGGCTCAGGCAATAAGCCTTTGCGTTGGTAAAACCGAATGGTCTCCACATTGACCTTAGCTACCTTGGCAAAAGAGCCTATGGTTAAGTTCTCCAAAATATCTCGCATACCACTTGACTCCGTACATAACTACGGAGGTAATCTTACGCTATCCACTCAAGATTTGAAACGAGAAACTTATGTCTAAATCACCAAATGGACGCGGTGCTCTTTTCGCTGGCGGATTGGCAGCGATCCTTGCATCTACTTGTTGTTTAGGTCCACTGATTCTGGTCGCATTGGGATTCAGTGGTGCTTGGATCGGGAACTTAACCGCATTGGAACCGTACCGCCCGATTTTCATCGGCGTGGCACTGGTGGCGATGTTTTTCGCTTGGCGGCGAATTTTCCGACCAGTACAAGCCTGCAAGCCAGACGAAGTCTGCGCGATCCCACAGGTACGAACCACGTACAAGATCATTTTCTGGGGAGTATCTGTACTGGTACTGATCGCACTTGGTTTTCCTTATGTCGTACCATTTTTCTATTAGACTGGAGTTCATCATGAAAAAGTTGTTAGTTTCTATGGTTCTTGCAGCCGCTGTTTCCCCTGCATTGGCAACCACTCAAACCGTCACGCTCTCTGTGTCAGGTATGACCTGTGCAGCCTGCCCAATCACTGTAAAGAAGGCGCTCACCAAAGTCGATGGTGTCAGCAAAGTAGGCATCGTCTTCGAGAAACGCGAAGCCATCGTTAGCTACGATGATGCGAAGACCAATATCCAGAAGCTAACCAAGGCAACCGAGGACGCTGGCTATCCATCAACTGTCAAACAGTAGAAATCTCTGGAAAGGCAACAGCTTGGGGGCATAAACATGAAAGCATGGCTGATCTCGAAGAAAACCGATCTCATCATCATCGTTACAATCGCCAGTGTTGTAACGCTTCTGATTGTCGGTGGGATTTGCTGCTGATTGTCAGACTGGCGAGGTCATTACATTCGTCAGTCTGACTGGGTGGTGCAGCCTGATAACTACAATCTATGAATAAATTGCGAACGGCGGAGTTAGCCGTTGCCATCAAAACCACAGGAGCAATCACATGACCCAATTGCGAATTACAGGCATGACCTGCGAATCTTGCGCAGTGCATATCAAGGAAGCTTTGAATAAAGTGGCAGGCGTGCAGTCAGTGGATGTGTCCTACGCCAAGGGTACGGCGCAACTTGCAACCGAGCCAAGCACATCTCTGCCTGCACTGATCGCTGCCGTAGCAGGACTCGGCTACAAGACCACACTCGTAGATGCCGCGCCAACAGAGAAGCACGAAGAGCTACATATCGCCGTCATTGGTAGTGGCGGCGCTGCAATGGCGGCAGCGCTAAAGGCCGTCGAACAAGGCGCGACGGTCACGCTGATTGAGCGCGGCATCATCGGTGGCACTTGCGTCAATGTCGGCTGCGTACCGTCCAAGATCATGATTCGTGCTGCCCATGTCGCCCATTTGCGCCGCGAAAGTTCGTTCGACGATGGTATCGCCGCGACTGTACCAGTGATTGATCGCCGTAAACTTCTGAGCCAGCAGCAGACTCGTGTTGATGAACTACGTCACGCCAAATACGAGGGTATTTTAGAAAGTAATTCATCCATCAACGTGCTACACGGCGTGGCCAGTTTCAAGGATGGCCAAAGTCTCATCGTGCGCTTGAATGACGGCGATGAGCGCGTTGTGGCATTCGATCGCTGCCTGATCGCCACGGGTGCCAGTTCATCCATTCCGCTCATCGCTGGCTTGAAAGACACGCCGTACTGGAATTCCACCGAAGCCTTGGTCAGTGACACCATTCCCAAACGCTTGGCTGTGATTGGTTCGTCTGTAGTCGCGCTGGAACTGGCTCAGGCATTTGCCAGATTAGGTAGTCAAGTCACGATTCTGGCACGCAGTACGCTGTTCTTTCGTGAAGACCCCGCTATCGGTGAAGCGATCACCGCCGCCTTCCGTGCCGAAGGGATCACGGTGCTGGAACACACGCAAACCAGCAACGTCGTACATCAGGATGGTGAATTTGTACTTACCACGGGACACAGCGAAGTACGTGCCGATAAGCTATTGGTCGCCACGGGCCGAACACCGAACACGCGCAGCTTGGCATTGGATATGGCAGGTGTTGCCGTCAACGCGCAAGGAGCTATCGTCATCGACAAAGGCATGCGTACCAGTGCCACACACATTTATGCCGCTGGCGACTGTACGGATCAACCACAATTTGTCTATGTAGCCGCCGCCGCTGGCACCCGTGCGGCCATTAATATGACAGGCGGTGATGCTGCAATCAATCTAACAGCTATGCCAGCGGTGGTGTTCACCGATCCACAAGTCGCTACCGTGGGCTACAGCGAAGCGGAAGCGCATCACGACGGGATTGAGGCCGACAGCCGCCTACTTACGCTGGATAACGTACCGCGTGCGCTCGCCAACTTCGACACGCGCGGCTTCATCAAATTGGTCATCGAAGAAGGTAGCGGACGACTCATTGGCGTACAGGCTGTGGCACCTGAAGCGGGCGAACTAATTCAAACGGCAGCGCTTGCGATACGTAACCGCATGACCGTTCAGGAATTGGCTGACCAGTTGTTCCCCTACCTGACGATGGTCGAGGGACTGAAGCTCGCGGCGCAGACTTTCTCCAAGGATGTGAAGCAGCTTTCGTGCTGCGCGGGGTAAAGGGAACAATTATGGATATCACACGCTACGTTACAGAGATTGCCAATCGTCTCATCCCAGCCAATCAGCCTAAAAACTTAGCAAGTCTATTTAGTGTATTGCTGCATGAACTGATTAAAGGGCAATCAGTTTCACCCACAATCCTGGCAACGGCTTTAAATTGCGACCTTGAGCAATTAGCGTCGATACTTAAAGAAATTCCTGGTATCGAATATGACAATACGGGAGATATTGTCGGGTATGGTCTCACGCAACGCGAAACCATGCACACCGTTGAAATTAATGGCCAACGGCTATACACATGGTGCGCACTCGATACCTTGATTTTTCCACCGCTGCTTAATCAAACCGCTTATGTGCATTCACGTTGTGCGAGCACCAGCGTGCCTATATTGCTTACTGTTACACCCGATGAGGTGTTGGACATCACTCCATCTGATGCCGTGGTATCACTGATACTTCCGCAGAATAAAACTGATATTCGTTTATCATTTTGCTGTCATGTACATTTTTTTGCCTCCAGCCGTGTAGCTCACGACTGGGCTTTAGAGCACCCACGAGTTGAAATAGTGACTGTCCAAGAAGCATATGAATTGGGGCGTAAACTGGCTAGGCATTTGTCGGCAGTAGGTCAAGCAACAAATTAAAGAAGTCTTTGGCAGCATGTAATATTTCTTATAAAAACTCCCATCTTATTTATATAAAACGCCATAACACAGGATAACGGCTAGTTATCCTGTGTCATTTATCATCCAAAAATAACTTGATTAATTGAAATTGTTAGTATGTAATTACGTGGTATGTAATATATTACACTATAGAGTGGGAGTGCTGTTATGGCGCGCACGGGACTGTATAAATCTGAAGTTAAGAAGGCTCGTGAGTCTTTACTGGCACAAAGTAAATACCCCTCCGTCGATGCGGTGCGCGTAGAACTCGGCAATACAGGGTCAAAAACGACCATTCATAAGTATTTGAAAGAGCTTGAAGAGGAGGACGGCGGAGCCACTAGACACAAAGTTGACATCAGTGAGGCTTTACAGAATCTCATTTCGAGACTCTCTAGCCAATTGCAAGATGAGGCTAATGTTCAAGTCAATGAAATACGTGCTGAAAGTACCGTAAAGGATCAACAACATGCTGAACAATTATTAGCTTTACATACTGAAATTGAAGCATTGGGTAATCGAGTGCGGCTGTCAGAAAGCACTCTGCTTCAGGAAAAGTCGTCTCATCACGAAACGCATATTGCCCTACAAAAGGAAACGATAGCTCGTCATACGTTAACGCAACAAGTTGCCGACTTGAATGATCGTCTGGCCGAGAATGAGGCGCATCGTCAGTCACTTGAAGAAAAACACCAGCACGCACGAGATGCTTTAGAACACTACCGCCAATCCGTTAAAGAGCAACGAGAGCAAGATCAACGACGCCATGAGCTACAGATACAGCAATTACAAGCAGAACTGCGTCAAGTACAGCAGACAGTCATCATCAAACAAGATGAATCAACCAAATTGAATCAAGAGAGTACGCGTTTGGCCGCAGATTTATCCCATGCTCAAAGAGGCTTGAGCGATGAGTTACATAAGAATCAGCGACTGGCTCAGCAACTACAAGCCAATGAGCAACATAGTAAAGTGTTGGAAGTTCAACTTGTAGATAGAGAAATCATGATCGCAAATCAAAATGATCAACTGGTTGAAGCAACAAATCAAATGGAATCATTCAGCGCTAAAGTGCATGGTCTTCAGCTAGAATTAGCAACTGCAAATGCCAAGTTGGAAGCGCAGGACTCCATTTTAGGTGAATTGCGCGATTTTATGAGCAAAACGAACTTCAAGGCATTGGTGGAGTAAATTTCACCCCAAAATTTACATCGTAAAGCTAATTCGGGTAGTGCAGTGGATAAAGAGAAATATTAAATAAAAAATTTAAAAACAATTATTTACTTCTTATTTTGCGGAATTTTACACGAATCCCAGCCGACCCTCAAGCTGTGCCGTCCGTCTGAGGTGGTGCTAGATTTGATTGATATGCCTTTAACTCAAACTTTTGTCAAGGAAGACGGGGAAAAGATTGAGCCGAAATCTTAAGTAAGAATTGGCAGTAAGCTGTCCTATTATGAGCTACATATAGATACCCAAGTATTATATGTTACCTCTACCGTATTGCCTCTAGCTCTGTCGTAGATAGTTTAATTCCTTCTTCTATTAAAGTGGGTGCGAATTGTAATGAATGAATTACTTTGCACTTATCGACAGAATCTTGTTGACAATTGCTCATTGTGTGTAATAAGGCTCGAATAGTTTGTAATTGCTGTATTTTTTGTTCAATCTGTGCCAAATGGCTAGCAACTAGCTTATCCGCTATCACACAGCTTTGGTTGGGATTTTGCTTAAGTTGATTAAAAGCCTTAATTTCTTGCATTGTAAAACCTAATGAACGACAGGTTTTAATAAATTCTAATTGTTCAATAGCATGCTGGTTAAAATAGCGGTACGCATTTTCGCCTCGACTGGCTTTATTTATCGCCCCAATTTTCTCATAGTAACGGATAGTTTCGATATTAATCCCTGTTTTTTTACTTAACTCGCTGATTTTAAATATAGACATAAGTGACCTTTTCGTATGACTTGGATTATTATTACTTGACCCTGTAGTGACTACAGGGTTTATAGTAACAGGTAATCTTTAATAAAACCATTAGAAAGGTGTCGTATGTCAAAAAATTGTTGCTGTACCGACGAGGAAGAAAAAATCATAACCGCTAGCCATGGCAACCATGAGGGTCACAGTAATGAAGATGGGCATGACCAGTCGCATGACACAAGTGACAAAACCACGTTTCAGCTTTTTTTACCAGCGATAATTGCCTTTGTGGTATTAGCCATTGGGCTAGTGCTTGACCATGTGATAAAACCTGTATGGTTCACGGAAATACCACGCTTTATTGTATATGCCATTGCTTATATTCCTGTGGGCTTTCCTGTGTTAAGAGAGGCTTTTGAAAGTATCAAGTCTGGCAATTGGTTTTCAGAATTTTTTCTGATGGGTATTGCGACCATTGGGGCATTTGCCATTGGCGAATACCCCGAGGGTGTTGCCGTCATGCTTTTTTATACTATAGGGGAAATCTTTCAAGCAATGGCAGTACAACGTGCAAAGGGAAATATCAAAGCTTTGCTTGACCAACGTCCTGATGAGGTCACCATCATTGAAAATAACCAACCCAGCATTGTTAAAGCTATATCCGTGGGTGTCGAACAAATTATTCAGCTAAAAGCAGGTGAAAAGCTAGCACTGGATGGGGTCTTACTTTCTGATACCGCTTCATTTAATACCTCGGCTTTGACAGGGGAAAGTAAACCCGATACCAAACGTCAAGGCGATGTGGTATTGGCAGGGATGATTAATTTACAAAATGTGGTGCAAATTAGAGTTACGACTGCTTATCAAGATTCCAAGCTGTCTAAAATTTTAGCCTTAGTGCAAGATGCGACCCGCCAAAAAGCCCCGACTGAGCTTTTTATCAGTAAGTTTGCCAAAATTTATACCCCGATAGTAGTTGCCTTAGCGATTGCTATTACCCTTGTACCCTATTTCTTTGTGGCTGATTATGTGTTTAGTAATTGGCTGTATCGGGCTTTGGTATTTTTAGTCATATCTTGCCCTTGTGCTTTGGTGATTTCGATTCCGCTTGGCTATTTTGGTGGTATTGGGGCAGGTAGCCGTAATGGAATTTTATTTAAGGGCAGTAATTTTTTAGATACCCTAGCGACCATTGACAATGTGGTGATGGATAAAACGGGAACGATGACTGAGGGGGTGTTCAAAGTCCAAGAGGTAAACATTGAGCCAGCCTTTGACCCAAATATGATGCTAGGCTATCTAAATGCTATAGAAAGCAAATCTACGCATCCCATAGCTACCGCAGTCCACGAGTATGTTGGGCAAGTCGATAGCACGATTGCCCTAGACAATGTGCAGGAGATTGCGGGGTATGGTTTAACCGCTAGTATCAAGGGGCAATCTTTTTTAGCAGGAAATGCAAAATTATTGGATAAATTTAATATTCAATATCCTAGCGAAGTGGCTCAAAGTATTGATACTGTCATCGTTATGGCGTATGCAGGGCAATATGTGGGCTTTCTTACCATTGCCGACCAAATCAAAGCAGATGCTTCTCATGCCGTTGATACCTTAAAACAGCTTGGGGTCACGACTACAATGTTAAGTGGTGATAAAACCGCCGTAGTAAAGTCAGTCGCCGACAAGTTACACATTGAACGTTATTTCGGTGATTTATTGCCTGAAGATAAAGTAACCCACTTAAAAACTATCAAAGACCAACCTTCTAATAAAGCCAATAAAAAACAAACCGTGGCATTTGTGGGAGATGGAGTGAATGATGCTCCTGTCGTCGCTTTAAGTGATGTGGGTATTGCTATGGGAGGCTTGGGCAGTGATGCCACAATTGAAACCGCTGACGTGGTCATTCAAGATGATAAACCATCAAAAATTCCAATGGCGATTAATATTGGCAAACAAACCCGTAAAATTGTTTGGCAAAATATTACCTTGGCATTTGTGGTCAAAGCTATTGTACTAATATTGGGTGCTGGCGGTGTGGCGACGATGTGGGAGGCAGTATTTGCTGATGTGGGTGTGGCTTTATTAGCCATTATCAATGCCATGCGAATCCAACGTATGGACTTTGTGGATAAACGCTAATGTGGTATATCCATTTAATTATTTAATCAAAATTTTAACTAAAAATGGCTACTCGTCTATAAGGAATTTTTCATGAAAAAAACTACACTTACCCTAGTGACTACGCTACTTGCTCTTTCAGCCACGTTGGTTGCTTGTGGACAACAAACCACCACTAATTCAAATAATAGCCAAACTCCCACTACAACTAATGCCCAATCTACACCACAAGGCGAATCTGATACTATTACTGCCAAGCAAGTCGCTACAGATACCTTAGTACGCTCGCATTCACCTATTATTGGTAAGGTAGATGCCCCTGTAACTATAGTAGAGTTTTTTGACCCTTCATGTGAGGCGTGTCGGGCAATGAATCCGTATGTTAAACAAATCATCAATGAGCATAATGGTAAGGTAAGGCTGGTGCTACGTTACACCTTATTTCATAAAGGCTCTGAACAAGTGGCTCGTATTTTAGAAACTGCCAAAGAACAGGGTATATACGAACCAGTTTTAGCAGCGGTATTTGAAGCCCAACCGCAGTGGCATGACGACGAAACAGTTAAAGCGGCTTGGCAAGCGGCTATCAAGGCTGGGCTTGATGAACAAAAAGCTCGTGCCAGTATGAATAGTGATAAAATTAACCAAGTACTGAAACAAGACATGGACGATGCCAAAACTATTAAAATCTCAGGTACACCGACTTACTATGTCAATGGCAAGTTGCTAACTAAACTATCACCCGATGGGTTACAGGCAATGGTTGCCAATGAAGTCAAAACCACAGCCAAACCATAAAGAGTTCGTTAAGTCGTCATTTACCTAATACCTAAATTTATCGAGTTGTTATGCAGCCGTCGAAAAACACCTTAAGTGATATTAAAAATCCCCAAACTGCTTGGCTATGGTATGGCTTAAGTGCGTTGGTGGTTGGGATTGACCAACTTTCCAAGGTATATTTTGAAAATAACTTTCAGTTATACCAAACAGTATCGGTCATTGAGCCAATCTTTAACTTTACCCTAGCCCATAACTATGGAGCTGCCTTTAGCTTTCTTGCTGACCAAGGCGGTTGGCAACGTTTCTTTTTTAGTGGGTTAGCATTTGGCGTATGTGGATTTATTATTGTCTATTTAAGGCGTTTACCCCGTGATACAGGGGTGTTATCAGCAGGATTGGCATTGATAATGGCAGGGGCGTTAGGTAACTTGATGGATAGGGTGCGTTTAGGCTATGTGGTTGATTTTCTACATGTGCACTATGCGAATGTGTGGAACTTCCCGATTTTTAATTTGGCGGATGTGGCGATTAATCTTGGCGTAGTATTGGTATTGATAGATAGCTTTTTTTTGGAAGCTAAACGTCGAGAACCACCTATGATAGATGCTTAAATAATATCTATAAATTCAATTAAGCTACAAACCGAAAATACGAATCAAGATATGAGTTATAAGTGCCAGCAATATGATAACTAAAAATATAATTTCCTCCTATCAACGAAGTTATTTTATTTCGTTAGTTCAACTATTAGCTATTGTTTTTATCATAGCTATCAAGGTAACTCCAGCCCATGCTATAAATTTGTCTGATATTTTTAGTTCAAATAACGCCAATACGACCAATCCATCCAAACCGTTGCCCGTTCAAGAGGCATTTGCGATAACAACGACCCAGCAAGGTAATCAGCTCACTATTCAGGCAAATGTCAAAGATGGCTATTTTGTATATCAAGATAAGCTCAAACTTGAATTACCTCAAGGTGTGAATGCCACACCTTTGGTTTTTGACCAAACTGCCACGTTTGTGAATGACCCCAGTTTCGGGCGTGTACCTATTATTGATAAAAGCTTTACTGCTAAAACGACACTTTCTGTATTAAAACCTATGCAAGCACAGCCTGCTATTGTGAAGTGGCAAGGCTGTGCTAAGATGGGACTATGTTACCCTCCTGAAAAAGTAAATTTCACCTTACAGCCTATCACGCCACAAGCCGCTAGTGCTGTGCCTACGACCCTACGTCCATCGCCCAATAATACCACTCCTGTTATCACAGACAAGGCCCCACTCTCGCCACCTATCACGACCGACATCACAGCTCAACATCCCTCACAGGGTGACAATGATATTTTTGGGTTGAGTCGGCATACAGGCTGGGCATTACTATTGTTATTTTTGGCAGGGTTGGGTTTATCATTTACGCCATGTGTACTACCAATGCTACCTATCGTGGTGAATATTGTGGCACGTCAGCATAGTCCTTCTGCTAAAAAAGGCTTGTTATTAACAGGTAGCTATGGTGTGGGTGTAGCAACCAGTTATGGATTAGTGGGGGCATTGGTTGCAGTATTTGGGCAATCGCTTGGCTTGATGAATATGCTCCAACAGCCAATTATTTTACTAAGCTTTGCAACGGTGTTTGTGCTTTTGGGCTTGTATATGCTTGATGCCATACCATTTCCCCTCTCTGCTCGATTGTCACGCTTAGGTCAAACAATAAGTAATATAGGTACAAGCCGTCTAGGAAGTATGTCGGGCAGTTTCATTACAGGATTTTTTTCAGCCATGGTTGTGTCGCCTTGTGTATCCGCCCCGCTTGCAGGAGCATTGGCAGGGGTAGCTACTTTGGGTAACCCTGTAATTGGGTTTTTTGCTTTATTCCTGTTAGGGCTTGGACTTTCTACACCTTTGATTATTTTAGGTGCAACACAGGGAAATTTTATGCCAAAAACAGGAGAATGGATGGTATGGGTAAAAACAGGTTTTGCTTTGATGTTATTCGCTGTGGCTTTAGTAATGATAGAAAGGGTGTTGATATCTCATTTCATGTTAGGGATATGGGCGATATGGTTTATGGTCGTGGCAACATGGCTATGGCATTGGCAAGGTATTGGACAAAAACAAGAACCATCACACGGACGAATAGTAATCAAGGCAATTGCCCTTATAACGGCAATTTGGGCAAGTATTTTATTAATTGGAATGGCATTGGGTAGTCAAGATAGCTGGCAACCCCTAAAAACCATCAAAACATCAAGTGTTGCAAGTAGCATCACAGACCAATCACCAAAAATCACTAAGATATATAAAATGAGCGAGTTAAACCCTATTTTAGCGAACAATCCAAAGGTTTTAGTTGATGTAACTGCTGATTGGTGTATTACTTGTCGAACTATGGATAAAACGTTATTTGAAACACCACCAGCCCAGCTTAATGATTGGCAAGTAATAAAAATGGATGTCACCGATGATACAGTGGATAGTAAAGAAGTGTACCAAGCATTGGACGTATTTGCTCCGCCTGCTTTGTTATATTATCAAGAAGGTAAACTTGTTGCTCGTCAAGATGGTAATGTAGAACGGGAGGTATTTGAAAAACAATTAGCTCAATTAAATGATAAGCTAAGAATACCAAATATAGTACGATAAGAATGAACTAGCCCAAAATTCGAACCATATAGGGCGGTAATGACATTTGTTTAGTTTCTTACCCAATTTACCATAATAAGAAAAACACATCATTAACAAAACCTGTGGAAAACATTAATTTATGAAAAAGTTTATCCTTTTAACCGTGTCAATCGCAACGCATTCATTAATACCGAAATCGAACTTAACGCCATCGCCCCTGCCGCTAACATCGGATTAAGCAAGCCCACCATGGCAAAGCCAATGCCTATCATATTGTAAATAAAAGCAAAAAACAGGTTTTGCTTAATATTTCTTAATGTGGCTCGGGCAATCGTTACCGCTGACAACACATGGCTAATAGAGTGACTGCCATCGCCCATCAAACGAGCCGAAGCACTGTGTTGGGCGATATCCGTGCCATTTTGTACCGCAAAGCTAGCGGTAGCCGTTGCCATGGCAGGGGCATCATTTACGCCATCGCCAACCATCGCCACTTTTTTGCCATTTTGCTGTAGTTCGCTGATTTTTGTGGCTTTATCCCGAGGTGAAAGTTCGCCAATCGCGATATCAATTTTGACTTGTCCACCTATATAATCGGCAACCGATTGTTTATCACCGCTTAACATTATTGTGGTTAAGCCCAGTTTTTTAAGTGAGGCAATGGCGGTCATACTGTCCGCTTTCAAGCTATCTGCAAGGGCAAACATGGCAATCGGTACGTCATTCACGCTAACGGCAACAAGGCTTGCAACTTGCCATGTTTTTTCTGCCAAAATCTCTTGCGGTAACGTCATATTGGTAAAAGCAGGGCTACCGACTTTTACCAAGCCAATATCTGCAATGTCGCCTTGTATGCCTTTGCCTGTCACATTTTCTACGTTATTGACGGTAAAGGTATTTTCCAAGTTAAAGGTTTTAGCATAGTCAAGCATGGCAGTCGCTAATGGATGATTGGCATGGGTTTCAAGCGTGGCGGTGATTTGAGCGATTTCGGCTAAATTTAACTCTTCATCAAACAGATAATGTGCTACGACTTGCGGTTTGCCTTCGGTAATCGTACCTGTTTTATCCAAGGCAATGGTATCCACCGAGCCAGTCGCTTCTAAGGCTTGGGCATCTTTAAACCACACCCCATGCCGAGAAGCAACGCCCATCCCTGCCATAATCGCAGACGGCGTGGCAAGCCCCATGGCACACGGACAGGCAATCACCAACACCGCCACGGCTCGCATTAAGGCGGTATCAAACGAGCCAAGCACATAAAAATTGCCGATAAACGTGAGTATCGCAATCACCACCACCACAGGCACAAACACCCCTGCCACACGGTCAGCGATACGGGCGATATTGGCTTTACTGCCTTGGGCGTCATTGAGGGCGGTAATCATGTCGCCAAGCTGGGTTTGGCTCCCAATGGCGGTTGCCCGATATTCGAGTGTACCGCTGGACAGCATTGCCCCTGCCATCACGTTGTCGCCGTTTTTTTTGGGAATCGGCAAGGATTCACCTGTGAGATGACTTTCGTCACACCACGCTTCGCCCCCTGTAACAGCAGTCACCACACCATCACAGGCAATACGGTCACCGTGTTTTGCCAGTAAAATCTGCCCGATTTTGACCTTGGATAACGGCGTTTGTTGCCAGTCATTTCCCACTTTTAGCAAAACATTACTTGGTGTGAGTTCTAGCAACAGATTAATGCTGTTTAAACTGTGTTTTTTGGTGCGTTCTTCCAGATATTTGCCCAATCGCACAAAGGCTATGACCATCACCCCTGCCTCAAAATACACATCAGGCATAGCGTGAGCCGTATCGTGCATGGCGTGCGAACTCTCCATAGTTAGCCACACATAAGTCGAATACGCCCAAATGGTCAGCGTTCCCAATACCACTAATACGTCCATATTGGCAAGTCCACCTCGAATACTCGCCCACGCACTTTTATAAAATGGCAATGCCAAACCAAACTGAACAATCGTGGCTAAAATAAACTGCACCCAAATCGCGGGCATAAAGTCGTGTTTGCCAATCATCATGCCCAGCATACCCCACAAAAACGGCAATAAACACAGCCAAATCAATATCAGCCGAAGTGGCGGTGTGACGCTTTCTGTGGCTTTGTCTTGGGAAAACATCGCATCGGCTTGCTGAATGTGGGCGGTATAGCCTGTTTTCTTAACCCAGTCTAGCACTTCATCGGCATTGGTTTGGCTGTCGTCAAAACTCACATGGGCGGTTTCATTGGCATAATTCACCGTTGCTTCAAGAATGGCAGGTTTTTTATTCAGCACCTTTTCGATACGATTGGCACAGGCTTGGCAAGTCATACCACCAATATCAAGATTGATAGTTTCGGTCGTCATGGCAGTTTTTATTTCCTTAAAACATTCATTGCTAAAGGTAAAATACGCCTTTTAAATGAATTAAAAGGCGTATTATTGGTATTTTGATAAAAATAAGAAATTGATGATATTTTTAACTCGCTTCAAATCCTGCATCTTCAATGGCTTGTTTTAAGGCAGTTTCATTGGTTTGGCTATCATCAAAGTTAATCACCGCATTGTTTTGCTCTAGGCTCACATCGGCTTGCTGTACGCCTGTCACTTGATTAAGGGCGTTGGTGACGCTTTTGACACAGCCACCACAGGTCATGCCGTTAATGTTTAGGGTAGTGGTTTGATTACTCATAGTCGTTCCTTTGGTTTTATTAAAGTGGTTTAATTATTTAATTATTTAGTTTTTTTACTGTCAAGCCATGCTTGCATTTGCTTAATTTCAGGGTCTTGGGCAGATTTTATCTGCTTGGCAAGTTGTAGCATCTCTTTGTCTTTGCCCATTTTTAATTCCGTATTCGCCATGTCAATTGCCCCTTGATGATGTGGTATCATACCTTTGGCAAAGGCAACATCGGGGTCACTGTCCATAATGCCTTGCATCATGGCATCATGGCTTTTCATATCCATTTCAGGCATAGCGGTATTAGTAGGGGCTTTGTCATCTTTGTGTTTGCTAAGCCACGTTTGCATTTGTGTGATTTCTATTTGTTGGGCTTTAATAATATTTTCTGCCAAGGCTCGCATTTCGCTGTCTTTGCCGTATTTTAGCTGAATTTTTGCCATATCAATCGCCCCTTGATGGTGGGCAATCATACCTGTAGCAAAAGCAACATCAGGGTTAGCAATATGGCTGGCAGACATCATCTGTTCGTGCATGGTGTTCATGGATTGCATATACTCGGCAACGTGGGCAGGTTGGCTAGCAGTAGGACTGCTTGCTGTTCCCATGCCATTCATTTTGCTCATATCATGTCCTGCACGGGCGGTTTCATTTGTCTTTGTGGATGCTACTACGCTACTGGCGCTACTTGCGGTTACTGGATTAGTTGATTTCTCAGTTTTGGTAGGCTGATTGCAGGCGGTTAATAGGGCGATAGAACTGAATAAGGCTAAAGCTTTGAATTTGGTAGAAAGTACGTTCATACGTTTTTACTTTTGTTAGTCGGAGATTTAATTTATACTCAGTATAAAGCTTAACACTATGTTAGGGTCAAGCTATTTCTTTGTTATTCTTTTGTAAAAGGAAATATAGTGAATATTAAACAGGTAGAACAAACCACAGGCTTGACCGCTCGCCAAATCCGAGAGTATGAAAAAATCGGGCTAATTCCTGCGATTACTCGCACACCGTCAGGTTATCGGGACTATTCACAGGATAGTATTGAGCGTTTACAATTTATTAAACGAGCGAGAGACGTAGATTTTTCGTTAGCAGAAATCAAGGTATTACTGGCAATGCAGGACAATCCATGTCGTAATAATAGTGAGGTTAAAGCCTTAACCGCACAGCATATTGTGACATTAAACGAAAAAATCGAGCAATTACAAGCCATGAAAAGCACATTACAAGTTTGGCATGATAGTTGTAAAGGGGATGGGATGGCAGAATGTGGGATTTTAGATAAATTGGCTATTAAAGAGTGAATATTGCTTATTAGGGGTCATCTAAGAATTCGAACCATATTGTACGCTAAGGAATTTTGTCGAGTATTTTCAAAATTGAGACTATCTCATTCGCCTAAAAAACACCGCCCACTACCATCGTCTTACTTCATTTAACAACATTATCAAATAAGTCTAATCTAACATTCGTCACCCAAACTGTCAGAGACCCACAATATTAAGCCAAAAACGAGACCCAACTATGCCTACTTTATCGCCCCAACATCATAAGATTTTTACCACGGATAATCACCAACTTGCCGCATTTACGTATGGTGATAGCACTTTACCGCCTTTGGTATTGGTGCATGGCTATCCCGACCGCCATACGGTTTGGGAAAAAGTCATACCCCATCTCATTGCCGATTTTTTTGTGATAGCCTATGACGTGCGAGGGGCAGGGGAGTCAGACTGTCCGACATATATAAAAGCGTATCATTTATTACAACTCAGTGAGGATTTGCAAGCCGTGGCAAAGCAACTGCTTGGTGATAAGCCGTTTCATCTTGCTGCCCATGATTGGGGTTCAATTCAGGCGTGGGAAGCGGTGACTGACCTAAAATTGGCGGGCAAAATTTTATCATTTTCTACCATTTCAGGTCCTTGCCTTGACCATGTGGCACTTTACTTACGCAGTATTGGTTCTCAGCCTGCCAAGCTGTTGTCGATACTGAGTAAATCTTGGTATATCGGCATGATGCACTTGCCCTTTCTCGCACCTACTTTTTGGCAAACTTACTCACCTAAGCAATGGCAAAAACACGTTCAAAAGCTAGAAAACACCCAGGATATTCCGCTTGATACCTTGGTACAAGCGGATGGTAAACATGGGATAGCCCTGTATCGGGCGAATTTTTTACCCAGAAACTTACGCCCTCGTCAGCGTTTTGCCCATAGCCCTGTGCAAGCGATTGTTTTAACCCAGGATAAATTCGTTAGTGCTGACTACATTGATGCCATGCCACAATGGGTTAAAAATTTTCAAAAGGTTAGTGTCAATAGCAACCATTGGGGCATATTAAGCCAGCCCAATGTGATTGCCGAACATATTCGCCACTTTGCCAGGCAGGTTTAATTAGCCCAACCAAATAGCAGTGCCTATTAGGATTATTTTTCAGTTGTGATATGTCTAAAAACGCTGGTTTTTTAGACAGTTATCCCATTATCAATTTTAGAAATACTCGACAAGATTCTGTAGCGTACTATTTTCTCCGTTTTCTGTGCTGACCCCTATATTAAGGTTTTTAACTAAAGAGTTTATCAAACGATGAATTGGGAACTTTGGACATTGGCGGTATCGGCGTTTACGTCGGCAACGGTGTTGCCAGGCACATCCGATATCGCTTTAACTGCTTTGCTCTTACGAAATCCTAACGATTGGCTAAGTATCTTTTTGGTTGCCTCAGTTGCCAATAGCTTGGGCGGCATTGTATCGTATGGACTTGGCTATTGGCTACCCAAACGCCACCGCATTTCTGATAAAGCCAAACGCCTATTCGAGAAATATGGTGTTTGGGCATTATTATTATCATGGATGCCTGTTATTGGTGATTTATTGCCGATTGGGGCAGGTTGGTTGCGATTGAATGTTTGGCTGTCGGCGGTAATGATATTGTTGGGTAAAAGTATTCGGTATGCGGTTTTGACTGTTTTGGTACTAGGAGGCGGTTGGGCGTGAGGGCTATACCGCGTCAGGTTCGCATAAGGGATGGGTAACCTATTAGAAGTCAGCATAGAATTCGAACCATATTGTACGCTAAGGAATTTTGTTGAGTATGTTTAAAATTGAGGATATGTCATTCGTCTAAAAAACGCTACCTTACCCCACCGACTGACTTCATTTGACAGTTTTGTCAAATAATGCCCCTTCAAAATTAATTATCCAATAGCGTGCTAATAGATAATTAATTCAGCAAAAGTAAAAGTCGCTGATTATCAGCGATTTATTTTTATCTATTACCTTTACACAGGTTATTTTCTCTATTAAATTAGGTAAATAGATAACAATACTTCGCTAACAAATTAAGCCGCCATACGCCCAAACTCAAGGAATTCAGAAATTTTACGCCTATTAATAGCAAGTTTGGGATTAATAGCGAACATTGAAATAAACTTATTCACCATTAGCTCATTATTATAGCGGGTTTTCACATCACTCATCGAAAATACAATATCTGTATTAGGCATCGCATTTTTCTTTGGTAGCCAGTATTTAACCTTTGCCAAATTGATAGCGGTCAGTGACATATTCCAATGAAAGTCAATTTTTTCTTTACTGCGTGCTTCACAGTCATTTAAACCTGTATGCTGTTTGGCATCCCGATATAAAAACTCAATCTGAAATCGAGTTTTATAAAAATCTAAAATATCTTGCCAATCTTGGGTTAAGTCGGTACTAAAGTAGATTCGGTGTTGCCATTTGTTGTGTTTGGTTAAAGTTTTGACAATGACGATATTGAGTGTTATTTTTAAGGCAACGCTATAGGCTTGCATATGATAAATCCTCTCTTTACCATTATCTTGAACACAGGTTGTATGGTGCAGGGAGAGATTTTTATAGTCCACTTTACCGTCATATACTTTGGATCTGCCACGCCCTTTTTGTTCCCCTGTGTATAAATAGTTTAAATTGGCATCATTTCTAAGTCGTGATACGATTTCAAACTTCTCTGCACGCATAGGTGTGATAAAGCTGTCTTTGGAAAAATAGGCATCAACGACAAGGTATTTTGATAGGGTTAATAGGGCTTCTTTATGCTCCAGTAGTTTGCGTTTATAGAATGTAAGCAGGTTTTCATCATGTTTCACGTCAATGGTTTTTATGGCTTTGAGGTGGAAGGCGGTGTGATGGTCTATGTCTAGTATTGCCAATCCCCCTAATTCTAATCCCCATTTCATTTGCCCAGCTACCCCTGACCAAAAGTAGTTTACCCCTGCGGTATGTTTGCCTGTTTTGTTGATGTAACTTGGGTCAAAGGCAATGGCTTTTTTGCCTTCAATGTGTTGTTCTATCAATATTTTGTTAAAGTTAAAAAAGTCAAACGGCTTGGCAAATAGGTTTCGATAGCTTTCTTCGTTTCTGCCACTGTATCGGGCTAGTTGTGAGAAGTTGATTTTGTCTTTGATGAATAAAAAAAATTTAGGGTGAGGCAAAATGCTGTGATGATTCGTTTGTCTATTTTGATGCCAAGTTGTAATTTCATTTGCGTTAAGATGCTAATAATTATATCATTCATGTGGGGTATTCTCTGGTAGTGGTGGTGTCGTAACCTAATTATCGGAGAATACCTTATTTTTTTCAATCTATTTTGTTTTTCTGCCTATACTTAATCTAAATTGTGATTCTAAGTTTCTGATTTATATAATTTTTCTATACTTGTTAGCGAAGTATTGAATTATAAATGCCAAGCATAAGGTTTTGGCATTTACTCATTTAGTGATTTCAAAGTTACAGATTAACCAGTGATTTTAGCGTTACCCGTCACGTTTGAGCTGAAACCAACTTATCAATAGAGATTATCATGTCAAATAAATATTCTATTAAATTTTCAATCCTCGTCAGCTTATCAGCGTTATCTTTGGTCGCTTGTAGCAATCAAGTCGCGAAAAATAGTCAAACAGATACCATCGCCTCAACGCCTCAAACAACTCAGCAGCGTCAGGCGATAACCACCATTCCTAACGTTCAAACTCAAATCTCAGATACATTGAAAAACAATACGTTAACGGTACATCGCGACCCGAACTGTGGCTGTTGTCATAGTTGGATTGAGCATGCTAAATCCTACGGTGTGATGATTGTTGACAAAGTCACCAGTAATGAGGCAGTTACAGCGATCAAAGCGCAGCATCAATTACCAACGTCAATGTACTCTTGCCATACCATCATAAGCCAAGACGGTTATGTGTTTGAGGGTCATGTGCCGGTCAAGTATATGGATAAGTTCCTACAAAACCCGCCCAAAGACGCTATTGGTCTAGCCACACCGGGTATGCCAATGGGTAGTCCAGGCATGGAAATGGGTGATCAATTCAGTCCTTATACTATTATGCTGATAAAAAAAGACGGTAGTACCGCGCCTTATGCTAGTATTAAACAAGCAAACGAACAATATTGAAGATATTAGCCAGTACAGCGCTAGGTAACACTGATTGGGTCACGTCCGGCTATAGGACGTGGCTCTCATATAATATTACAGCAGATTGAGTAAGTTATTTAGTTAATCATCATAAGCAGTTACCCCACATTCTGCTAATGTGAGAAAGGCGGGGTGGTCGGATACTTATTTTAATCCAAATTCTATGCTGATGCCTAATTTATCAGGCCACATCAAAGAAAGCTAAATCAAAGGCTTTAAAGTGATTTTCCAGCTTTTTAGGAAAGTTACAACTTCGCCTAAATGCTCGCCTTACTCGATGTCTGATAATGCAATTATTACCTTCAATGCCTTTTGCAGTCTTTGTATTTATAGTTTCGCTTACCATAGCTTTTGAAACCATTTTTCTTTATATTGTCACTTAGACAGGCTGGGCATTTGATGTATAGTGTCATTTGCATTTCACTATTTATCAATTTCTCAGCCTGTTTTTTTTCTACTTTTTGAACCACCACCCGGATATAAATGTAGCTATGAATAAAACAACTTTTAAAATATCGAAGATGGACTGCCCTTCGGAGGAAAACCTAATCCGAATGAAATTAGAGGGCCACTCGAATATTGAACATCTTGAGTTCGACATTCCTAACCGTCAATTAACTGTGTTTCATCATGACAATATAGAAGGGATAGAGACTGCTATTCATGACCTAAAATTAGGAGGCACCTTACTCTCGACCGAAACCATTGACCCCTCTGATCCCAACAATAATTTTAAAGTTGATGCTGACTCTAGTCACAAAAAAGATGCTGAGCAAAGAAAGCTACTATGGATAGTGCTGGTCATTAACTTTGCTTTCTTTATTATTGAAATGAGCACGGGACTGATTTCTCGTTCGATGGGGTTGGTCGCCGACAGCTTAGATATGTTAGCAGATAGCTTCGTGTATGGAATTAGCTTATTTGCGGTCGGTGGAACGGTCATTAAGAAAAAACGGATTGCTAGAATTGCCGGATATTTTCAAATTACGCTGGCGATTCTTGGTTTTTTAGAAGTACTAAGACGTTTCTTTGGCAATGAGCAGTTACCTGACTTTTCTACCATGATAGTCATATCGATTCTTGCGCTAATTGCAAACTCGATTTGCCTCTATTTACTACAAAAATCGAAAAGCAAAGAAGAAGCCCATATGCAAGCCAGTACGATTTTCACTTCAAACGATGTGATTATCAATTTAGGGGTAATTGTTGCAGGGATTTTGGTTAATTGGTTACACTCTAGTACGCCTGATTTGATTATTGGTAGCATCGTATTTGCTTTAGTTATTCAGGGCGCCTTTAGAATATTGAAGTTGAGTAAGTAGCCAAGCCTAATAACTGAAGCAAATAGCTCAAGTAAGTAGTGAACCGTCCCGGGATTGTCGGAGACCCAAAACTCTGAGACAATACCCTTATGAAAACCAAACAATACTCAACTGAAATTAAGACTCGAGCCGTCGAATTACTCATCGAATCACAAAAAGATTATCCCTCACTCTGGGCAGCCATACAAGCCATTGCTCCGAAGTTTGGCTGTACCCCTGAAACCCTTCGTTCATGGCATCAAAAGCACCTAGCAAAGCAAAATCCCATCACTGTTACCACCGAAAGCCAAGCCGCCCGCATTGCCGAGTTAGAGCGAGAAATCAAAGAATTAAAGCAGGCTAATGAAATCATTCGCAAAGCCGCTGCTTTTTTCGCCCAGGCGGAGAAGGGCCGCAAACCGAAGTAATGGTCAAATTCATCGATGATGAAAAGAAAAAGTATGGGGTCGAGTCGATTTGCAGAATCCTGCCAATCGCCCCATCCACCTACTATCGTATCAAAGACGAGCAAGAGAACCCAGAAAAACAAAGCCGTCGCAAGCAAAGCGACAAACACCTTATGGAGCAAATCAAACAGATTTGGCGAGACAGTGGCTGTCGCTATGGCATTCGTAAAGTCTGGCACAAACTCAAACAAGACGGTCTACCAAAGCTTGCTCGCTGTACTGTTGAAAGGCTCATGAAACAGCTTGGCATCCAAGGCGTATGGCGGGGCAAAGGCAAAATCACCACCAAACAGCGTGATGACCAAGACAAACCCGCTGATTTGGTCAAACGCAATTTTACTGCCGATGCCCCAAACAAACTATGGGTCGCTGACTTTACCTATATCAAGACTAAAACAGGCTAGGTTTACACCGCCTTTGTCATTGATGTGTTTAAACGGGTCATCGTCGGTTGGAAAGTATCCAATCGCATGGATACCCAACTGGTACTTGATGCGTTAAATCAAGCACTGGATGCTAGGCATAGACCAAAAAATGTGATTCACCATAGCGATAAGGGTAGCCAGTATCTATCCATCAAATACAGTGAACGGCTCAAACAGCCAGGGCTTGCCGCATCTGTTGGTACGACTGGTGATTTCACTTCGGGCATAGCCCTACGTCTTGCACTCGGGCGAAGCAGTGCTTCGCTATTCCTCGCTCAGACAATGCTTTAGCCGAAAGCGTGAATGGGCTATATAAAACGGAGGTGATTGACTATTTTAAACCTGAATGGAATGGTGTGAATGATGTTGCATTGGCGACCCTTGATTGGGTACACTGGTACAACCATGAACGATTGCATTCTACCAATGGATATGTATCGCCTATTGATGCGGAAAATATCTACTATTGTTCATTAATTCCGTCAGGCTATGCTGCCTGACTCAAGCAAACCTGTCTCCGATAATACCAGGACGGTTCAAGTCGATGTCGCCAGTTATATCATCGGCTATTACCGTCAAGTTAGACCACACAGCTTCAATGATTACTTAACACTAGTCGAGAAAGAAATACAGTTTTTTAATCAAAATCTCTTAAAGGCTGTCTAATTAAACTTGACCGCTACAATTAAGCATAATTCCATTATTCTTATTAAACTTACAAGTTTGGAAATGAATTAATGAACTTTCTTATTTTTTTAGGTTCGGTACGCGATAGCACCCCACCAAAACCTGCCAGACTCGGTGAGCGTGTGGCATTGGCTTGTGAGCGGTATTTGCAAGCCGCGTTTCCAGACATTACCGTGGAAATCATTGACCCACTCGATTATCCATTAGGACCGGTTTTTAAACCGCATTTTGCCTATGCTAAAGGTAAAGCACCTGAACCGTTAGAGCGTCTGGCGAATAAAATCGCCCAAGCGGACGGCTATGTGATGGTAAGTCCCGAATATAACCACGCTATGAGTCCTGCCTTGATGGACTTACTCAATCACTTTGGCAGCTCATTATTTTCATTCAAGCCAAGTAGCATTGTCACTTATTCAGCAGGGCAATGGGGCGGTATGCGAGCGGCCATCAATATGCGCACTTTTTTAGCAGAATTGGGCTGTCTATCGGTATCAGCTATGATTCATATTCCAAAAGCGCAAGAAGTCTTTGATGAACAGGGTCATTTTTTACCCACGGTGAATACCGAGGATTGGCAAAGTTACTTGGCTCGTAGCTTTTTACAGCTACAGTGGTGGGCAATGGCAACCCAGTCTCAACGTCAAATTATCAATCCTTTAGAGATGACACCCCCATTTTTAACCACACCCACACAACGCAATGCGCCTAATGGTGACACTTCAGATAGATAATGGTTTAAATAGCCTGATTAAGTCAAAAGTTTTTACTAAAGGCGTATGGCTGAAAAATAATAATACAGACACCGAGTAGTACAACGCTACCTCCTGCGATGTCCCATGCCATTAACGTGACTTTGTCGACAAGGTGTAGCCACATTAAGGCGACAGCCACATAAATGCCACCATACGCAGCATACACACGCCCTGTCGCCGTTGGGTGCAAAGTCAATAACCACACAAAGATGGCTAAACTAATCACCAATGGGATGAGATACCAAAGCGGTTTTTTCTCAACCAACCATTGATAACCCAAATAACAACCGACGATTTCGGCAATGGCCGTTATCGCAAATAAAACCACCGTGAATAAAATCTGCTTCATGAGCTAGGCGGGTTCCTAGACAAGTTCAGGGTTAAACTCAGGCAAAGCAGTAATCACCGTGTTACACCAATCTGATAAATCGTTGTCAATGCTATACCAAATCCAAGTCCCTTTGCGCTCGCTGGTCAATATGCCAATGGTTTTTAACTGGTTAAGATGTCGTGAGATGGTGGGTTGTGGCTGATTGAGGGTATCGATGATATCACACACGCACAGCGACTGTTTTTCATTGAGCAGTTGAATAATGCTTAAGCGCGTTGGGTCGCCCAATGCTTTAAAAAACTCATGCGGTAAAAATTTCTCTTTCATATATTTACATATCCGAATATATAAATTATTATGTTACTAACTATAGCACTGGATATTCATTATGGCAATCGCCGCTATCATTTTCTTGCTCACGCTGATTTTTGTGATTTGGCAACCTAAAGGCTTAGGCATTGGTTGGACAGCGACCATCGGGGCGATGTTGGCACTCATGACAGGGGTGATTGGTATGGATGATATTCCTGTGGTGTGGGATATTGTCTGGAATGCCACCTTTGCTTTTATCGCCATTATCATCATCAGCTTGCTTCTTGATGAAGCGGGGTTTTTTAAGTGGATTGCCTTGCATGTCGCGCGTTTTGCCAAGGGCAATGGTCATTGGTTATTTGCCTTTATCGTACTGCTAGGGGCAGTAGTATCGGCATTTTTTGCCAATGACGGGGCGGCGCTGATTTTAACACCGATTGTGATTGCCATTTTATTGGCATTACGCTTTAGTCCAGCCACCACATTGGCGTTTATTATGGCAGCAGGCTTTATTGCCGATACGGCAAGCTTGCCCTTGGTGGTATCGAATCTCGTCAACATTGTATCGGCGGATTTTTTTAAGGTACCGTTTGACCGTTATGCGTTGGTGATGGTGCCGGTGAATCTTGTATCCGTATTAGCATCACTAGTGGTGTTGTATGGGTTTTATCGTAAAGACATACCCAATGCCTATGCGTTGGAATGGGTTGATGAGCCAAATTCAGCGATTACCGATAAAGCGACTTTTACAACGGGTTGGGTGGTACTAGCGGCGTTGTTGTTCGGGTTTTTTGTGTTTGAGCCGATGGGTGTGCCGATTAGCGTGATTGCTGGCCTAGGTGCGGCGGTGTTGTTGGCGGTGGCAACGATGGGTAAAAAGTTGCCTATTTTACCGGTGGTCAAAAACGCCCCATGGCAAATCGTGATTTTCTCACTCGGTATGTATTTGGTGGTGTATGGGCTAAAAAATGCGGGTTTAACCGATTATCTGGCCACGTTGTTACAAGGGCTTGAACAACAAGGACTGCTCGTGGCAACCGTGGGCACAGGCTTTTTATCCGCCATCTTATCGTCGGTGATGAACAATATGCCAACGGTGCTGATCCAAGCCCTCGCCATTGATGGGGCACATATTACAAGTCCAATGATTAAAGAAGCCATGGTGTTTGCCAACGTGATTGGCTGTGATTTGGGGCCGAAAATTACCCCGATTGGTTCGCTTGCGACCCTGCTTTGGTTGCATGTGTTGGCGACTAAAAATATTAAGGTAAGCTGGGGTTACTATTTTAAAGTCGGGATGATTTTAACTATCCCCGTACTATTGGCAACCTTGGTCGCCTTGGTAGGGTGGTTAAGTTTAATCAATTAGTTTGGTCAAACACCCTGCTTTTAGCGAACGTTTCATCATCAGTCAATGTAATCAATTTATCATGAATTTTCATTAGTATTATTTATTCATCCATAAGAGAAAAAAACCATGACCAACAAACCGCCTTATAACATTCTATTTATTTGTAGTCATAACCGCTGTCGCAGTATCATTGCTGAAGCGATTACCAATACCATTTTGCCTGAAAAATTTACCGCTTACAGTGCGGGTAGTAACCCAGACGGCAACGGTGTCCACCCAAAAACTATTGAGCATTTAAAGGCGCAAGGCTACGACACAGACAGTTTGCGCAGTAAAGATATGCTGGAGTTTACCCAACCTGACGCCCCTGTGATGGATTTTATTATTACGGTTTGTGATCAATCCCGAGGTGAGGCGTGCCCCGTATGGCCAGGACAACCTGTGACGGCACATTGGGGCATGGCTGACCCGTCAACGATTACCGATGAGACAGAGCAACAACGGGCATTTAGCCAAGTACAGCATCAGTTCGTTAACCGTATTCGCTTGTTAGACAGTTTACCGATTGAAAAACTGGATAAATTAGCCCTCACCAAACAGGTCAAAGACATTGCTGAACAAACCACGATTGTAGCGGATACCGAATAACCATGAATATCTTATATATTTGTACCCATAACCGCTGTCGCAGTATCTTATCGGAAGCCATCACCCGACAAAATGCCCAAGGTATCATCAATGCGATGAGCGCGGGCAGTCAGCCAAGTGGCAAAGTGCATCCCTTATCCATCAAATATCTAAGTGAAATGGGCTATGACACGGCAGGCTTAACCAGTCAATCTTGGGACAGCCTAACCGATGACAACGGTGACAGCTTTGTGCCTGATGTGGTCATTACGGTGTGTGACCAAGCCGCAGGCGAAAGTTGTCCATTGGGGCTTGTCCGACCCATCCAAACTTGACGGCAGCGATGAACAAAAACGCCAAGCTTTTTTGACAACCATTGGTGAAATTGAGCAACGAGTTGAGAAACTGATCGACATTGCCAAACGCCGCAAGGCAGAACAGCTAGAGGCATTACAACAACTGGTAAAGGCATGAATTATGACAAGCATGCAAAAACACACCGATATCAACCCTGAGACATTAACCGTCAAAGATTTATCGATACCACAGCTTGATGAATCACAATTTCATCGTCCCACTGTGCAAGATTTTAAGGGCGATTTATCGACAACAGCGCCCAAGTTTTTATTGCTGTATGGCTCGCTGCGTGAGCGTTCCTTTAGTCGGTTGGTGATTGAAGAGTGTGCCCGTTTACTCACAGCAATGGGTGCTGAGGTTAAGATTTATAACCCAGCAGGATTGCCACTGGTTGATGATGCGGATAGTCAGCACCCCAAAGTCCAAGAGCTCTACGAATTAGTCAATTGGTGTGAAGGCATGATTTGGTGTAGCCCTGAGCGTCATGGGGCGATGACCGGCGTCATGAAAACCCAAATCGACTGGATTCCCCTATCACTGGGTGCAGTGCGTCCGACCCAAGGTAAAACCTTAGCCGTGATGCAAGTCTCTGGCGGGTCACAATCGTTTAACGCGGTCAATCAAATGCGGATTTTGGGGCGGTGGATGCGGATGCTTACGATTCCTAACCAGTCGTCAGTCGCCAAAGCGTTTTTGGAATTTGATGAAAACGATAGGATGAAGCCATCGGGGTACTTTCTACGCATTGTCGATGTGGTCGAAGAGCTGATGAAATTTACCCTACTCACCCGTGATTACAAAGAGTATTTAGTCAATCGCTACTCTGAGCGAGTTGAAAGTGCCGAGGAACTCATGCAACGAGTCAATCAAACCAGTCTATAAACACAATTTTAGGAAATTATCATGCAAGATATTACCATTTATCATAACCCCAATTGCGGCACGTCTCGCAATACTTTAGCGTTAATTCGTCACGTAAATGGTGAGCCGAATATTATCTATTACCTTGAAACACCACCTAGCGAAGCAAAACTGCGAGAATTACTTGAGCAAATGGCGATGATGCCAAGACAGTTATTGCGTACCAATGTGCCGCCGTTTGCTGAGCGTGGCTTAGAAAATCTAGATTTAAGCGATGATGACATTATCCAACATATGCTGGCTGAGCCGATTTTGATTAATCGTCCGATTGTGGTCAGTGATAAAGGCGTAAAGCTATGTCGCCCGTCTGAAGTGGTGCTTGACTTGTTAGATAAACCACTCACCGAGCCGTTTGTGAAAGAAGATGGCGAAGTGATTCCGCCCAATCAACCATAACGTGGGGGGGCTTTATCAGGGTTCACCCATCAAATGCCCACTTTAATCATGCTATGTGGCGTTGATTTATGCAGCAATTTTTGATACGCTGACGCCACTTCTACTTAGGCATGATGACTATTTATCAATTTATCAATGCCATATCCTTACTAACCTTAAAAAGGCTTACCTGATGATTCGTCCAATCTAGTAGTTCACTTACCTACTTGTTTCAGTTCTCCTGTAGTTGCAGGCGGACTTTTTTGGGCGTTTTCTTTTTTCATGAATAACTTACATACGTTTTCTTGTATTTAGCAGGTGGTGATTGACGCCCGTTGCTAACGTATGGGTTATTTTGCAATGGGTAAGTTATGACACATTTTTTTAATCCAGCCACTTTTTCTGTGGCGACTATCAAACAACACTGGTTTTCTAATGTCCGTGGCGATGTGCTATCGGGTTTGGTCGTGGCACTTGCCTTGATTCCCGAAGCGATTGCCTTTTCAATTATTGCAGGCGTTGACCCCAAAATTGGGCTGTATGCGTCGTTTTGTATCGCCGTGGTGATTAGCTTTGTTGGTGGTCGTCCTGCTATGATTTCGGCGGCGACAGGGGCAATGGCACTGGTCATGGTGACATTGGTGAAAGAACACGGGTTGCAATATTTGCTGGCTGCCACGATTTTGACAGGGGTGTTCCAAATCATCGCAGGTTGGCTGAAACTTGGCTCGCTGATGCGGTTCGTCGCCCGAGCCGTGGTAATAGGCTTTGTCAATGCGTTGGCGATTTTGATTTTTATGGCACAACTGCCGGAGCTGACTAATACCACATGGCACACTTATGCCCTTGTAGTCGCTGGGCTTTTAATTATTTATTTATTTCCCCGTATTCCAAAAATTGGCTCGCTGATTCCCTCGCCGCTCGTGACTATTGTGACTTTAACCGCGCTTACTTATTTTATGGGCATTGAGGTGCGGACAGTGGGCGATATGGGGCAATTACCTGATACGCTACCTGTATTTTTGTTGCCTGATATTCCTTTAAACCTTGAAACTTTAATGATTATTTTGCCGTATTCGTTGAGCCTAGCGGCAGTGGGTTTGCTTGAATCTTTGATGACAGCGACCATCGTGGATGAGATGACCGAAACCGACAGTGATAAAAACCAAGAGTGCCAAGGTCAAGGTATTGCCAATATCGCAAGCGGCTTACTTGGCGGTATGGCAGGCTGTGCCATGATTGGGCAATCGGTGATTAACGTCAAATCAGGCGGTCGTACACGATTATCGACGTTTTTGGCTGGGGTATTTTTGCTATTGATGGTGGTGTTTTTAAGCGATTTACTCAAGATCATTGCCATGCCTGCGTTGGTGGCGGTGATGATTATGGTGTCGATTGGTACGTTTAACTGGCAATCAATTAAAGAATTGAAAACTCACCCCGTTGGTTTTAATGTGGTGATGCTGGTAACGGTGGCGATTGTGGTTTATACCCATAATTTAGCCTTAGGTGTGTTTGCGGGTGTATTGTTGTCGGCGTTATTTTTTGCCAATAAAATCGGTCGTTATCTGTCGGTGCGAGTATTGCCCACAGGCGATGCGACTAGTTTGGGTTATGCGGTAATTGGGCAAGTGTTTTTTGCGTCTGCTGATGATTTTTTGGCTCAGTTTGATTTTACCAATCCGCAGATTAAGGCAGTGAGTATTGATTTGACCCATGCTCATTTTTGGGATGTGACAGCAGTGTCGGCACTCGATAAAGTGGTACTAAAATACCGCAAGCAAGGCGTGAATGTCGAAGTGATTGGCCTCAATGAAGCGAGCAAAACCTTGGTTGACCGCTTTGGGGTACATGATAAATCTGAGGATGTGAATATTGTGTTTGGTCATTAACCCACGCATTTAATACAGTTGAAATGTCTAAGAAACATTAGCTTCTTAGACATTTTTTCATAAACTTATCTTCCAAGTAAATAGATTATTGAAATATAAAACCTTTGTATATTCGATTGCACTTTAGCGCCATCATCGATTTTAAATCATTGCCGTGAACCACGGTAATACAATCCCTAATCCTGCACATACTGGGGTCAGCACAGAATTCGGAGAAAATAGCACGCTAAGCATTTTATATTGAATTTAAGTTATTGATATTTGAATAATCTTTTTATTGTCTAAGAAATAGCAATTTGTTTAAAAAGCTAAAATTTCTGGTTTTATATTTTTTGAATACTACACAAGTATTTAAACACTTTCGATTGGGTTTTATCGATTTTTAATGGTTAAAACACAATGTCTATAAAACCATCGTTTTATAGACAGTATTTTCAACCATAAAAAGACCAAACAAATTTCCTTAGCGTGCTATTTTCTCCGAATTCTGTGCTGACCCCTTGTTAAACGCAACTTTACTGCAGATAGGCTAAACCAGAAAAGACTCTTGCGGAGCAGTGCTCCTCAGGTCGCTGATTTTACCTACATTAAAACTAAATCAGGCCGGGTCTATACCGCCTTCATGAACGGTTACATTCTACCAATGGATATGTATCGCCTGAACGAGGAAATAGCGGAGCACTGCTTCGCCCGAGTGCAAGACAGAGAGCTATGCTCGTAGTGGATGCGGAAAATACCTACTATTGTTCATTAATTACGTCAGGCTATGCTGCATGACTCAAGTAAACCTGTCTTCGATAAAACCAGGACGGTTCACAAATAGGAAATAAGGAATCCGGGGGCTATTGCAAATTACAAAGTATTTTGTGTGAACTAAGTTTTAAGTAAAAACAATCCTTTTTATTCATGATTAACAATCTAAATAATTCATTGTATTCATTGTGGCGATTTAGGTATGCTAAGGGAACAGGAAATTATAAATATATCTAGGGAAAAACAAGGAAGGAAGATAAAATGGCTAAAAACCTATTTGATTTAACAGGGAAAATCGCATTAGTCACTGGTGCAAGTCGTGGGATTGGTGAGGAAATTGCTAAATTATTGGCTGAGTATGGTGCTTATGTCATAGTATCGAGCCGAAAAGTAGAGGACTGTCAAGTTGTCGCTCAGCAAATTAACCAATCTGGTGGGCAAGCAGAAGCATGGGCATGCCATGTCGGATCAATGGAAGATATCTCAGCTACATTTGAACATATTCGTAAAAAGCATGGTCGTTTAGATATTCTTGTTAATAATGCGGCTGCGAATCCATATTATGGTCATATTTTAGATACTGACCTATCGGCATATAATAAAACAGTTGAAGTCAATATTCGTGGCTACTTTTTCATGTCGGTTGAAGCTGGCAAATTAATGAAAGAGCATGGTGGTGGTGCAATTGTTAACACGGCATCGGTAAACGCCTTACAACCTGGTGATTTACAAGGTATTTACTCCATTACTAAAGCTGCTGTCGTAAACATGACCAAGTCTTTTGCAAAAGAATGTGGTCAATTTGGCATCCGCGTGAATGCTATACTCCCTGGTTTGACTAAAACCAAATTTGCTGGTGCATTGTTTGCGAATAAAGACGCATATGAGAGCTGGATCAAAGAAATTCCATTACGTCGACATGCTGAACCAAATGAAATGGCGGGGACAGTTTTATATTTGGTTTCTGATGCAGCTAGCTATACCAACGGTGAATGTATTGTCGTTGATGGTGGTTTAACGATTTAATATTAATCATCAATTTTCTTAGCCCTGGAGCTTTTTTATTTAAAATAAGTCGCTTCTATCAGCTATGGCTGAAAAGGTGTTGCCAGCAATACAAGGTCAGACCTCCTCAGTTAATTATGGGTTAAATAATTTACGTTTTCTTACTCCTGTTTCTAGTGGTAGTAGGGTCGAGGGTATTTTAGTTTAGAAAGTATTGTCGAAAAGGCTATAAATCAGTATCGGCTTACTCTTGATGTTTCTATTGAAATTGAAAATCAAGCTAAACCAGCACTGGTTACTGAATGGCTGATATTAATCAATCTATAAGTTGGAGAATTGCATGAGCAAAGAAATGATACTCTCGCGTCAAGATGTTGAATTCTTACTTTTTGACTGGTTAAAAGTTGATGAACTTAGTCAACGCCCACGTTTTGCAGGACAAGAGCGTTTCGAATATGCGTCGGTTTTGGATGTTTATGAAAGTTTAGCAACAGACCTTTTTGCCACGCATAATAAGAAAAATGACGTTAATGAGCCCGTGTTTGATGGAGAGCGTGTCACCATTAACCCAGAGGTTGGTGTCGCATTAAAAGCATTTGCTGATGCAGGTTTGATAGCGACAGCTTTTCCTGTTGAATGGAATGGAATGAGTTTGCCTTCTTCAATTGAACGGGCAGGTGTTGCTTATATGATGGCTGCTAATCCAGGGACGACAGGCTATGCTTTTTTAACGATTGGTAATGCTAACTTACTGATGGCACATGGTGACCGTGAAAAAGTAAAACCTTATGTGGATGCTATGATAGCGGGTAAATGCTTTGGAACAATGTGTTTATCTGAGCCACAGGCTGGTTCTAGCCTTGCTGACATTCGAACACGTGCCGTGCTTTCTAGCGACGGTCGTTACCGTTTATTTGGCAATAAAATGTGGATTTCGGGTGGCGATCACGATATTTCTGAAAATATTGTGCATTTAGTTCTTGCTAAAATCCCAGATGAAAATGGTCAACTCCTACCAGGTGTACAAGGGATTTCTTTATTTACTGTACCAAAAAAATTACTAAATAAAGAAGGTCAGGCCAGTGAGCGCAATGATGTCGTTTTGGCAGGTATTAATCATAAAATGGGTTATCGTGGTACTGTCAATACGGTTTTAAATTTTGGTGAAGGTCGTTTTACACCAGAAGGTGAGGCGGGGGCAATTGGTGAGTTGATTGGTGAGCCTGGTAAAGGTCTTGCTTATATGTTTCATATGATGAATGAGGCTCGTATCTCAGTTGGATTAGGGGCAGCGGCATTAGGCTATACAGGTTATCTGCATGCGTTGGATTATGCAAAGACACGCGCGCAAGGTCGGACACGCAATGAACGTAATCCTGCATCGGCACAAATTCCAATTATCCAGCATGCAGATGTTCGCCGAATGTTGTTGGCTCAAAAATCTTATGCATCTGGCGGCTTAGCATTATGTTTATATGCATCTCGTTTAGTAGATGATATAAACTCACTGGAAGAGGAAGAGCAACAAAAGCAAGCATTAGCACTTCTTGACTTACTGACCCCAGTAGTCAAAAGCTGGTCATCACAATGGGGTCTAGTTGCAAATGATTTAGCCATTCAAGTGCATGGCGGTTACGGTTATACCCGTGAGTATAATGTCGAACAGTTCTATCGTGATAATCGTCTAAATCCCATTCATGAAGGAACATTCGGGGTACAGGCATTGGACTTATTAGGACGTAAAACATATATCAATAATGGTCTTTCAATGACGCTCTTAGGCATAAAAATTGAAGAGACTTGTGCTAACGCTCGAAAGGTTACACAATTGCAAAATCATGTAGCAACTTTAAGTCAAGCATGGCAACAGATTCTCGATGTTACTGCAAAACTACATGCTATAACCGATGTGGAATTACGATTAGCGAATGCAGCTAACTATTTAGAGGCTTTTGGTCATATGATTGTTGGTTGGTTATGGCTTGATCAAGCAGTAGTCCTCCATAAAAAGCTAGAAAACTCAACTTCTCCTGATTTTATCTATGGCAAATTAGCCGCTTGTGATTATTTCTTTGGTTGGGAAATGCCAAAAATTAACAGCTGGTTAGCCGTTCTTGATCCAGTTGAAACGACGCCTCTAAATATGCACCAATCATGGTTTTAAGGCTACTTAAAGCAAGCATAGCTCAGCTTGAGAAAAGCTAATTCTTTTCAAAGCTATCAGGGGTCACCACAGAAAACGGAAAAAATAGAGCGGTAAGGGATTTTATCGAGTATTTTTAAGTCATTTCAAAATGTCTATAAAACGAGGGTTTAATAGACATTTTATTTTCATTGATTTTTAATGGGTATCATAGCGATTTTTTATATATCAACTCATTTATTAAATAGCGTATGATAAAGCCTTATATTTTGCTTTATAAACATTCGCAAAGGCACTTATGAAAATCGGCTATGCTCGCACATCAACGCTTGACCAACACCTTAATTTATCACTCGACGCATTAACCAACTGTGTTTGTGAAAAAATCTTTCAAGAGCAAATTTTCTCAGTAAAAGATAAACGTCCTCAACTAGAAAACTGCCTTCAAGCTTTGCGATCTGGTGATACGCTTTACATATAGCGACCTGATGGGATCTAGATTGATTTAACAATACTCAAAGTCAGTAAGTATTTGTCTTAAAAGGGGATAAAACCCGACAAAATTCCTGAACGTGCTATTGTTCCGCTTTCTGTGCTGAACCCTGTAAGCAGGTTTTTGAAGTTCGAATTATCAATCAAAAATTACGCCTTCATTTAAACGCAATTGCAAGCTATCAGTAAAGGTGACTGAAAAAGGTGTCGCGCCATTTAACTCAAGGCTATTGAGCCTTTGTGTCATTGGGTGACTGTTCGTTGAATCAACACTTAGCTTAAGATTACCTTTAGTGGCAATTTTAGCGCCATTTAATGTACGTGTATCTGCGGTTGCCCGTATTAACGCATCATTTAACATTGAATATAAAACTAAGTCTGCCCAAGGTGCGGTAACTGAGACGCCGATCGTACCTGATAATGACAAGATGGATGTTTGAGGATTCTCTGGATGTTTGACAGAACTACTAAAATCCTTATCGTTTAAATTAAAATCAATATCGGTGACGAATTTCGGGTAGCCCCATAATTCTTTACCTGCACGACACGCAGTTTCAGTGGTTACCGGTAAATCACAAATCCACATACCGGTATTGCGTCGATCTGGTGGTAATGTCATTTCCATCAATGGATGAGCAGGAGTGTCTTGGTCTGCAGGATAGACAAGCATACTCGATGCAACTTCGTGATAAGGCTCACCATCAGTTAATTCACGATAATCATAGAAAGCTAGACTAAATAGCGCTTTATTGCCTATAAGCTTGGCAACCTTTAACTTTGGATTGTCCAATACACTGACTGCTTTGTCATAATCCACCATAAAAAAAGCAATCAGGCTTGACACATCAAAGTACTTAATAGGCAGCTGAGCTTGACCTTGTGACATCTGTCTTGTGTGGGTGGCTTGTTGAAAAAATGGGTCAGCATACCATTTATTATTCACGTTTTTATTCATTATCATAGGTTAAGTACCTTTTTTATTATCAGATTGTTTTTAAGCGGTTTTATTTAAACATGACAATAAAAAAGTATAAAGTATTGTTGTGTAAAGCAATGCGTTCTACTCAATTAATTTAAAGTTTGGTAGGCATAACTAAATCTGATTGATGCATGCTGAAAAAAACGCAGAGAAATATTTGGTAAACTAGCAACCTAAACAGAAGTTTACCCTGGCTAAGAAAAGAATACAGTTAAACATTCAAAGCTGAAGCCATCGTCAAATTCAAAGAAAATAACAGTAATATCAATCTACCAAGTTTTTTTCTCCCTTGTTGACAGCAGAGGTCACTAGTTACCCCATACCTCATCAGCAATCTCTTTAATTAAATCGAGTTTTGCCCATTGAGCTTCTTCAGTCAAAATATTACCTTCTTCGGTTGAGGCAAAACCACATTGGGGGCTTATACATAACTGGTTAATATCTACAAACTGGGCTGCTTCTTTAATCCGCTCAATAATAACGTTTTTGTCTTCCAAGTCGCCTGTTTTTGACGTAACTAGACCTAGTACAACTTGCTGATTTTTGATATGTTGTAACGGTGCAAAATCTCCCGCGCGTTCACTATCATATTCTAAGAAAAAACCATCTACTCTGCAGGTACCAAACAACACCTCAGCAATAGGCGCATAACCGCCTTCAGAGAACCAAGTTGAACGAAAATTACCACGACAAATATGCATGGTAATTTGCATATCGTCAGGTTTGGCATCTACAATACGATTGAGTACCGTCACATAATTTTTAGCAACTTTATCCAAATCAATACCTCGAGCCTCAAATTCCGCTCGTTTATCGAGCGAGCAAAACTGTCCCCAACTTGTGTCATCAAGTTGTAAATTACGTAGACCTAACGCATAAAATTTGTTTAACGCTTTAATGTATGCGTTAGCAATGTCATCAAATAGCTGGCTTTCTTCTTGGTAAAGGTCAATCGGCTGGTAATTTTCATCACGTATACAAGCCAATAAGTGCAGCATACTGGGTGATGGGATGGTGAATTTTGTTGGGTAATTACCCGCACAATCTTTTAAAAGTTGATAGGCTTTGACAAAGGGATGGTCGTCACTAAAGTCGATTTTACCCACAATGGCAATGGTGTTACCCTTAGGTTTCGCACCCTTAAACGCAACAGGAAATTTTTCAAGGCTAATCATCTCAATGCCATCTAGCCCCGCTAAAAAATCTAAATGCCACCACACACGGCTAAATTCACCATCGGTCACGGCGTGCAGTCCATGGCGTTTTTGTAGATTCACAAGATTTTGAATTTCGTCTTTTAGGATTTTGTTAAATGCCGCTTGGTTGATTTTGCCAGTTTGCAATTCGATTTTGGCATTTTTTAGGACGTCAGTGCGTAAAAACGACCCTACTACATCGTTACGGTATGGCGCTCGGGTTCGTGGGGTTGCCTGCGCAAATATTTGGCTCATAGTTGATTCGCTTTTGTTAAAAAATTTGAAGCGTCACTATAAGAGTTTTTAGCTAATCAGACAAACGCTGATTTTTCAAGGTAAAATGAATTGCGTTTAATGTTTTCACTACTAAACTGTGGGTTTGCGCTTACCAAAATACTTAAGAAGTTTAGTGAGGCATCGTAAGCATCCGTGCAGTTTTACTTAGCGTAGTCACTGACTTGTTTTACATTCAAGGAGGTATATTTTATCCTATTACGACAGCACTATTGTTAACTGATTCATCTTCAAACTCAACTTGCCCAATACTTGTTATGTTAAAATAATATTTTTAAAATCAATTAGTTGCCTACTCCATTTTCAATATTATTAAGTAAATTCTAATGAAAAATAACCTTATAAATTCCTCCGTTTTCTTCAGCATACATCAGTCAAGTCGTTGCAGCCATGTTAATACCGTATGGTTAAACAGTGTGGGCTTATCGACAGTAACCCAATGTGATGTCTTAAACCCGCTCACCTGATTGTTAGGTTGCTGCCTGATTTTAACAAGCCAAGCTTCAGAGTGAAACATGGTAGGTTTTTGTGTGCCATAGACGAAAAGGTAAGGACAGGTAAAGTTAATCGATTGTAAGTTTTTAAAACCGCCCTTTGCCTTTGTCCACGCCACATAATAAGGGTAGCCCATATTCGCATGGATCGTCTGAGATGCCGCAGGTGCTCCTAGGACTTTGCCTACTGTTCTGGCTATTTTATTACCAATGCTACCATTTAAACGAAAACCAATCACTAATGGCAGCTGATAGCCTGCAATCACCAGCTTATCTTTAACCGTTAAACTAGCATTAAACTCTTCACTATAGGCATCACTCACATCAATGCCAATTAAGCGGCTGACTTTCTTTGGATAACGTACCACATATTGATAGCCATAAATAGCACCCCAATCATGTACCATCAATATCACCGGCTTGTCAGGGCTGACATAGTCAATCACTTGACGAATGGTATCAATGATGTCTTCTAATGAAAACACCTTGGGGCGAGCCTGTGGCTCATCAAATAGAGGCAGCGTAAAGGTGACGCAACGATAGTCATTTTTAAAGAAAGCCACTTGGTTTTGCCACAGTGCTTGGGTATCGGGCCAACCATGTATCATCACCAAAGTTTGTTCGCCATTGCCGTCAATACTACCGTTGACACCTGCTATATGAAAAGTCGTTGCCATAATTTTCCTAATTGATTAAATAGGTTAAAGTTTTTATGTACTGACCATACAAACACAAATAAAGGAAATAAACAAATTTTTGAATGTTTTTATGAATATTTTAGACTTAGAACTTAATTCAATTTAACTTCGCCCATCATTCATTATGTTAAATACCAATCTTTCTTGTCTCACATTATCTCATTCTAAATCTTGGTACGTTATCATTTTTGCGCTCTTTTGGCAGCGTTTTAACTTCATCTTTGAGCTCATTATACCAGCCCAAACTCTGTGGACGGCTATTAACATAATCAGTTTTCTGTTGAGGCGATAATGGCTGCTTGGTCTCAGTATTGATTTTAACCACATTGCTAAATTGATTGCTTAGGCTAAAATAACGATTGGCTTTAAAATACGGTGAGTACTGACCGATAAAATCAGTAAACTGCTTGCACAAGCATTTAACCTCAACTTGCTGCAAGGGAAGTTTATGACCCGATTGGCGCATCATACGAATATCAAAGTTTGCGTTATAGGCATACAAGGTGCGTCCTTTGAGCAATTGTAAAATCGCCGGTTGAATATCAATAAAGGTAGGTTTACCTATCAGCTCATGAGGATAAATCCCATGCTCCTTAAATGCGCCTGGGCTAGACGGTCTATCGGTATAGATCAGCGTATCGATAATCACATTTCGGTCACTATCACAAAACGCAATTTCAATGATTTGATCCTCCCTGCCGCCACCGGTGGTTTCGGTATCAAAGAACAAGGGTTTGCTGGTATCGTGCCGTTGGTTGTACTGGGCAACTTGGTTAAAGATGGCATCGATTTGGGCTTGAGTGTCTGCTGTCATTGGGGTTGAAGTCATTAAATTAATCAATCATGGGTGTAAGTCAGTCATATAACCGCTACCCTAGCCATTAAACACATCCATTTGCGCCGTTTTAAGCAGTTTTTTCGGCTTTGGCCGATGTTCTGCTACATACCCAGCACCCATCGGTTTAAGTAGCTCAAACGCGTCCTCATGATGCATATTGAGCCAATCCTGGCGATGCTCAGGTTCAATCACCACAATCGAGCGTTTTTCATCTTCAGGCTTGTGAAATTGTGACATGAAAGGATGATTATCGGCATTGATGGTCAGCATGGTCATGGAGCGAACGATTTGCTCCCCTACCTTAACGATCTCATATAAAGCGGCTACGGTAAAGGGCTCACCATCCTCGCGTTCAATGCCATAATGTTAACCTTTACCATCGATATATTTGGGTTCAAAGATGGTTTGCACCGGAATGAGCGCAAACTGGTTGTTATACCAAGCGCGTTTAAAGCTTGGTTTACCGGCAACGGTTTCACTACGCGCATTGTAGGTGTGTTTAGCAAAGCTGGTGTCTTTGGCCCATTTAGGAATCATACCAAACATCGCAGATCGCCACTCTGCTGGGTCACCGATATTGGCAAATAGTATCGGTGCCTCGTAACCCGGATAGATATCGTCTTTAAAGTCAAAGCTTAACTGCTGATTGGTAAAGCGTGACGCTTGCGCTTGGGTAATCGGTTGAAAGTTGGCACACATACAGGATTCTCTTGGTTAAATTAATGCACAGTTAATAAATCAGACAGTTTGGTGGTATAGCTTGGGCTTAAAAACGCTCGATTCATCTGCCAGTCTTGCTGCTTGGCTATGCCGGTACTGGCAATATACAATCGGCCACCATTGCCTTTAGATGAACCTTTGGCTTGAGCTTTGCTCTGGTGCGCCATCTGCTGATTAATGGCATCCATCATTGCCATTAGCTTTTGTGATTGCTGCTGTTTTAAGAGGTCAGGCTTCTCAAACAAATCATCAACGATGGTAGCCTGATCTTGAATCGCACACAGCATGACACCGGCTTTGGCATACTTTAAATTAGGTTTATAAATCCGCTCTAGTACTTGTCTAGCGCCAGCAATCATCACCCGGGTATCACAGGTGGCATTAATAAACTGATATTGACCACGAATACTTTGGTAAGGCTCATTGGGGTTAAAGGCACTGGTCTTGGCAAACACCACCAGTATCTTACACACGCTTTGCTGCTTACGCAGTTTAACGGCCGCTTTAGACACATGACCCATCACCGCTTGGCTTAAATCTTCAAGTTCGCTGATTTTTTTAGAAAACGAACGCGATGACACAATCTCTTGTTTAGCCATTGCCGCTTCTAAACCTAAACACATCACCCCATTCAATTCTAAATTGGTCCGCTCCATGACCACACTAAAATGCTGACGCACTAAGCTATGTGGCATCGCGGCAAACTGCTCAACCGTGGTAATACCTAGACTGTGAAGCTTTTTGGTATGCTGACGACCAATCCCCCATACCTCTTCAACCGGTGTGATAGCCATCAGCCGCTCAATCCAGCTTTCCTTGTCTAACACACAAATCCCTTGCGTCGCTGGATACTTTTTAGCGGCGTAATTGGCCAGTTTCGCCAAGGTCTTGGTCTTCCCTACCCCAACCCCTACTGGAATGCCAGTATGACGCTCAACGGTAGTTTTAATGAGCTTGGCGTAAGCTGTTAAATCGTTAAGCGCCGCTGGATAGCGACCTAGGTATAAAAACGCTTCATCAATGGAATACACTTCCACGTCAGGACACAGCTGTTCAAGTGTATTCATCACCCGCGCTGACATATCAGCATACAAGGCGTAATTGGAGCTAAATACTGCAACACGATGCTGCTGTAGAAAGTCTTTGATCTGAAAGTAAGGGATGCCCATCTTAATCCCTAATGCCTTCGCTTCAGCCGATCTAGCCACCACACAGCCATCGTTATTAGATAACACCACGACCGGTCGACGTTTTAAATCAGGACGAAACAGCTTTTCGCAAGACGCATAAAAGCTATTGCAATCAATTAAGGCGTACATAAGGGTTCATAACAATGGCAAAAATAATTAAGACTAGTTTAGGCAAAAAGACAAGTCATCAAAATGACAAATGACGACTAAACGACAATGACCGTCGTGTGAGTTGTAAACAGCGATAAGAAATTAGATGAAATGAAAACTTACTTGTAGGTAGGACGTTTAGTGCCGCGACCAATGGGGCGAATGACATTAGTGACCACACCAAATACTTCAAAGTCAATTTCACCGACTAAGGTAATGTCTTCAAAGGATTCGTTATGGGCAATTAAACTTGGATAAGGATAAAGATTGAGCTCTTTAACAGTGAATTCGTTAAATAAGCGAGCGACGATAATGTCGCCATGTTGGGGCTCAAGACTCCGATCCACCACCAGCAAGTCATTGGGATAGATACCGGCATCAATCATCGACAACCCATCGACTCTGACTAAGAAAGTGGCATTAGGATGATCGATACACAAGTCATTTAAATCCACACATTCTTCAACATACCCTTCAGCAGGTGAGGGAAATCCTGCTGGAATGGCTTCTAAAAACAAAGGAATGGGTTGGTAGCTTTGGGCTTCGAGTCGGTGAAGGATGGTGACGGTCATAATAGGGTCGTCATATTGATAATTGGTATGACTATGCTAATTTCATTAATCCTAAATTTCAAATTGATTTTTTAAATCCTACTTGCACTAAGTACTTTTCATAAAACTTAACTCGCTCAGGATCTGAAAGCTCATTGGCAATTTGTTCGGCAAACACGTCATAGTTTCGACCTGCCTCCCCTTTAGCAAGGTAAGATAATTCATGAAGCTTGGATAACTTTTTTGCAAAATGGTAACGCTGACTATCGGTCATTGGCACGAACATATCGAGGGTATTGGTATCACGTTTTACATCCTTTAATGGTGCTTCTTTATTTTTTAAAGTTACCGTAAAAATAAATCCTATGATACTCCGTCCCTCTTTAATTTGTTGGTAGGACACTTTTAAGTCAGTCACTTTATTAATTTCATTAACCGCCATATCTAAGACACGTTTTTTAAAATCAAACATCCTAGCATATTCGTTTTCTTGCAATCCTAACTGCGCTCTAAATGTTTCTAATTCAAATAAAGGGGTCTTTTTTGCCGCTTTCCATTGAACAAGTAATTCATATAACCGAGTTGAATAAGCGCTATCCAAACCAGATGTTTGTTGTAAAGAATACTGAGTAAAAAAATCAACTGCACCATCAATTCTGCTAATTCCCTTGACTACCGCTGGCGTAAAAGATAATTCAATTTCACCTTGGTTATCTAAATACCGCACTTGAGACAACCAACGACTTTTTACCAGTAGACCATCTTCATCAATAAAGCTAAATCGGCGATTAAACAATGTCTCTTCAGTTTCTTTAATCCTCATATAGGCATTTTGTCGCGTAGTTTCAAATACCTCTACATAGCGTGACGCACTAATTGTTAAAGGCGTAGATGGATCTAGACCTTTTCCACTTTCACGAGCATCTACAATCGCTAATTGGATAATTCGTATTTCAGCTAGGCTTAAATTTTGAAGTGCAGAATTAAGTCTATTAGACTTAACGACTATATCTTTTTGAGTTGAAGATTTAGACATTTGAGTTTATTTTAAAAACTTATTTAAGACGATTATATTTTTTATGTCGTTTAAACGCAACAGATATATTATGCGTTTTATATGAATCATTAGGAATTAAATTGGTAATAAAATGTCGTCTTATAATAAATTTATCTGAATCAATCCTGAGGTAACAATTTGTCGTCCTATTATTTTAAAAATTTTAAGGTAACTAAATGTCGTCTAATAATATATATTTAGATATCTTTATTTAAGGTAACTAAACGTCGTCTTATGGGTAACTAAACGTCGTCTTATAGGTAACTAAACGTCGTCTTATAGGTAACTAAACGTCGTCTTATAGGTAACTAAAC